>JANOBJ010000183.1:0-13583 GCA_031411575.1 Betaproteobacteria bacterium | reverse complement strand
GGCAACGAAGTGTTGCTGCGCGAGGACATGAGCGAGGACGAACTGCTCGCCTGTATCCAGCGGGTCAAGGATGCGCTGCCCGGCGTTCCGGTGGGCTATGTCGATGCCTACTACCTGTTCGAAAAACACCCGCGCATCACCGCCGCCTGCGACGTCGTGATGACCAACTGTTACCCCTTCTGGGAAGGATGCGCGCGAGAGCATGCCCTTGCCTACATGCAGTCCATGGTGCAGCGCACGCGCGCTGCGGCGCCGGGCAAGCGCGTACTGATCAGCGAGACCGGCTGGCCCGACCAGGGCAGCCCGTTCCATGGGGCAGTGCCCTCTCGTGAAGGGGCAATGCAGTACTTCGTCGACTGCTGCCGTTGGGCCGAAGAAGACGGCATCGAGATCTTCTACTTTTCAGCTTTTGACGAATCGTGGAAGGTGGGCGCCGAAGGCGATGTCGGTGCCTACTGGGGCCTCTGGGACACGAACGGCGCGCTCAAGTTTGGATGACCCGATGACGATGCTGAAACTGCCCTCGGGCAACGCCATCTGCTACAGCGGCTACCGCGACGGCCAGAACCCGGGCGACCAGGCCTACCCTTCACTGGACGAAATCCGCGAAGACCTCACGATTCTGCGCAAGCACTGGCAGCTGTTGCGCCTGTACGACTGCAGTCAACACGCGGACCGCGTGCTTCAGGTCATTGCCGAGGATCGGCTCCCCTTCCAGGTGATGCTGGGTGCCTACCTGGGTGCGGAGATGAACAACTTCGGGTGCCCCTGGGGCGCCACCTTCACTGATGAGCAGCTTGAGGCGAACAAGGCCGAGAACGACGCCGAAATTGTGCGCCTGGTGACCCTGGCCAACCGCTATCCCGAGATCGTGTTCTCCGTGGCAGTGGGCAACGAGGCTACGGTCGACTGGACCGATCACTTCGTGCCGGTACCGAAGATGATCGAGTACGTGCGCCGCGTGAAGGCGGCAGTGCATCAGCCAGTGACCTTCTGCGAAAACTACGTGCCTTGGCAGCATAAGTTGCGCGATCTGGTGGCTGAGCTTGACTTCATTTCGCTGCACACGTATCCGGTGTGGGAGTACAAGCATATTCACGAAGCGCTCGACTACAGCAAGGACAACGTGCACAGCGTAGCGCGCCTGTACCCTGACAAGCCGCTGGTCATCACGGAGGCCGGCTGGTGCACCAACAGCAACGGCCGCGGCATGCATGCCGAACACGCAGTGCAAGAGTTGCAGGCGATCTATTACCAGGATCTGATGGACTGGACACGCGCCGAAGGCCTGTTGTGTTTCGTGTTCGAGGCCTTCGACGAAAACTGGAAGGGCTCGCCCGACCCCCTGGAGCCCGAGAAGCACTGGGGCCTGTTCACCGTGGACCGCAAGCCCAAGCTCGTGATGCAGACGCGGTATCCCGAGCTGATGCCGCCGGCCACCACTGGCTGACGGCGAAGCCGATCATTCATGTGGCGTATCTCACAACAGAAAGCAACTCATGACCGCATCCGCCGCTACCACCAGCCGCAAGGTCCCATTCGGGCAGAAGGTCGCCTTCGGACTGGGCATGCTGGCCAACCAGATGTTCCCGGCGGCGCTCGGCATCTTCATGGTGGTGCTGGTTCAGGACATGGGTTTCCCGACATGGATGTGGGGCATCCTGTTCTTTCTGCCGCGGGCCTATGATGCGATCCTCGACCCGATCATGGGGTTCATCTCCGACAACACAAGGTCAAAGTGGGGTCGGCGCCGGCAGTACGTGTTCATCGGTGCCATCATGTTGGGCGTCGGCTTCGTGGCGATGTGGCAGCTCCACCGCGCGGACGGGCTGACCTACAACTTCCTCTATTTCCTGTTCTGGTCGCTCATCTTCTTCACGGGGCTGACGGTGTTCAGCATTCCCTACGTGGCCATGGGCTACGAGATGAGCGACGACTTCCACGAGCGCACCAGCATCATGGCCGTGGCGCAGTGGATCGGTCAGTGGGCCTGGGTCATCGCGCCGTGGTTCTGGGTTGTGATGTACGACCCGAAGTGGTTCCCGAACGCCGACTCCGCCGCGCGCACGTTGTCAGTCTGGGTCGGCGTGGCGTGCATGCTGCTCGCGATGGTGCCGGCGCTGTTCCTCCCCAGCCGCTCGACAAAGGATGACACCCACCTCATCCCGCTGAGCCTGGCGAGCGTGGGCCTGGGCTTCAAGGAAATGCTGGACGGCTTCAAGGAGGCTTTTGGCTGCGTGCCGTTCCGCAAGCTGTGTTTCGCCACTTTCCTGATCTTCAACGCCTTCAACACGGTGGCGGCGTTCTCGTTCTTCATCGTTGTCTATCACCTCTTTAACGGCAATACCGCCGCTGCCGGCATCTGGCCCACGCTGTTTGGCAGCATCGGTGCGCTGGTCACCACGTTCGCCGTCATACCGACGGTGGCCTGGATGTCGCGCAAGGTAGGCAAGAAGTTGGCCTTCATGCTTTCGCAGGGCATCTCCCTGCTTGGCTACATCTTGCTATGGTTCCTGATGGTACCCGGCAAGCCCTGGATGTTCATGTTTGCATTGCCTTTCTTCTCGTTCGGTATTGGCGGGCTGTTCACGCTCATGATGTCGATGACGGCCGACGTTTGCGACCTGGACGAATTGGCCACTGGCAAGCGGCGTGAAGGCATCTTCGGCGCGATCTACTGGTGGATGGTGAAGCTGGGTTTTGCTGTCGCGGGCCTGCTCAGTGGAGCCATCATGTCATTCGTGGCCTTCACCCCGGGTGCCCTCGTTCAGCCCGCTGGCGCCGTTGACGGACTGCGGCTCTTCTACTCCGGTGTACCAATCTTCGGGACCTTGCTTGCCATGTGGATCATGCGCAACTACGACCTGGACGAAAGGCGCGCCATGGAGGTAAATGCCGAACTCCAGCGGCGCAAGGGGCTGGCCGCTGCCGGGTCCTCTCGGCTGTCAGGCGCCCGAGTATCCTTGAAGGATCGCGGCATAGACCTGCCGTCTCCGAGCAATTCGCCGATGGCCGACAAGACGGCCGACGCGTTGCGCGTGCACTTCGTGGAAATGCTCTCGGCCCGCGTGTACGGTCTCTGTTTCAGCCCCTATGCCGAGGGGCAGGGCGCAGGTGACGTGCTCTCTCCTCAGCAGATCCAGCGTCGCATGGAGATCGTCGCCCCCACCACTCGCTGGGTGCGCAGCTTCGCATGCACCGACGGCCACGAGTTGATCCCCGGGATTGCCCGCGCCAACGGACTCAAGACCATGGTGGGCGCGTGGATCGGTGCCGATCGCGAACGCAACGAACGAGAAATCCAGGGGTTGTTGAAACTGGCAGACCAGGGCCTGGTAGATATCGCGGTGGTAGGGAATGAGGTGCTACTGCGCGGGGAACTGCCCGAGCAGGAATTGGTGAGTTACCTTCAACGCGTACGGGCCGCCATGCCAGCGGATGTGCCGGTAGGCTGTGTCGACGCGTACTACCAGTTCCTCGAGCGGCCGGATTTGGTCGCGGCCTGCGACGTCGTGTTACCGAACTGCTATCCGTTCTGGGAAGGTGCCGACATCGGCCATGCATGGCTGTACCTGAAGCGCATGCACGCTCTGGTGCAGGCCGCTGCCGGTGAAAAGCGAGTGATCGTTGCCGAGACAGGATGGCCGGGCAAGGGTCAGCCGGTGTCGGATGCCGTGCCCTCGGTCGAGAACGCGATGCGCTACTTCATCGAGGTGCAGGAATGGGCCCGGCGCGAGGGCGTCAAGCTGTTTTACTTTTCCTCGTTCGACGAGCCGTGGAAGCTCGGTCAGGAGGGAGAGGTGGGCGCGCATTGGGGCCTCTGGGACAAGGACGAATGCCTTAAGTATGCGATCTGAGAGCGGTGCGCGGGCGGTGTTTCTGATTCTGTGCCTGAGCGTAGAGGCCCGCCGCGAAGGTGGTCGGGGCACAGAACGGCGCGCTTCCGCTCCGTCAACTGACTACCAAACTTTTGGGATGGGCGTTCCTTGTCAAGGCGAGCGCGGCGCTCAACGCACCGGACTACGGCAGCAGGAAAGTGGCGATTGACCGTGCCGGTAGCGCCGCATGGTGCTTTCTACTATCGATACCGAGGCAAAACGGCAGTGACTGATCGGTGCGGTTCATGGCGACCACAACAACACCGCCGTCGGGATTGACGAACGCCGTCGCTTCCAGAGCCTCGCGGGTCGAAGCGCACAAGATGCGTTTGGCGCCTGACCGTACAAACCGCGCAAAGTGCCCAATGTAATGGTAAGAGCTTTGGCACTCGAAGCGGTCCCGATGGGTGTCCACCAGGATCGGCGCGCTGCAGTAGTTGCCCACGTGGTTAGGGCCACCTTGCTGGTCCAGCAGGAGGTTCCAATCGATCCAGCCGACGGTCCAACGGTTGATATCGTTGATCATGGACCGTGCGTAGCGCTCGCCCAGCGTCCAGGAGCCCGCGTGAGGGCCACCCTCCTGGCAGCCCTCTGTGAACAGCAATTGCTTGTCCGGCCAGGCGTCGTGCACCAGTTGAACATGGTCGAAGTGATCTTCGCCATACCAATGGAAGCCAGTTCCCCAGACGTATTTTGCTGCCTCCTGATCGGCGTAGACGGTGCTGGCGCGTTCCACCATCAGGTCGCGGTTGTGGTCCCAGATCACGATCTTTACATGGCCCAGTCCCGCAGCCTCCAGCTGAGGACCCAGGTGATCCCGAACGAAATCGCGCTCTTCTTCGGCGCTATAGACGCAGGAATCCCAGCGCTGAATGGCCGCAGGCTCGTTTTGCACCGAGACGCCCCAGACGGGAACGCCGCGTTCAGCGTAGGCTTGGATGAATCGCACGTAACAGGTCGCCCAAGCATCACGGTACTCGGGGAGCAGCCGCCCACCGTTGTTCATCTCGCGATTCGATTTCATCCAGGCCGGCGGGCTCCAGGGCGACACCAGCAGCCGGATAGGAGCGCGTGCCACCCGCTGCGCCGACTGAATGAAGGGTAGCAAGGCTTGCTCATCCCGCGCGATGCTGAAATCGCGCAGGACGGTGTCACCGGGTGTGTCTGCATGGGCGTAGTTGCCCAGTGAAAAGTCGCAGCTGTTCATGTGTACGCGGCACAGGGTGTAGCCATGACCCATTTCGGGGTCGAAGCAGGCCCTCAGCACGGCGTCTTGCTGCGGTCGGCTCAGTGCCAGCCAAGTGTGCGCAGCCGCTTCCGTGAATGCGCCCCCGAACCCGAGCATGGTCTGAAATGACTTGTCCGGATAGACCCAGAGTGAGGCCGGTGGCCCCATGTCGTCGGTGGCTTGCGGCAGCTCAACTGGAGTCAGGTGGTACTCTGTACCTTGGGCGGTGAGAAAGCTGTGCATCTCGGATGGGTTCGAGACCTGAACGGCTGGAGCGCTGACATGCCAGCCGTTTCAGGCAGAAAAGTAATCATTCCCCGGCGGGAATCGCCGGAGAATGATATGAGCGGTCGCTCAACGGCTCCAACCGATGCCGTCGACGTTCAGCGGAATGCGGATGTTCGATCCCGACGCCTTGCCGGTGAAGCTGTAGCGGTCGGCAATATAGAAGGGGTTGACCACCAAGCGGAAGTCTAGTTTGGGATTGACCGCCTGGAACGCCTGCAGCGGTATCGATACCCGGCACCACGCCCCAGTGTTGCAATAGCCGTACTCGCCGTTACCGATCTGGACGAAAGCCTCCTGAGCATTGCCATCAACGTCGAGCGTTGAGAGTCCGATCTCGATCTTGCCTGGGTAAGTCGTGTTAATCCAAGCCCCTACTGAATTGAATGCCGCGAGATTTTGGGTAGTACCTCCAGTTTGAGGGTTGTACAGCAGTCCCCACCCGAAGCCCGCTGGTGCAGGCGTAATGCGCATGCTCACCGCCCCGTCGCCTGGCGCTGCGGCGATGGTCGTGTCGGCCAGGTTTCGGGGAGCCGTGAAACCGTCGAAAGCGTCGAGGTTGTAGCCAGCGACAAGCGAGGCGCCCGGCGCGTCAGAATACAGGGTAAAGACATTTCCAGTGAAGGGGGCGCCAATGACCGGTGGCACGAAGTACACCGCGTCGGCATCGGTCAGGCTGGCGTTTTCCCAGTTGCTCTGCGGATACAGGTTTTGGACCACATACCGGGCCTTTCGGTCCTTGTTAAACAGGCCCCAGCCGTCGTCGCCAAGCTTCCATGGCTCGTCGAACGCTTCGAAATAGAAGATATTGACTGGTCCCGTCCCGCTCAAACGGCTCTCCCGTCGCCACGTCTCGAGGCGCTGGAAATACATCTTCTGATTGACCGGATGGGCCCGGAAGGCCTGATTGCCAGTAATGCGGGCTTTCCAGCCCGTCTCTGTGATCACGACCGGCATCTTGCTGAGCCCCACGCTGTTGAGTGCGTCACGTGTGGCCTGAAACTGCTTTTTCAGTTCGACGATGCTGGCGTCCATCATGGCCGCGGCTCGGGCCGGGCCGGCCGGCACGCTCAACTGCTTCCAATCCCAATAGAGCGGACTGTTGGGGAACTCGGTATCGATGACGGGGTAGGCATGGATGGCTACGAAGTCAATCTGATCGAGTAACGCCTTGGGAATCGGGTTGCTGAAAACCTGGAAGTTGTCGTCGGTGGTCACCGGTTGCGGAACACGGTCCCTCACATACTTGATATAGGCCGCCAAGTCCACCGGGTCAAGCCGTTCGGCCGAAAAATCCACAATGTTTTCGTTGCCGACGCTGACCGTCAGGATGACGTCGCGGTACTTCGGGTTGTTGGCCAGTGCAATGGCTCGATCAAGCTCCCGCAAATTGGCTGTCTTTATCTGCTCGACCTTGAGGGGGTTTGCGACAAACTTGAAGCCACCCATGAAGGCACCGAGCTGCATCTTGACGTCCAGACCGTTGTCAACGATGACATCCAGGGTCTGTTTCGCCACCTTGTCGCTGCTGTCGAACACCCGGATCAGACGGAAGTTACCCGCTACCAGCAGGTCCATGTCCTGCTTGATATTGGATGGCGGGATGACCTCGTTCGCAAGGTCATTGGCGCTCGCGGCGGTACGGTACGGTCCGTAGGCCACCGCCTGACGCGCCAGGTACTCGGCTGGCAGGGCGCGCGGATTCGAAACGGCGACAGCGCTGGCTGGCGGGTCTACCGTGATTTCGCCGCCACCGCCGCAGGAGGTTAGCACGGCGGTTACGAGCACGGCCAAGCTCGCGCGCAATCGGCGGAACGAACACACTGGCACGGTGAATTCGGTGGGAGACGTCATGGTTTGGGTTCTCATGGGCATTCGCCTCAGAATTTGTACTTGATGCCGACGCCAAACCAGTTGCCGGCCTTGGTCACGCGCGAGTCGATGGCGTTGATGGTGGCGTTTGACGGCATACCGAGTGGCGACAGACCTTTCAGGCGGTAGTGGATCATTCCGGCGAAAGCCGAAGCCTCCCAACCATTGCCATAGTTGTAGGTCGCTCCGATCGTGTTCACCAGCGCGGCGTTGCTTTGACCCCGCTCACTCGGGTTATTGGTGCTGGCCTTGCCGATATAAACCAGACCGGTTGAATAGGTCCACTTGTCCATACGGTAGCGGGCACCAAGCGCTATGTCGGTGGATCGGGCAGGATAGCCCGGATTCGCCACGCCGTTGAGCGTGCCGCCCCAGTCGACGTTGAACGGGAAGTTGAATTGAACCGGCGGTCCGTCCAGCGCCACCACCGCATACGCGCCGCTCCACTGGTTGCGTCGCACCGCCCCCGAGAGCTCAATCTTTGGACTGTACTGATAGATGGCCTGCAGCAGAGCCACGCTCTGGCCGGAACCACCAAGCCGGCTATCGCCCGCGGGGTCGTAGAAGGGTGCATAGAAGCCCGCCGCCCCAAACGCCGACGGCGAGCCGTTGCGCGTTTTCTGGTACATGGCATCGATCGAGAGATCACCCTTGCCGTAGTGGGCCCACACTTCGTAGAAAGAAGGCTTGTTGATCTTGAAATCGCTTGAGCCCCGGTCGTACGTCGCCTCCAGCACCATGTCTCCAGCCGCCACGTCAAGCACCGGGGAGGTGTAGCGGATCGCGCGCCTCAGGTTGCGGTAGCCAGCGCCCGTGCCGGCCCAGGCGGACGACAGACCCAAGTTGGAGCCGAACGGGAAGTCGGCGAATTGCCAAGTGCGCGAGACGGTTTCTCCCGCGGTCAGCGTGCCGTAGTCTTCATGGCTGACGGCGATGTTCCGTTCTCGCACGAAACCAGGTGTGTCGACCTTGCCATCGCGCCAGTTCTGACTCAGCGTACCCTTCACCTTGAAGCCTCCGCCCAGATCGTACTTGGCGCCCAGCCAGAGCTGAACCTGCGAGAAACCAGTGCCGTCGGTGGTTAGCTTGCGGCCGGGGACGACAGCATCGGCCCAGATCCGCTGGCGGTCGGTTTCGGGGCTGAGCTGGCAACCCTCGGGGGGGCATTGGTTATTGCCGACAGTCAACGTGGCCTCGCCGAAGCCGTTGATGCTAAACATGCCGTTGGGACCGAATTCGACGGCATGCCCGGTGCTGGCGAACCCGAGAGCCAGCACCGCACCGGCAGCTTTTCCCCAGGTGATCCAAGTTTCGGGGTGGGCAGACCGGCGGCCGGGGCGCTGGCGGCGCAAAGCGAGGGCTTGAGTCATGGGCATGGTTGTCTCTTGATGTTTGAAAGCGCTTTCAGCATGATATTTTGGCGACCGGCATGCGGCACCGGTATTTACCCCTAGCCGTAGTTGAACCGGAGATCGCAGTGTTGCGTTGATAGCCAAGCGGGTGTGATCTGCGCCCTAAGTGAAAACCATAGGCCACCTTGAAAGCGCTTTCAATATCATGTGGTTTTGAAGATGACGAGATGACGGAGCAACCATGAAGCAAGTTCAAGCATTGTTCGTGGCCCTGGTGGTCGGGGTCGCCAGCCTGGCGTCGGCACAAACCGTGAAGGTCGGCGAGGCGGCTTACCTGCTGTCGCCGAAATCAGGTGAGCGCAAACCGCCAGACGCACCCTTTCGCACGCCAGCCTTGCTGAATACCGCAGCGCAAACCAACCAGTGGTACTCGACGCTGATCTTCAACGCGAAGCCTGAAGTCATCTTTGCCCAACCCCTGACCGTGAAGGCTGACACCAAGGGCTTCGAAGTGGCGCTGCCCTCGAAAGAGGCAATTTCCACCGTACGTCGGGATGTGGAGATCCACTACCCCCATCGAGACCCTCTCATTGTTTCGCCAGTTGGCTTTATGTTGGGCCAGGCGAAGCTGGCAAAAGCCAGTGACTGGTCGATCGACATCGAAATGGCCACCGGGGCAGACGCGCTTACCGCGACGGTAAGCCACGGCAGCCCCTATGTGTATTTCAAGCAGAGCCGCGGCGACATTCGCGTGCAGGCACCTGCCACCACCACCAGAGTGACGGGGGTGCCGGACTCGCAGGTCCTGGTCCTGGCGGTAAAGGGCAAGCGCTATGCCGTTTTCGGCCCGAAGGGCGCGACCTGGGAGGCGCAGGGCAGCGATGCCTGGGTCGGCAGGTTGCCTGCAGGCAAGGGCTACTTTTCAGTGGCCGCATTGCCTGATGACAAGCCCGAGTCGCTTGCACAGTTCACCACGCACGCCTACGCCTTCATCCAGGACACGAGAGTCGACTGGCGCTACAACCCAACGACCAGTGAGGTGGAGACCACCTTCAAGGCCACTGTCCAACCGATGGAAGGCACTGGCACGGTACCGCTGCTTGGCCTCTACCCCCATCATTGGTACCAAAACACCTCGGTCGCCAACCGGCTCGGCAACGGGTTCGACACCTTGCGCGGCAACATCCGCACGCTGGCGGCGGCAGAATTCAAGACCGTACAGCGGTACGTGGGCTGGGTGCCGTTCTGGCCGGGCGTGACTCCACAGCCGGGAGCACCCGACCTCAAAGACGTACTGTCGAGCGACTTGCGCAATGCGCGCCGGATGATGCTCCAGGGCGGCAATGGCCCCTACTGGCAGGGAAAGGGTCTCATGCGCACCATCAAACTGATGGATGTGGTGGAACAGCAGGGCGACCTGAAGGAGCGGGACCGCCTGCTCGAACTTGTCAAGGATCGAACCGAACAGTGGTTCTCCGGCAAAGACAGCAAGACCTATTTTCAGTATGACGAAAAGCTGGGCACGATGGTGGCGCATCCCGAAGAGTACTTCTCTATCGAGCAGATGAACGACCACCACTTTCACTACGGTTACTGGATTCGCGCCGTCGCCGAAATCGCCTTGCGTGACCCGGCATGGGCGGCCAAGGATCGCTGGGGGGGCATGGTCGACAAACTGATTGCCGACATCGCACACACGAAGCGCGGCGACAAGGCTTTTCCGTTCCTGCGAAACTTCGATCCGTACGAGGGTCACTCTTGGGCCTCGGGCATTGGCCTGGGTGAGTTTGGCAATAACCAGGAATCTTCCTCCGAGGCGGTCAACGCCTGGGCGGGTCTGATCCTGTGGGGCGAGGTCACCGGCGACAAGGCCACGCGTGACCTGGGCATTTACCTGTACACCAGCGAGGTGCAGGCAATCGACCACTATTGGTTTGACGTGCACCGCCTAGTCTTCCCGCCAGAGTACAAGAACGTGGAAACCAGCATGGTGTTTGGTGGCAAATACGCCCACAACACCTGGTGGACCGATGAGCCCCGGCAGATCAAGGGCATCAACCTGCTGCCGATCACTACCGGCTCGCCGTATCTCGGCCGCTACCCAGCCTACGTGCAGAAAAACCTCGATGCCCTGGCTCCCGAAATGGCCACCTACAAGGAGTTCGGCAAGCTGCCCTCGAACCCGCCGCCGCCGGATATCTGGCAGGACATCTTTGCCAAGTACCAGGCGCTGGCCGACCCGAAAAAAGCGCTTGCCATGTGGGACCGCTGGGGCTCGGTCGAACTCGGTGACTCCCGCACCCATGCCCTGCACTGGATGCTGAGTCTGCAATCCATGGGACTGCCCGATTTCAGCGTGACCGCCGACACGCCCCTCTACAGCGTGTTCCGTCGCGCCGACGGTGGCACCACGCACCTCGCGTACAACGCCAGCAACGCCCCGATCGACGTTAAGTTCACCGACGGCAAGACCCTGAAGGTCATGCCGCGAACGTTGGGCATGCTCCGATGAAGTGGGTGTTCGCCTGCCTGCCGCTAGCCCTGGCTGCCTGCGGTGGAGGGGGCGAACCTGCGGCCATCCGCGTTGCCGACCTGCTCACTCCGGCGCCCGCTTCTTCGGGCATTGGAGAGTTGACCGTGCCGGTTCCCCCAGGCGCGGCTGGCATGACGCTGGTATGGAGCGACGAGTTCGACACACCGGGCTTGCCGGACCCCCGCAAGTGGGCACACGACACAAGTCGCAACCGCTTGGGCTGGTTCAACAACGAGCTGCAGTACTACGCCGCCGGCCGCCCGGAAAACGCAAGGGTGGAGAACGGCAGCCTGATCATCACCGCGCGACAGGAACGCCTGACCTCGGCACCTGACTACGGCAACCAGAACTACACCTCGGCGCGTCTCATCACCCAGGGGCTTGCCAACTGGACCTACGGCTACTTCGAAGTCCGCGCCAAGCTGCCCTGTGGCCTGGGCACCTGGCCGGCGATCTGGATGTTGGGTGCGGGCGGGCGATGGCCCATGGACGGCGAGATAGACATCGTGGAGCAAAAGGGCGCTTCTGCCGCTGACAAGCGCGAGGTGCTGGGCACACTGCACACCCAGGCCTACAACTGGAGCGGAGGCACGCTCGGCGTGGCTCGGGGCGCATCAACTTCACTGCCCTCGGCCTGTACGTCGTTCAACAATTACCACCTGGACTGGGGCGCCAACCGCATCGCGATCGGTGTCAACGGTGTGAACTACTTCGAGTTCACCAAACCGGCCAACGCGGACTATGCCCAGTGGCCATTTGATGCTCCCCAGTTCATGATTTTGAATCTCGCCATCGGCGGAGACCTCGGAGGCCCGGTGGACAACAGCCAATTGCCGGCGGTGATGGAGGTCGACTACGTGAGGGTGTACCAGCGCTAGGCCGAGCGGCCGGCCACATCTGGCAATCCGCGACCCACGACACGTGAGCGCTCAAGGTCGTCAGCCCCTGCGCCTGAGCCGGGATGAACTTTCGCACGCAGCCTAGGGTATTCACCGAGATCCCGCACCTTGCGCGAAGTTACCGATTTCCTTACCATTTATGAAAGCGCTTTCAAAACTGCGCTGCCGTGACAGTTGACCCGAACAATACATCGTCTGGAGACAAGCAAAATGCGTCGAATTCCTACCTCGTTTTCTCTTTCTGCAGGCGCGCTCGCAGCGTCGATGCTGGTGGCCGCTTGTGGCGGGGGTAGCGCGTCCGCGCCCAACTTGGTTCCAGGTTCAACTGGTTTTGCCGTGGACGGCTACCTCAACGGCGCGACCGTGCTTTGCGACACGAACGGGAACGCCGAGTCTGATGCGGGCGAGCGGTCAGTCAGGGCCGACGACACCGGCTTCTTCAAGTTCGACCCGTTGTGTTCCGCAGGGCTGGTGGCCACGGGCGGTACGAGTACCGATACGAACCTGCCTTTCAAGGGCAAGCTCAAGGCGCCGTCCGGCTCCACCATGGTGACACCCCTGACCACGTTAATGGCCAACGGCATGACGCTGGACCAGGTCAACGCAGCGCTGGGTCTGCCCAGCGGTACCGACGTCACCAAGGTAGATCCGGCCCGTTCCATCGGTGGCGACCTGCAGAATGCCGACCTGTACCGCAAGACCCTGGCGGTACAACAAATTCTGCAGAAGACTGCCGAGACGTTGGCCAATCTGGTCCCGGGCGGCGCTACCGCCGCGCTGCCAGTCATCTACAGCGAGGTTGCAGCCGCAGTGTCCGCTCTACTGCGAGCCAATCCAGCACTGTTGACCGGCAGTTCAGTCGACGTCACGAGTTTGACGGCGCTTGTCAATGCTGCTGCCACCCGCATCGCGACTTCGCCGCTGGTCAGCGCCGAGATGAAGGCCGCGGCCGCCAGTGTCAACGCAGCCAGCCTGGCACAAGTGGTTTCGGGTGCGCTCAAGGTGCAGACCGAGCGCATTCTGAAGGCAAGCAACGCACTGCTCGTCAGCACCACTTCCACAGCGCAACTCGATAGCCGCATAGCGGACTTCGTCCTCCAGAATCGGAGCGCCTTGGCTGGCGCACCTAACGCCACAACCACCAGATTGGCAAGCGACATCGCGACGACGGTTGGCGGTGGCGTCTCACCGCCACCGCCGCCGCCTCCGCCCAGCGGAACGGTGCTCATCTCCTGGGACGAGGCGACCTCGCCGGCAACGAACATCGGCTCGTTTGGTGACGGCGGTCCCAGCGTGGCTGCAGCACCCACCGGTGGCAGTGGCAATGCACTCAAGCTGGACCGCTCCGGTGCCATCAACTTTGGTGGAACCTTCTTCAACGTACCGGCCGTCCCATTTGCAGCCGATCGCAAGACCATCACCGCCCGCGTCTATGCCACGCGTGCCAACGCGGTGGTGTACCTGAAGGTGGAAGCTCCCGGTGGCGTCTTCACCGAGGTGCCAGCGACGGTCACTGCAGCCAACACCTGGCAGACC
>JANOBJ010000182.1:0-2751 GCA_031411575.1 Betaproteobacteria bacterium | reverse complement strand
TCGTCGCCGGTGGAAAAGTAGGCCACGCGCAGCCGGCGCACCACCGGCACGCTTTCAATGCCCAGGCTGGCCAGCAGTCCCAGCGCAGCGGGCGTGAGGTGCTCACCTTTTCGCAGCGCCGCGCTGCCTTGCATGAGGTCTTCGCCCTTCAGGCGGCGGTTGTCGCCGGGCTGCAGCAGTTTCGGCGGGATGACGATGTGCTCACCCTGGGCCAGGGTGAATTCCTGCGGCACCACCGTGTCCAGACCGTGGGGCAGGATGGCGCCGGTCATGATCTTCAGGCATTCGCCGGCGCCCACGCTGCCCGGCCAGGCCTTGCCCGCCAGCGCCGTGCCCACAACCTTCAGCGTGAGCGGCGTGTCGCCCAGCTGTGCACCGGCAAACGCAAACCCGTCCATGGCCGAGTTGTCGTGCGGCGGCACGCTGAAGGGGGAAACGACGTCTTGCGCCAGGACGCGGCCCAGCGCGCCAAAAATGCCCACCGTTTCGGTGGCGGTGACGGGTTCGACCAGCTTGGCCAGGAACGCGTTGACGGTGTCGGCGGCGAGGGCCTGCGGGTCATAGCCCTGCAGTTCGGCCGCGATCTGGTCAATGGTTTTCATGGCGCGCAGCGCTCAGGGCTGCTCCAGCGCGTGCAGCTCCGCCAGCGTGTTGGCATTGAAGAACGCTTTCGCGTCGTCGCCCGGCTCATCAAACGGTACCACCACGGTCTTGTGGCGGGCCGTCCAGGCGTCGATCTTTCGGCCGCCGTCGTGGGTGAACCGCACCAGGCTCTCCAGCAGTTCCACCCGCAGCAGGCAGAACACGGGTTGCGTGCGCACGGTGCTGTCGCCTTCGCGCCCGGCCGCCATCGCAATCTCGGCGCCGTCTTGCTCCAGCGCCTCGGCCAGCCGCTCGACCAGGTCCATCGGAAACAGCGGTGTGTCGCAGGGCACGGTGACGAGGTAGGGCGTCTCGCAGCGCTCCAGCCCGGTCAAAAACCCTGCCAGCGGACCGGCGTAGTCGGCCATCGTGTCTGGCCACACCGGCACGCCGAATGACTCATAGGCCGCCAGGTTGCGGTTGGCGTTTATCATCACGCCGCCCACCTGCATCTGCAGCCGCATCAGCGTCTGCAGCGCCAGCGGCATGCCGTTGAAGTTCTGCAACCCCTTGTCCACGCCACCCATGCGCGAGCCGCGCCCGCCGGCCAGGATCAGGCCTGTGATTTCAGATGTGTGCATGATCTCGCGATAGAAAAAGAGGTTTCGCCGCCGGGCCGCCCCAAGGCGAAACGCGCCTCCTCGGGAGGCAGCGCGGTACACGCCGTGACGAGCGTGGAGGCCGTCGTTTCGCCGCCGGGCCGCCCCAAGGCGAAACGTGGCCCCCTCGGGGGGAAGGGAGCCACATGCAATGGGCGACCGTGGAGGCCATATTCAGCCGCCGATGTAGCTCATCTCGACTCGCCTTGCGCCCGTACTGGCGTCTGGCGCCATCGTGCTGCGCAGCTCGGAATACCGGTCGCTGCGGCCCTGCCAGATGTGGCCGATGGCCGAGGCGATGTCCTCGTCACTGGCGCCACCACGGATCAGGGCGCGCAGATCATGCCCCTGAGAGGCAAACAGGCACAGGTACAACTTGCCCTCGGTGGACAGGCGGGCGCGGTTGCAGTCGTGGCAGAAGGCCTGCGTCACGCTGCTGATGACGCCGATCTCGCCCTCCTGCTGGGCGTAATGGCCATGTTCGTCGCAGTAGCCCCAGCGCTCGGCTGTCTCGCCGGGGGCAGAAGGCTCCAGCTGCACCAGCGGCAGCTCGGCATGGATGCGCTTCACCACATCGGCCGAGGGCAGCACTTCGTCCATGCGCCAGCCATTGGTGGCGCCCACGTCCATGTATTCGATGAAACGCAGCACCACGCCCGTGCCCTTGAAGTGCCGCGCCATCGGCAAAATCTCATGGTCATTGGTGCCGCGCTTGACGACCATGTTGACCTTGATCTGACCCAGGCCCGCCTCGCGCGCCGCGGCAATGCCCTCCAGCACCTCGGCCACCGGAAAATCCACGTCGTTCATGCTGCGAAACACGGTGTCGTCCAGCCCATCCAGGCTCACCGTCACGCGCTGCAGGCCGGCGGCCTTGAGCGCCCTGGCCTTGCGCGCCAGCAATGAGCCATTGGTGGTGAGGGTAATGTCCAGCGGCTCGCCGTCCACCGTGCGCAACGCAGCCAGTTGTTCGATCAGGATCTCGATGTTCTTGCGCAGCAGCGGTTCGCCGCCGGTCAGACGGATTTTCTTCACCCCGTGCGCCACAAACAGCCGCGCCGTGCGCGTGATTTCCTCGAACGTCAGCAGTGAACTGTGCGGCAGGTAGGGGTAGTCCTTGTCGAACACCTCCTTGGGCATGCAGTAGCTGCAACGGAAGTTGCAGCGGTCCGTCACACTGATGCGAAGGTCGCGCAGCGGCCGCCCCAGCGTGTCGCCCAACAGCCCGGTCGCCGCAATTCGCCGGGCAGGCACGGTGGCGGCCAGCGAAGCCAGTCGCTGGTCAACCAAGGGTATCACACGTTCAGACATAGGACCTTATTGTCTCGCAAGCCAGCGGCAGTCAGGAGATCGGTTCGACAAAAGCCGCTTTGGCCCCGCAGGTTGACGCAGACGGGAACCCGCCTGCCATGGGCCACCGCGGAACCGGCTTCGCCGGGCCGCTGGTGGCGCCCCCTGGGGGGAGGCGCCAAAGGCGCTTCGGGGGAGCCCACCTACACGCACCGCCCCC
>JANOBJ010000181.1:0-5828 GCA_031411575.1 Betaproteobacteria bacterium | reverse complement strand
CCGGCACGCCGCCCGCATTGAAGCGCCCGCCCGTCATGGTGCCGACCCCCACCTGCAGGAACAGCGCCTGGGTGCCCGCCGTGATACCCACGGTGAACGCGTGGCTGGTTGGCGCCGCCAGCGCGAACGCCAGCAGTGCCGCCGCGCGGGGGCGGGCTGCAGCTGCGGAGTTACGCGGTGGTTGCATGAACATCACTTTACGCCAAGCCCCCGGCCCAGACAAAAATGGCCCGCAGTCAGCGGGCCATGGCTGGCCACGAAGGCCGCAAGCACCGGGGTGCCTGAAAGCAGAGCGGAATGGCTCAGAGCTGCGTGGCGGTGTAGGTGACGCGGCCGTTGCGGGCCACCGTTGCGCCGTAGGTGCCAGCGGCAACCGGGTTGGCGTTCAGGTAGGAGTAGGTCCACTTGCCTTCAACGCGCACCACCTTGTTGGTGGCCGCCAGGGTGGTGGCCGTGCCGTTGCCGCCCGCCGCGCCGGTGTTGAACGCCGGGTGGGTGATGGCTGCATTGGTGAAGCCGGTGGTGCCGGTCGTCAGGGCCGCGGCGGCGACGCTCACCTGGCTCCAGGGAATGGTTTCGCCGGTGGCGTTGGTCAGCGGGCCGGTGGTGGCCGAGTTCAGGCTGATGTTGCCACCGTTGCCATAGACGCGAACCGTCACGGCGCCAGCCGTAAGGTCGCCGCCGGTGCCGGCGATGACGGAGCCGTCTCCCACATTGGCGCCCAGCACGGTGAAGGTGATCGGGTCAACCGTGGCGTCGGTAGCGGTGTTGCCCGAGCTGGTGCCCACGCGCAGGAACAGCACCTGCGGGATCACAATCGAGAAGTCCAGGCGCGCAGCGGCGGTGGAGCCGGCGGTGGCGGGGTTGACGAACGTGGATTCGGCCTGTGCCAGCATGGGCACGGCGAACAGGGTGGCCAGGGCGGCAGCGACAGCAAGCTTTTTCATGACAGGTCCTTAGAAGGAATGAGTTGGAAAGTCCCAACGACGGAGCGAACTGTAATCGGCCAAAAAATAGCGACAAGCGAAAAACTTCACAGATATCAATAACTTAGAATGCTTCTCTAATGTTTTGTGGCGGATTTCACGGTCGCGGATTCATTCCAAAATGACAATAGTGATGACACTGTTGAAGAGGCTGTCGAAGACCCCACTTATGGTGATTGCGGGCGACTTCCGCCCGGCTATTCTTTTTCCTTCCACGCGTTGATTGACCCCATGAACAAGCAAACCCTGTCTTTTCAGGCCGAAGTGGCCCAGCTGCTGCACCTCGTCACCCACTCGCTGTACTCCAACAAAGAGATTTTTCTGCGCGAGTTGATCTCCAACGCCTCGGACGCCTGCGACAAGCTGCGCTACGAGGCGCTGAACAACGCCGCGCTCTATGAAGATGCGCCCAACCTCGAGGTGCGGGTGAGCTTCGATGCTGCCGCCAAGACGTTGACGATCGCCGACAACGGCATTGGACTGTCCGAGCAGGAAGCCATCGACAACCTGGGCACGATCGCCAAGAGCGGCACGCGCGAATTCGTCAGCAAGCTCAGCGGCGACCAGAAGGCGGCGGCGTCCGAGCAGGCGCAGCTGATTGGCCAGTTCGGCGTGGGCTTTTATTCGGGCTTCATCGTGGCCGACAAGATTACGGTTGAATCGCGCCGGGCGGGGTTGCCTGCGGCAGAAGGCGTGCGCTGGGTCAGTGGCGGCACCGGTGACTTCGAGGTCGAGACCATCGAGCGCGCCGAGCGCGGCACCCGCGTCACGCTGCACCTGCGCGACGACGCGCTGGAGTACGCCAGCGCCTGGAAGCTCAAGGGCATCATCAACAAGTACTCCGACCACATCAGCCTGCCGATCCTGATGGAAAAGGAAGAGTGGAAAGACGGCGAGCTGATCAACCCCGGCGACGAGAACGGTGGCCGCCAGCCCGGCGCCATGGTCAAGACCGGCGAGTGGGAAACCGTCAACCAGGCCACCGCGCTCTGGGCGCGCCCCAAGAAAGACATCAGCGACGAGCAGTACGCGAGCTTCTACCAGCAGATCAGCCACGACTTTGAGCCGCCGCTCTCCTGGACGCACAACCGGGTCGAGGGCAGCACCGAGTACACGCAGCTCCTGTACCTGCCCGCCAAGGCCCCGCAGGATTTGTGGAACCGCGACAAGAAGGCCGGCATCAAGCTCTACGTCAAGCGCGTCTTCATCATGGACGACGCCGAGGCGCTACTGCCCACCTACCTGCGCTTTGTGAAGGGCGTGGTCGATTCGGCCGACCTGCCGCTCAACGTGAGCCGCGAGCTGCTGCAGGAAAGCCGCGACGTGAAGGCCATCCGCGAAGGCTGCACCAAGCGCGTGCTGTCGATGCTGGAAGAACTGGCCAAAAACGACCAGCCCGCCCAGGCATCTGCCGATGGCGTGACGGACGTGCTGAGCGATGAAGAGAAGGCCGCGGCAGAGGCCAGCCTGGGCAAGTACACCGCGTTCTACGCCGAGTTCGGCAGCGTGCTCAAGGAAGGCCTGGGCGAAGACTTTGCCAACCGCGACCGGCTGGCCAAGTTGCTGCGCTTTGCCTCCACCACGCACGACACGCCCAACGTGTCCTTTGCCGACTACAAGGCCCGCATGAAAGAGGGCCAGGACGCGATTTACTACATCACCGCCGACACGCTGGCCGCGGCCAAAAACAGCCCGCAACTCGAAGTCTTCAAGAAAAAAGGCATCGAAGTGCTGCTGATGAGCGACCGCGTGGACGAGTGGGCGCTGAACTTCTTGAACGAGTTTGACGGCACGCCGCTGCAAAGTGTGGCCAAGGGGGCGGTGGATCTGGGCAAGCTGCAGGACGAGGCCGAGAAGAAGGCCGCCGAAGACGCCGCCGAGACCTTCAAGCCCGTGCTGGCCCGCCTGAAAGAGGCGCTGAAAGACAAGGCCGAAGATGTGCGCGTGACCTCGCGCCTGGTGGACAGCCCGGCCTGTTTGGTGGTGCAGGACGCCGGCATGAGCATGCGGCTGGCACGCATGCTCAAGCAGGCCGGTCAGCAGGCGCCTGAGGTCAAACCCGTGCTCGAGGTGAACGCCGAACACCCGCTGGTGAAAAAGCTCGACGGCAGCGTGCACTTCCATGATCTGGCGCACATCCTGTTTGACCAGGCCCTGCTGGCCGAAGGCGGCATGCCCGATGACCCGGCTGCGTATGTGAAGCGCGTGAATGCCCTGCTGGCCTGATTTTCAGGTCAAATTGGCCTGTTGTCCGCGTCCAGTGGTCATAGTATGCTATCAAAATGATAGCTAATGAGTGATGGATGTCTGGACTGCGAGCGATACACCTGCTGACAGTCCGGACATACTTTGTTGACCCCGGCTTGCTACGATGTTTGACATGCTGACCGCACCTTCAACCTCACGCGCACGCCCTGCTGCTTCAACCGCAGGCGGCGCGGCGCGCTCCGGCCGCTGGCGCGCAGGCGCACCACTGGCTGCGGTGCTGGCGTCATCGCTGCTGCTGGCCGGCTGCGGCTCGGTGGGCGGCGGTATCGGCATCGGCGTGCCGATTTTCCCGGGTGTGTCGATTGGTGTGGGCGTGGGCACCGGCGGCGTGAATGCAGGTGTCTCGGCGGGCGCTGGACCGGTCGGCGTGGGTGTCGGCGTGAACCAGCGCGGCCAGGTGATCGGCGGCGCCGGTGTGGGTGCCAGCACGGGTGTGGGCGGCGGCGCGCGGGTGGGCGTTGGCGTGGGCACCGGCACCGTGCTGTACGACCCGAACGACCCGGGCAAGCGGCCCTGACGACCCGGGCTCCACGCGCAGTGGGGCCCTACAGCGGCTCGAAGCCACCCTCGCGGCGCAGCGCGGCAGCGTCGGCACCCGCCAACAGATCAATCAGCTGCAGCGCCGCCTCGGGCGCGCCAGCGCGCATGCAGACGGCGGCGGTGTACACCGTGGCCAGCTCAAACGCGCGGGGCAGCGGCCCCACCAGTTGCACGCCGGGCGTGTACAGAATCTCCGTTACCTGCGTACAGCCAATCACCCCGTCGCCGGTGGCGGCTGCCATCTCGCGCATGGCGGTGGCGCCGTTGGGGAACGGGCGCAGGCGGTCGGCCACCTCGTCGGCCAGGCCCAGTTGCCGCAGCACGTTCATCACGTGGATGCCGGCGGTGGCCTTGACCGGGTCGGGCAGGTAAATGGCGCTCGCCGCCTGCAGCGCGGCTTTCAGCTCGGCCGGGCTGTCGATGGCGGGCTGCGCCGCGCCGGCCTTGACCGCCACACCGGTTTTGACGCGCCCGAGTGCCCGCGCGCTGCCGGGCCGCATCTGGCCGCTGGCGGTGAGCTCGGTGATCAAGGCGTCGGTGAGGATCAGCACGTCGCAGGGCGCGCCGGCCAGCAGCTGGTCTTTCATGGCGCCGACCGCGCCAAAGGTGCCCGCGACGGCGTGGCCATGCTGCTCGAGCAACCGGGCCTCCAGCGCGCCGACCAGCCCCTTGGCCGCGCCACCGCTGAGAATATGAACCGTGGCCACATTCAGTCCAGTTTGATATTGGCGCTCTTGATCACGCGCGCCCACTTGTCCACGTCGTCGCGCGCGTACTTGTCGAACACCTCGGGCGTCATCACGAGTGGCACCGCGCCCTGGCGCGCCCACAGCTGGCGGATGTCGCTCTGGCTGGTGATCTTGCTGACGGCCTCGTTGAGCCGGTCCACCACGGCCTTTGGCGTGCCTTTGGGCGCCATCAGGCCAAGCCAGATGGTGGCCTCATAGCCCGCCACCCCCGATTCGGCCACGGTGGGCACGTCGGGCAGCACGTCGGAGCGCTGGCGCCCGCTGGTGGCGATGGCCTTCACCTTGCCGGCCTTGATCTGCTCGACCATCGTCGTCACCGCGTCAAACATCACGTCCACCTGGCCGCCCAGCAGGTCGGTGCGCGCGCCCGAGCTGCCGCGGTAGGGAATGTGCACCAGGTACACGCCGGCCATGCTCTTGAACAGCTCGCCGGCCATGTGGTACGGCGTGCCCGGGCCGGACGAGGCGTAGTTGAACTTGCCCGGCTTTTCCTTGGCCAGCTTCAGCAGATCGCGCACGTTGGCAATCGGCACGGCCGGGTGCGCCACCAGCACCAAGTCGGAATAGTTGACCGGCGCCACCGCCACGAAGTCGCGCATCAATTGAAACGGCTTGTTCGGAATCAGCGTCTCGTTCACCGTGTGCGCGTTGCTCATCATGAGCAACGTGTAGCCGTCGGGCGCCGATTTGGCGGCCACGTCGGTGCCAATGACCGAGCCCGCGCCGGGGCGGTTTTCCACCACGAAGCCCTGGCCCATCGCGTCCGACAGGCGCTGCGCGATGAAGCGCGCATAGTTGTCGGCCGGCCCGCCGGTGGCAAACGGCACGATGATCTTGACCGGGCGCGACGGGTAACCGCCCGCTGCGGGCGCGGTCTGCGCCCATGCCGCGGTTGTGACGGCGAAGGCGAGGCTGCAGCCCAGCAAGAGTGTGCGGATCAGTCGATTGGCCATGGGTTCAGCTCCTGGAAAGTGGGGGCTCGGACAGCGCGTGGGTCGCAAAGCGAGTGGTGGCGGGCCGCTCACTCCACCTTGCCGATGCGCTTGACCACATCGGCCATGCGCCGGGCGTCGGCTTGCACATATTTTTCGAAATCGGGGCTGTCCTGGTACAGCACGGGGCTGCCGGCGTTGCCGATCACATCTTTTACCTTGGCGTCTTGCGCGGCCACGCGGGCGGCGGCGCGCAGGCGCTGCGCGATGAAGCGCGCATAGTTGTCGGCCGGCCCGCCGGTGGCAAACGGCACGATGATCTTGACCGGGCGCGACGGGTAACCGCCCGCTGC
>JANOBJ010000180.1:0-1761 GCA_031411575.1 Betaproteobacteria bacterium | reverse complement strand
TCTTGCCACGGATTTCGGTCACGCGAGCATACAGCGACGGTTCGCCGGGCGACTCAAAATACACAAACTGGTTGATCAGCAAATTGGGAACAATCGGCCCGGTGATGCGGTAAAACGTGTGCGCGCCTTGTTGCCAGCTCTCCACCGTCTGGCCATGCGTAGCCCAGAAATCGGTGGGCAGGGCCAGGGAGCCTGCATACAGCAGGTCGCCGTCTTCCAGGGTTTTGTCGTTCTGGTAGTCGTCGGTGGCCAGGCCCAGCGCACGCGCCTTGACCCGCATGTTGATGTCCTTGGACACCAGCACCACATCGCGCGGCGCGTGTTGAACGCGCAGCGCGTCCACCACGCCCAGAATCTGGTTGTCGGCCTTGCCCTGGGGCAGGCTGGTGGGCAGGTTGGAAACGAGCGACTGCGTCTGGAAGAACAGCTTGCCACCAGCTTCGCGGTGGCCGGTCGTGTCCAGCTTCAGGCCATTGCCCATGTCGGCGCCCTGGGCACCGGCCAGCGCATCGAGCGAGCGGCTGGCCTGGCGCGCATTGCGCGCCACTTCGGTCATGCCCTTCTTGTGGCCATCGAGCTCTTCCAGCACGATCATGGGCAGGAAGATGTCGTGTTCCTCAAAACGAAACAGGCTCATCGGGTCGTGCATCAGCACCTTGGTGTCGAGCACGAAGAGCTTGGGCGGGCCTTCCAGCTTCTTTTTGGGCTTGGGTACGACGGGCTGGCTCTCGGGCGCGCGCTTCCTGGCGGTGGGCACCACATGCAGGCCGGGGCGGGGCTCGGAGTCGTCGCGCAAGACGGCCGGTTCGATCACCTGCAGATCGACCCCGCCACCGGTGCGGTCGAACAGGTCGAGCGCCTGCGGTTTCTCAGCCAACGGGCTGTGCTGATCCGAAGACCCCGGTTTTCGCGTTGCCCTGGCCGGATGGCGAGCCGGCGCGTCGTACGCCTCCGGCGACAGGAGGGCGGCACGCTTGGTCGGGGCGGGTGGCATCGGCATGGAGGGGGGCACTCACAAAAAGAGGATTCATGAAGCAAAAAAGCCGCCTGGCGAGCCGGGCGGCTTTTTCGGGTTTAGCGGTGATGACGCGGTGCGTCAAGAACAACTGCATGATTTCATTATGCACAAGTCAGATGACGGTTCAACCGCAGCCTGACGCTGTTGCAACAAGACGTTGCATTCCTGCATCAGCCGGGCCGGGCAGTTGCACGCTTCAGGCGGCTTTCTTGAGAGCCTTGACTGCCTTGAGCACGTCGTCCACATGGCCCGGTACTTTCAGGCCGCGCCACTCGGCTTTCAGCACGCCGTCAGCGCCGATCAGGAAGGTGCTGCGCTCGATGCCCTTGACCTTCTTGCCGTACATGATCTTGTTCTTGACCACGCCGAACATGTGGCACATCTTCTCTTCGGTGTCGGCGATCAGCTCGAACGGCAGCTCGAGCTTGGTCTTGAATTCGTCGTGCGATTTCATGTTGTCGCGCGAGACACCGAAGACGGTGGCGCCGGCCTTCACGAAATCCTTGTACTTGTCGCGGAACTGCATGGCTTCGGTGGTACAACCGGGCGTGTTGTCCTTCGGGTAGAAGTACAGCACGACGACCTTGCCGAGGTGAGTGGTGTTGGAAACCTTGATGCCGCCGGTGGCGTTGGCATCGAATTCGGGAAGGGGTTTGTTGACAACGATCGCCATGAAACTATTTTTCTCCGATGTGTTTTCCTTTCCGCGCCATGCCTGCGGCACTTGCGGTCAGGGAAGATTG
>JANOBJ010000179.1:0-2117 GCA_031411575.1 Betaproteobacteria bacterium | reverse complement strand
TGTTCGTGTGACTACCCACGGTTTCGGTAAGTGGGAGGCCGGAGAGCTCAGCAACTTTTGAGGCAAATCGAAGCTGCATGGCGAAGAAGTCGACGCTGTAGATCTCATTGCTCGCCATCGAGTGCCTCACGGCTTGGTTGTGACGCCTAACGAATAGCGTTTATCTGCCGCAAGGCCGAAGCTGAAGAAACCAAGATCGCCTCCTGCGGCAGATAAACCTTGTTGGACTGAACCGCCCGGAAGCTGAGCTGATAGGGCAGTGTAAGGTTCAGCGTGCGCTAGATGCAATCCTCAGAACGGGGGACGGTGCCTGGAGCGGCTTCAGGGTCAAGCGGCTGCAGAGTCAGGTTTTGCATTTCAACCTTCGACTCTCATAGCTATCACATTTATAGCAAACTATAACCAGGGGACGCCGACCACGGGCGTATTTGACCTAAAAATCACCAATCCAGAGCCATTTGCGTTGCGTCCGCCGGCGGCGCCTTTTTTGCGCGCGGTTTGGGCGTGGTCGAGGCCACTGGGGCGGCCGCACGACGCCTCACGCCTTCGCGCGCGGGGTTGCGGCTGCCGTGCTTTTGGAACACGGCCTGCGCCTCGGCCTGCATGCCGGGCGCGGCCTTGGCGCCGTAGATGCGCAGTTTGGCGTCCTGCGTGGCCTGCTTCAGCTCGACGATGGGCCGCGGGTAGCCCGGCGGCGGCGCGGCCAGCGTCCAGGGCTGGTGGATAGCGTCGGCGGGCAGGTGCGCCAGTTCGGGCACCCAGCGGCGAATGAAGGCGCCGGCCGGGTCCTGGTCGGTGCTTTGCTTCACCGGGTTGTAGATGCGGATGGCGTTGATGCCGGTCACCCCGCTTTGCATCTGGCACTGGCTCCAGTGGATGCCGGGCTCGTAATCAATAAACTGCCGCGCCAGATGCAGGCCGGTTTCGCGCCAGTGCAGCCAGAGCTGGTAGCTGGCAAAGCTCACCAGCATGGCGCGCATGCGAAAGTTGATCCAGCCGGTGGCGTTCAGGCTGCGCATGCAGGCGTCGATGAACGGGTAGCCGGTGCGGCCCTCGCACCAGGCCGCCAGCCGGGCTTGCTCGTCGCTCCCCAGCGCGCCTTCGTTGCGCAGGCCGTCAAAGCCGCGGTGCACGTTGCGAAACTCGATATCGGGCTGGCTTTCCAGCTTCTGGATGAAATGACAGTGCCAGTGCAGCCGGCCTTCAAAGCTTTTGAGCGACGGCAAAAAGCCGGGCGGGCGCGCCTCGGGCGGCAGCGCCAGCAGTTCGCGCCGCCGCGCCCACACCGCGTGCACGCACTGGCAGATGCTGATCGCACCCCAGGCCAGGTAGGGCGACAGGCGCGAGCAGGCGTCGGCGGCGGTCAGCGGGCTGGACATTTCGCTACGGTAGTGCTGGCCGCGTTGATTCAAAAACGATAGCAAACAATGACCAGCTGATGCGGACCCGCCGCGTAAAAGGCTTGATTTTTCGGGTTCTGGCCCCGTTTCAGGCAGCCCCAGCGCGGCGGCGCCCAACTCGCCGCACGACGCCAGCCCCGGCTGCGCCCAGCGCACGTCGGCGGGCGCCGCCAGGGGCTCGTTGTCCATGCGCGCGGCCCAGTGGCGGCTCCAGCGGTCGCGGTTGGCCAGGCGGCGCACCACGGCGTTGCTGGGGAATTCGCGCCAGGCCACGCCGTGGGCTGCGCACCAGCGCGCCACCGCCTGGTCGCGCGCGTAACTCCAGCCGTTGCCGGTTTCTTCATGGCTCAGCAGCGTGAAGGTGCCGTGCGCGGCTTTCAGGCGGGCCAACACGTCTGTCATCTCGCCGTGCAGCCGCAGGAGCGACGCACCCTGCGCGCCGAGCCAGCCATCCAGTTCGGCCAGGCAGTCGTTGGCAAAGCCCAAGTGCCGGGCGGCGGCGTCGGGCTGCTGCCAGCCGGACGGCTCGTACACCCACAGCGGCAGCACGGCGCCGCCGGCCCGCGTTGCCTCGGCCGCATGCACCAGCGGCGCGTGGTCCACCCAGCGCAGATCGCGTTTGAACCAGACGACATGGAGCATTGCGGCAGTCTACGGGCGCCAGCGCCGCAGCCCGGCAGCCGCGCCCCAAAGACCCCGCGCCAGAGCCGGCCGGCG
>JANOBJ010000178.1:0-2114 GCA_031411575.1 Betaproteobacteria bacterium | reverse complement strand
CGCTCCAGATCGGTGTCTTCGATGCGCAGGATGAAATCACCGCCGGTGGAGCGCGCAAACGCCCACGGGTACAGCGCCGAGCGGATGTTGCCCAGGTGGATGAAGCCGGTGGGCGACGGCGCGAAGCGGGTGCGTGTCTTGAGGGTCATGCCAGCAGGTCCAGGCCACGCGCGAGGTCGGCCTTGATGTCAGAGGGGTGCTCAAGGCCTACAGCCAAGCGCACCAGACCCTGCCCGATGCCGGCGGCCTGGCGCTGCGCTTCGGTCAGGCGGCCGTGCGACGTGGTAGCCGGGTGCGTGATGATGGATTTGGTGTCGCCCAGGTTGGTGGCGATGCTGATGACCTCGGTGCTGTCGATCACACGAAAGGCGTTGGCCCGCAGCGTGGCCGCGTCAGCCCCGCGCACATCGAACGACATCACCGCGCCGCCCTGCCCCGACTGCTGACGCATGGCCAGCTCGTGCTGCGGGTGTGAGGTCAGGCCCGGAAAGTACACGCGTGAGACCGCCGGGTGCGATTCGAGCCAGCGCGCCACGTCGAGCGCATTGGCGCACTGCGCATTCATGCGCACGCCCAGCGTCTCCATGCCCTTCAAGCACACCCACGCGTTGAACGGCGCCAGCACCATACCGGCAGTGCGTACGATGGGTCCGAACACATCGACGACCAGCTTGGAGGGCCCGCAGATGGCACCGGCCATCACACGGCCCTGGCCATCGAGGTACTTGGTGCCGGAATGGATGATGAGGTCAGCCCCCAGTTCGACGGGGCGCTGCAGTGCCGGGGAGCAGAAACAGTTGTCCACGGCCAGCAAGGCGCCCGCGTTGTGCGCGAGGTCGGCCAGCGCGCGGATATCGCACACATCGGTCAGCGGGTTGGTGGGCGTCTCGGCAAACAACAGTTTGGTGGTGGGCCGGAGCGCGGCGCGCCAATCGGCCACGTCGGTCTGCGAGACAAAACTGGTCTCCACACCGAACTTGGCAAACTCCTTGCCAAACAGGTTGAGCGTGGAGCCGAACATCGACCGCGAGCAGATCACATGGTCGCCCGCCTTCAACAGGCCCATGCCCATCATGAGGACAGCGCCCATGCCGCTGGAGGCACCAATGGCCGCCTCAGTGCCTTCGAGCGCGGCCAGCCGCTGCTCGAAACTGGTCACGGTCGGATTGGACGTGCGCGCGTACGTGAAGCCGTCCTCGGTGCTGGCAAAGCGGCGCGCGGAGGTCTCGGCATCGGGTTGCACGAAGCCGCTGGTGAGGTACAGCGCCTCGGAGTGTTCGCCGTATTGGCTGCGCTCAAGCGAGGTGTGCAGCGCGAGCGTGTCGCGGTGCAGGTTGGGGGGCAGGGGTCTGGGTTTCACGGGGTTATCAGCCTGTCTGGGGGAGTGCCTGGCAGCCGATCACGCGTCCTGCGCGTTGGGCAACGCCAGTCGCGAGGTGTCTTCTTCGGTTTCTTCGGCGCCCACGCGGTTTTCGTTGAGTTTGGCGATGCTGTCGACCGTCACGTCGCCCGTCACATACACACCGTCAAAGCACGAGGCGTCAAAACCGGCGAGCTTGGCGTTCAGTGACCCGATGGCGCGCTTCATGCCTTCGATGTCCTGGTAGATCAGCGCGTCGCAGCCGATGATCTCGCGGATCTCTTCCACGGTGCGGTCGTGCGCAACCAGTTCGCTGGCGGTGGGCATGTCGATGCCGTAGACGTTGGGGTAGCGCACCGGGGGCGCGGCGCTGGCCAGGTAGACCTTGCGCGCGCCGGCATCGCGTGCCATCTGCACGATCTCGCGGCTGGTGGTGCCGCGCACAATGGAGTCGTCCACCAGCAGCACGTTGCGGCCCTTGAACTCGCTGGCGATCACGTTCAGCTTCTGGCGCACGGACTTCTTGCGCACGCCCTGCCCCGGCATGATGAAGGTGCGTCCCACATAGCGGTTCTTGACGAAGCCCTCGCGGTACGGAACGCCCAGCAGGTGCGCCAGTTGCGTGGCGCTGGGACGGCTCGACTCGGGGATCGGGATGATCACGTCGATCTCATTGGGCGGCACGGTGGAAACCACGCGCTTTGCCAGCGTTTCGCCCAGGTTCAAACGGGCCTGGTAAACCGAGATGCCATCG
>JANOBJ010000177.1:0-6890 GCA_031411575.1 Betaproteobacteria bacterium | reverse complement strand
GCGGCCAGCGCCACGGCGTAACCGCCGGTGTCGCGCTGCACGCCCTTGGGCCGGCCGGTGGTGCCGCTGGTGTAGAGCGTGTAGCTCGGGTGGGTGGCGTCCACCCACACGCACGGAACCACGGTTTTCAGGTGTTTTTCGCGCAGGGTCCCCGCCAGATGGTCACGTCCTGCTACCAAATTCATAGCGACAAGCTGCCGGTCGACCAGCAGCACCGCGTCGGGCTTGTGGCTCGAGAGGCGAATCGCTTCGTCCAGCAGTGGCTTGTACTCGACCACCTTGCCGCCGCGCGAACCAGCGTCGGCGCTGATGATGAGCTTCGGGCCAGCGTCTTCGATGCGCGAGGCCAGCGAGCCGCTGGCAAAGCCGCCAAACACCACCGAATGCACGGCCCCGATGCGCGCGCAGGCCAGCATGGCAAAAGCCGCCTCGGCGATCATCGGCATGTAGATCAGCACGCGGTCGCCCTTGCCCACGCCCAGCTCCTGCAAGCTGGCGGCCATGCGCTGTACCTCGGCGTGCAGCTCGCGAAAGCTGTAGGTCTTTTCCTGGTGGGTTTCGGTGGAGACGAAGATCAGCACGGGCTGGTCGGCGCGGTCTTTCAGGTGCCGATCCACCGCGTTGTGGCACAGGTTGGTGGTGCCACCCTCGAACCAGTGCGCAAACGGCGGGTTGTCCCAGTTGCAGATGCGCTGGGGCTGCGTCTGCCAGTCGATCAGCGCGGCCTGCTCGGCCCAGAAGCCGTCGCGGTCATCGAGCGAGCGGCGGTAGAAGTCGGCGTAGGTCGTCATGCGGGGTCTCCTGGCGGGTCGTTGGGGCAGGTCGTTGGAGTCAATTTGATGCAGTCAAGTCGATCGAGTCAGGCCAGCGGTGCAAGCCTGTGTCAGCCGTCATCTGAATTCATAATTATTGATAATGGACTTGCAGGAAGCTGACGCGGCGCTCGGCGGGTCCTTCGGATCGCAGCGACGCGCTCCTGCAATACTATTATTTTTATAGCAAACAATGACCATTTCATGAGCACAACGGGCATATTTCATGCCGAAAACAGCCGCCGGGTCAGTTCTGCCGCCCCGATCTCCAGGCAGCCGCTCGGGTTCTGGCCGGACCACAGCGGCGAGAAGTCGCCTTTGCCTTGCGCCTCGGCCTTGGCGCGCAGCGGCGCGATGGCGGCTGTGGCCAGCGGAAACGCGGGTGCCAGCGCGCTCAATGGCCCCTGCTCGCGCATCAGGCGGTTCACGAAGCCGCGCGCGGGTCGGCCGGTGAACAGGTTGGTGAGCGCCGTGTGGCGCCCGGCGGTGGCGCCTTGAGGTCCTTGCAACGCCTCGTCGCGCGCCGCCCGCAGCACCGCCCGGTGCACTGCGCTGGTCGTGGCCTCCGGGCACAGCAGGTAGGCCGTGCCCAGCTGCACGCCTGCGGCGCCGAGCGCCAGCGCTGCGGCCACGCCGGCCGCGTCGGCAATGCCGCCGGCCGCGATCACCGGCACCCGCACTGCGCGCACCACCTGCGGCAGCAGCGCGAAGGTGCCGAGCTGGTTGTTGAGTTCGGCCACCGGGTCGGCGCAGAGGAAGTTGCCGCGGTGTCCGCCCGCCTCCAGCCCCTGCGCGATGATGGCGTCCACGCCCTGCGCCTCGAGCCAGCGCGCCTCATCCACCGTGGTGGCTGACGACAGCACCTTGGCGCCCCAGCCACGCACCCGCGCCAGCAGCTCCGGCGGCGGCAGCCCGAAATGAAAGCTGACCACCGGCGGGCGGAACGCCGCCAGCACCTCGGCCGCCTCGGCGCTGAACGGGTTGCGGCCGGCGCCAGCGGGAATCGCCGCCGGGTCAATGCCGAACTCGGCGTAGTAGCCGGAGAGCGACGCGCGCCAGGCCGCCTCGCGCGCGGCCGCCTCGGGTGTGCCCTGCGCAGGCGGCGTGTGGCAGAAAAAGTTGACGTTGTACGGCCGCGCCGTCTGCGTCGTGATGGCCTGCAACTCGGCGCGCATCGTGTCCAGGCTGAGCATGGCGCAGGGCAGCGACCCCAGCCCGCCCGCATTGGACACCGCCACGGCGAGCGCCGCGCCCTGCACACCCGCCATTGGCGCCTGGATGACGGGAAGCTCGATCTGGAACAGCTGCTGCAGATTCATGGCAAAGTGGGGAATAAGTTGTCCGCGCATGATGGCAGACTCGGGCCGCGTTCGCACCTGCGCGGTGCACCGTATCCGCCCCGTGTCATGAACGCCGCATCTCTGGGATACTATAATTTTTATAGCAAACAATGACGAGACGAAGAGGACAACAAGGCGATTTGACGTTAAAAATGCCTCATGAACCCCCCTGACGCCTCCCCCAACGCCAGCCGCCGGCCGTCGCCCGCCGAAGCGGCGGCCGGCTCTCGCCTCGAACCCCATGGGCGGTGATCTCAGCCCCGCCGACCTCGCCGCCCTGCGCGCCGCCATCGCCCAATCGGCCGCCGCCAAGGCCGCCGGCTACCAACCCTACGGCGCGGTACTGGCCGCGCCCGACGGCCGCGTCCTCGCGCAAGCGCACAACACCCAAGGCCCCAGCGCCCACGGCACGGGCGCCGACCTCGCCCACAGGGGCGATCAGATCACCGGCCACGCCGAGCTGAACCTGGTGCGCGACGCCGCCCGCACCCTCGGCCCCGCCGCCCTGCACGGCGCCACCGTCTACGCCAGCGGCGAGCCCTGCCCCATGTGCGCCGGCGCCCTGTACTGGGCCGGCGTGCGCCGCGTCGTCTTCGCGCTCAGCGTGGACAGCATGCGCGAACTCAATGGGCCCCACAGCGTGCTGCCCCTGCGCTGCGCCGCCGTGATGGCCGGCGGCACGAGGGCCGTGCAGGTGGACGGGCCGGCGCTGGAGGACGAGGCGCGGGCGGTGTTTGGTGTTAACTGAGCACCTGTACCAATACGGTTTGAACCTGTGCCAACTCAGTTCTCGGCTTCTGGATCGCTCGGGCTAACGGACGCGTCTAGTTCAGGAGCAATGGCAGACAGTGTTGGCTTGTACCCAGCCGCACACGAAATCAATCGTACGAGCTCCTCGAGCCGTGGGCGCAGCGCTGCTCCAAGCTCGTCTGGTGAGTCGCGCAATGCGTTCTCCGCCAATTGCCCGATGAGATCACAAACCTCAGGCAGCGAAAGGAGTACGCGAATCTGATACGGCCCTTCGAGGTTCCTCGCGCCCGCTCCCCAAGTCATCAAGGAGACCGATTTTTCCGTTTTCTCTCACCCCGCGTACAAGCGTTGTTCATCGAATTGGATTTGCCACCACGAAGCGCGGTCCTGTGCTTGTCGCTGGATGCGCATGGAGGCTCCTTCGTTGAATATCGCTGGCCGGTTGTCACGCGGCAGCGTTTTGCCGAGGCAAGGCGTCAAGCCTTACTTAATTAAGCCGAGCACCGCCTTGAAATCCGGGTGCTCCGCCGTGCGCAGCCACTCAAACGCCACCATTTCGGTGGTCACCAGCTCGGCGCCGGCACCGGCCAGGCGGTCGAAGGCGGCGTCGCGGTTGCGTTCGGTGCGCGAACTGCAGGCGTCGGTCACCACATAGACGTCAAACTCTTCCTCCAGCAGATCCAGTGCGGTCTGCAGCAGGCAGACGTGGGTTTCGCAGCCGGCGATCACCACCGTGTTGCGGCCGGGTTCGGGTTCGGGCGCGGGTTTTTGCAGGTGCTTGGGCAGGCTGCGCGCATTGCCGCCCTGTCTGTCGCCCTGCCGGTCGCCCTGCTTCTTCGGCGCAGGACGCAGCCATTCGATCAAACCATCGGCGCAGGCTGAAAAGCTCATCTTGGCCAGCGTGCGCTCGCACAGGGCACGCACCTCGGGCGCGTTTTCGCCCAGGCCCGCCGGGTTTTCCTCGGTGCCCCAAACCGGCACGCCCAGCAGCCGCGCGGCCTGGCCCAGGCGCACGGCGTTGGCCAGCACCTGCTGCGCCTCGTGGATCGAGGGCATCAGGCGGCTCTGGTAGTCCACCAGCACCAGTTGGCAATCGTCAGCGTCCAGCAGCATGGGCATCCTTGAAGTCGGTTCGGGCCGCGCGGGGCGCAGCGGGATCAATCTGGACGTGATTACACCGCAAGCCGAGCGGCAGATTCAGCCCCTCACCCGGCGAACAAATCCACCTGCGGCGACGCGGCCGCTCCGGTGGCCGGTTCGCCCAGCAGCGGCTGGCCCAGCAGGCGCTCGAGCAACTGGTCCACATAGCGGGCAAACAGCGCCTCGGCCGACTGGCCAAACATGCGGATGCGACCGGTGTGCTGCAACAGCAGCAGCCCCACGCCGTGCGCAAACAGCGCGGTGTTTTCAGCGCGCGCGTCTCCGGCCGGCAGACCCATGGCGGCCAGCGCGTCTTCGCAGGGGCGCAGCGCTGCGTACAGCCGGTCATTCAGTTGGCCGTTCAAATCGGGCGTGAGGCCCCGCGGTTGCAGGCCCTGCACCAGATAAAAGCCGAGGTCGAGGTCGCGCGGGTGCTCGGCGTAAAAGCCAAACCAGGCCAGAGCCTTGGCCTGCAGCGTCTTGTCGGGCCGGTTTTTGGGTGCTTTGGCGTCGGCTACGGCGGCGTTCAGACGCTCCAGTGATTCGGCCAGCAGCGCGCCGTAAATCGCCTCTTTGCTGTCGAAATACGAGTAAATCGCGCCCGGCGTGTAGCCCGCGCGCCGGGCGATCTCGCGGATGCTGGCGCCTTCAATGCCGCTTTCGGCAAACACGGCCCGCGCCGCGTCCAGCACCAGCGCGCGGCGCGTGTCGGTCATGGTCTGCTGGCGTTGCTGGCGCTGGGCCAGTTGCACTTGAGCCTCCGCGCGATCAGGCTCGGCGGGTATTGCGGTGATGCTGACCAAGTGAACGCTCATGCGCTGATCATACCCAGCCTGATCCGATTTATCATTTTTATGAACGTTGCATGATTTATTGAACGGTGTTCAAATATTTGTCCGATCGCCGATTTTTCCATTCAAATTCAACGCTTTGAACACCAAGACCACCCCATGAACGCGCCCGAGATGCTGCCTTCTGCTCCCCAGCCTGCAACCACCGCCCAGCTGATGTCGGGCGCCGATTTCCGCGAATCGCTGCGGCGCTACCGCCCGCGCGTGTTCGTGGATGGCCGCCAGATTGAATCCGTGGCCGATGAACGCACCCTGCAGCCCGGCATCAATGCCATGGCCCTCACCTACGACTACGCGCTGAAACCCCGCTACGCGCCGCTGATGACCGCCGTGCAGCACACCAGCGGCAAAACCGTCAACCGCCTCACCCACATCAACACCAGCTCGGGCGACCTGCTCAACAAGCTCGAAGCGGTGCGCCTGGTCTGCCAGGAAACCGGTTGTGCGCAGCGCTACCTCACCCACGACGCCATGAACGCCATCGGCCAGGTGACGGCCCGCATCGACGACGCGCAGGGCAAGGCGTTTTGCCAGGGCCAGCACACCGGGCGCTTTTTGAACTACCTGCACCGGGTGCAGGACGAAGACCTGACGCTCGGCATAGCCATGACCGACGCCAAGGGCGACCGCAGCCGCCGCCCGCACCAGCAGGCCAACCCCGACACCTATGTGCACGTGGTCGAGCGCAACGCGGTGCGCAACGGTGTGCGCGGCATCGTCATCAGCGGCACCAAGGCCATCGTCACGGGCGCGCCCTACATGCACGAGCTGCTGGTCATGCCCTGCCGCAACATGGGCGAGGCGGACGCCGACTTTGCCGTCTGCTGCGCCGTGCCCATCGACGCGCCGGGCCTGACCATCGTCGCCCGCCCGGCCGGCCGCCCCGGCGAGAAGGTGGAGCATGGCGCCGCGCTGTTCAGCCGCCAATACGGGCAGAGCACCGGCGTGTGCATTTTTGACCGCGTGTTTGTGCCCTACGACAGCGTGTTCTACGACGGCAGCGCCGGCACCTGGGAACACTCGGGCCACCTCACCTACAGCTACGCCACCCACCACCGCCACACCTGCATCGGCGCGCGCGCCGGCTTTGGCGACCAGCTGATCGGCGCCGGCGCGCTGATGTGCGAGGCCAATGGCTTTGATCCCGGGCAAGAAACCCACCTGCGCGAGCAGATGGTCGAGCTCATCACCATCACCGAAAGTTTTTACGCCTGCGGCGTGGCCGCCAGCGTCTACGGCAAGCAAGACGAGCACAGCCGCACCTTCATGCCCGACCCGGTGTTCAGCAACATCGGCAAGCTGCTGCTGGCTACCAAGATCTACGACATGCACCGCATCGCCCACACCGTCAGCGGCGGGCTGATCGTCACGCTGCCCGGCCCCGACGAGGACCACAACCCCGAGACCGCCGCCAGCCTGGCCGAAGTGCTGCGCGCCAACCCCGATGTGCCTTATGAACAGCGCATTGAAACAGCAAGATTTATTGAAGACCTGACCGCCGGCTACCAGGGTGGCTGGTACAGCGTCATCAGCCTGCACGGCGGCGGCTCTCCGGCGGCGATGAAGCAGGAAATCTACCGCAACTACCCGATTGGATCGAAGGTGGAACTGGTCGAGCGCATTCTGGAGCGCGGTGTGAATGGCGAGGGCGTGCCACACGACCCCACCCGTGCCATCACTCAAAACCGTCAGCCGGGCAAATGCTGCGACACCGGCTGCACCACGCCAGGACAGCCGGTGATGGTGGATTTACCCACGGTCGCGGCCAGCCTGCCGTCAAGGCGCGAAATTTAGAGCCTGATCGGCCTACAGCCCAATAGATAAAAGCGCGAGCAGCTATTAAAAAAGTAGCGACTTGCGCGCAACCTGGCGCGTCGGATGCGGGCAGCTCAGGTCGCCCTCGGGGCAATTGGCAAGCCTTTGCAGCTCGGAGGTTCGTGCCCGCGTCAGTCGGGCAGCGCATTGCGAGCGGACCATGGCCTGCGCACTGCCACCAG
>JANOBJ010000176.1:0-23558 GCA_031411575.1 Betaproteobacteria bacterium | reverse complement strand
GGGTTGAGCGAGCGCAGCGCGCGGTACAGGCTCAGCGGCGACTCGGTGTAGCGTTTCTGGATGCGCTGGCCCACCTGCACCTGCATGAAGTCGCCGGCGGCGATCAGTTCCTTCGCGCGCTCGACGGCGGCGATGTAGTCGGCCTTGGCGAAGTCGCGCTCGGCCGGGAAGCTCTGGCTCGGCTTGATGGCCGGCGCGCTGACGGAATATTTGAGCTGCTCTTTCAGTTCACGCAGGCGCTTCTTGGCATTGGCATAGGCCTCGGGCGCGGCCGGGTCGGCGTAGACGATCAGGTACAGCTTGCCCGACAGGTTGTCGATGACGGCCAGTTCTTCGCACTGCAGCAGCAGGATGTCGGGGCAGCCCAGGGTGTCGGGCGGGCAGGTCTTTTGGAGCTTTTTCTCGATGTGGCGCACCGTGTCGTAGCCAAAATAGCCCGCCAAGCCACCACAAAAGCGCGGCAGGCCGGGCCGCAGCGCCACCTTGAAGCGTTGCTGATAGGCCGCGATGAAGTCCAGCGGGTTGCCGCCGACGGTTTCCACCACCACGCCGTCTTTCACCACCTCGGTTTTGGCATCGGCCCCAAAACCGCTGGCGCGGACCAGGGTATTGGCCGGCAGGCCGATGAAGCTGTAACGGCCAAAGCGCTCGCCCCCCACCACGGACTCCAGCAGGAAGCTGTAGGCGCCCTGGCCCCCGCCGGAGAGCGGCGAATGCGGCGCACCCGCGTCCTTGCCGCCGGCTTTGGAGAAGGCGAGCTTGAGGTACAGCGAGAGTGGAGTTTCCAGGTCCGCGAAGGCTTCGGCCATCAGCGGAATGCGGTTGTAGCCCTGCGTGGCAAGGCTTTTGAATTCAAGTTCGGTAATCATGGGGTTGAGCCTCCAGCCCGGCAGCCACGGGCGCCAGGCGCCGGTGCTGCGTTCATTCGATCACAAGGGCCCCGGCATTGCGGGGCGCGAAGGCGGGCGTGTAGCCGCGCCGGTCAGGGGTGCAAGCGGGTGGGCTGGCGCCAGGGCCAGGCTCCCCGGTCGCTTAAACCTGTGATGGTGCTGCGGTGAATGAACATTGCGTCGTCAGTGTAGCAAAAGCGCAGCAAACATCGACGCGTGCGCTCAAATCGGTCACGAGCGTGACAAAAGCAAGGGTTTACAGGGACTACCCGGTTGCGCACCGCTGCCGCCAATTTCACAATCCGCGCATCGAACGGTCGTTCACCCTTGACAAGGACAAACATGAGACAGATCACATCCTGGCTGATCGCGCTGGCGGTCAGCCTGTCGGCGACGGCCGCCCTGGCCGCCACCGTCGATGTTGCGGGCGTCAAGCTCGAAGACACTGCCGATGTGCGGGGCAGCAAGCTGGTGCTCAACGGCGCGGGCGTGCGCTACAAGGCCGTGTTCAAGGTGTACGCGGCCGGGCTCTACCTGAGCCGCAAGTCGGGCACGACCGAAGAGGTGCTGGCCGCCCCCGGCCCCAAACGCATGAACATCACCATGCTGCGCGAGATTGATTCCAACGAGTTGGGCAAGCTGTTTTCGCGCGGCATGGAAGACAACATGGACAAGGCGCAATTCTCCAAGCTGGTGCCGAGCGTGATCCGCATGAGCCAGGTGTTCACGGATTACAAGAAGCTGAACGCCGGCGACAATTTCCTGATCGAGTGGATTCCCGGCACTGGCACCGTGCTCACCATCAAGGGGCAACCGCAGGGCGAGCCGTTCAAGGAACCCGAATTCTTCAACGCGCTCATGCGCATCTGGCTCGGCCCCAACCCGGCCGACTGGAAGCTCAAGGACGCTCTGCTGGGTAAACCGGCCTGACGTCGGGCCTTCGACGGCGGGGGCGCCGTGACGAAGTTCACGGGCATTGTTGGCAGCCGCGTTGCACGCAGACAGCAAGGCACCAAGAAGGGGCGCATAAGTAGGCGTAACAGTTAGTTAGTTTCTGGACCCGTCTGGCGCTGCCGGAATCGCCCGTGCATCATTGCGGGCATGAATACACCTTCTTTCCTCTCTTCTGTCGCTGTTTCCCTGCGGGGCGCCCGCTGTGCGTTGCGTCGGGCCATTGTCCCGCTAGCCCTTGCCCTGACGGCAGCGGCAGCACCTGTGCATGCCGGCATCAAGGAAGTCGCCGGCATCAAGGTCAGCGACCATCTGGTGGTCGCCGGCCAGGAACTTCCGCTCAACGGGACGGGCGTGCGCTTTCGCGGACCTTTTCGCGTGTATGTCGCAGCCCTGTACGTGAACCAGAAAGTCACCACTGCGGAAGAGTTCTTTGCGGCGCGCGGCCCCAAGCGGCTGACGCTGACCATGCTGCGCGATGTTGACGCCAGCGAGATGGGCCACCTGTTCGTGCGTGGCATCCAGGGCAACACGCCTCCTGGCGCCATGAGCAAGGTGATGCCCGCGCTGCCACGCATGGGCGACATCTTTGCGCAGCAGAAAAAGCTGGCAGCCGGCGACGTGCTGGTGCTGGACTGGGTGCCACAGATCGGCATGGTTGTCACCGCCAAAGGCAAGACGATCGGCGAGCCGTTCCGGGACCCAGAGTTTTTCGAGGCCATGTTCAACATCTGGCTCGGCAAGTCGCCGGCCGACTGGATGCTCAAAGACGCGTTGCTCGCCCGGAATATCTGAGGCCCGGATGCCGGACCTGTCCGGCGCTATTCCAGCCGCAGATCGGCCATCGAATCGACGAAGCCGTCCGCGTTGACCGCGCGCACCGGCTCACCGTGGTTGTAGCCGTAGGTCACCAGCACCACCGGGCATCCGGCGGCGCGGGCGGCCTCGGCATCGTTGCGCGAATCACCCACCATCAGCGTGCGGGCGGGCGCACTGCCCAGCGCCTCACAGGTTTTCAAAAGCGGCAGCGGATCGGGCTTTTTCTTCTCGAAAGCATCACCGCCGAACACCGCACTGAAATAGCCGTCAATCCCTTTGGCTGCGAGCAGCGGCCGCGCAAAATCGGTCGGCTTGTTGGTCAGGCAGGCCAATCGCAAGCCACGCGCCTTGAGACGCTCCAGCCCCTCGATCACGCCGGGAAACAGCGCCGAATGTTGGCCGTTGACGGCGCGGTAGTGGGCCTGGTAGCGCTCCCACGCATGGACATACAACGCTTCGTTTTTAATAGCATTTAATGACCCATGGGTGCGGACATCCGCATGATTCAGCACTGAACGGATCAAATGTTCCGAGCCTTTGCCGACCAGCTGCCCGATGAGGGTCCGGTCCACCGGGGGCAGCGACAGATCGGCCAGCATGCGGTTGAGCGCGACCTCGAAATCACCGAGCGTGTCGACCATCGTGCCGTCCAGGTCGATGATCACTGCGTGGAAACTGGCCCCCACGCTCCCCGCTGGGCGTGGTTCGCTGGACATGCCGCCGCCAGAGGCGGGGGCTCTTCGCCCTGTCCCGCCCTGCGCCGGCAGGCCGGGAGCCGCAGGGCTTAGCCCCGAGGGGGCTGACCCGCCTTGGGGCGGCCCGGCGGCGGGTCGCGCGATCACTTCAACGCCGCGCGCATCGCGTCGATCACCGCCTTGTAGTCGGGCTTGCCAAAGATCGCGCTGCCGGCCACAAATGTGTCGGCGCCGGCGGATGCCACGCGCGCGATGTTGTCGGTCTTGATGCCGCCGTCCACCTCCAGCCGGATGTCCTTGCCCGAGGCGTCGATCAGGCGCCGTACTGCCTCGGTCTTGCGCAGCGCCGAATCGATGAAGCTTTGCCCGCCGAAGCCGGGGTTGACGCTCATGATCAGCACCAGATCGATGTCGTCAATCACCCAGTCCAGCACGTCCAGCGGCTGCCCGGGGTTGAACACCAGCCCGGCCTTGCAGCCCTTGGCCTTGATCGCCTGGATGCTGCGGTGCACGTGGGGCGAGGCGTCGGGGTGAAAGCTCACCAGGTCGGCGCCCGCGTCGGCAAAGGCCGCCGCCAGCGCATCGACCGGCTGCACCATCAGGTGCACGTCGATCGGCACGGGCTGGCCATCAGGCGTTTTGGCGTGCGGCTTCAGAGCGCTGCAGATCATCGGGCCGAAGGTGAGGTTGGGCACGTAATGGTTGTCCATGACGTCGAAATGGATCCAGTCGGCGCCGGCGGCGATGACGTTCTTCACCTCTTCGCCCAGGCGGGCAAAGTCGGCCGACAGGATGGACGGGGCGATGCGGTAGGTGCGGGCAGATGTGCTCATGGGCCAATTGTCGCAGCCCGCGCGAGGTCGGCGGCGCACGCCCATCGCTGCGCGCAGGTAACATCGCTGCATGGCAAATTGTGAGTTCACAGTCGTGGTCGAGCCGCGCTACCTGCCCGAGCAATCGGCGCCCGGGCAGCAGAACTATTGCTTTGCCTACACCGTCACCATCACCAACAGCGGCGACACCACGGCGCAACTGATTGCGCGCCACTGGCACATTGTCGACGGTGACGGCCAGCTGGAGGAGGTCAAGGGGCTGGGCGTGGTGGGCCACCAACCACTGCTCAAACCGGGCGAATCGTTCCAGTACACCAGCGGCTGCCGCCTGCGCACCGCCAGCGGCACCATGCATGGCAACTATTTCTGCGTGGCCGAGGATGGCGCGCGCTTTGAGGCCGACATTCCCGTGTTCGTGCTCGACGCGACCGACCGCCCCGACGCGGGTGCGCGGGTTCTGCACTGAACCCGTTGACGAGGCCGCTGATGCCGGCTCCCGCCGCAGACCTGTCGAAACTGCTTGATACCCTGGACGCCAGTGCGCCGCTGCCGCAGCGTCACCTCTGGCTGATTGCCCTGCTCGACTGGGTGCGCGGCGACCGCGTCTCGCCCGGCGCTGCGGCCAGCCGTGTGGGCTTGTTCCTGGACGCCTTGCAAGCCCGCCCCGAACGGGAAGCGCGCCTCAAGTCCTGGTGGGCCGTGCTGCTGGACACGGTGGACGCCACTGCGGTGCTGGCCGATTTCGGCTTCGCGCCGCGCATGGCCTTCTTCAGTGAGCTGCTGGGCCGGCTGCGTACCAAGGTGCTGCCCGGAACGCCGGAGACCAGCGACGCCGCCGAACTCTTCAGCCTGGCCTTGACCGACCGTTTTGACGCCGCCTGGCTGGCCGCGCTGGATGAGCCAACGCTGGCCAGGCTGGCCGCCCTGCTCAGCAAGACGTCGCCGGTGCCGGGCATTACCGCCTGGCAGCATCTGGTGCTGGAAGCCATCAATTTCTGCGCGGGCCAGATCCGCGCCACCGGCTTCGCGCCCGAGCTGCGCCAGCGCATGAGCGTGGCCACGCGCGACACCCTGCCCTTTCACGAGCTGGCGGCCGATGTCGAGGCGTTTCGCGCTGCGTTTGTGGCCACCCCGCGCGAGCTGCCGGCCGTGGAAGCCGCGGCGGTGCGGCTGCGCGAGCGGCTGGAAGCCTGCCGACAGGCCGCTGCCACGGTGTACACGCACCTGGACGAACATGGTATTTCGGTCGCGCTGGTGTTCATGTTGCGCCAGCTGCGCGAGCGCATGCTGCGGGTGCGCGAGCTGATGGACTGCCTGGTGTCGGCCACGCCGGCCAACAGCGCGCAGCGGCTGGTCAGCCGGCTGGCGGCGGTGGGCGTAGAACGCCACGGCCTGCGCGTGCTGTTCCGCTCCAACCTGTCGCTGCTGGCGGCCAAAGTGGCTGAGCGCAGCGCCGAGACCGGCGAGCACTACATCACCCGCACGCCCGCCGAGTACCGCAACATGCTGGGCAAGGCGGCGGGTGGTGGGGCCGCCACTGCGCTCACCACGCTGATGAAGTTTACGGTTGCTGGCATTGGTCTGGCGGCGTTCTGGAGCGGCTTCTGGTCGGGCGTGGTGTATGCCGCCAGTTTCGTGCTGATCCAGCTCATGCACTGGACGCTGGCCACCAAGCAGCCGGCCATGACAGCACCGGCCATGGCGGCCAAGCTCAAGGATCTGTCGGGCGGCAGCGCGGTGGAGGAATTCGTCGATGAAGTGACCCACCTGGTGCGCACCCAGGTGGCTGCGGCCGTGGGCAATGTGGGCGTGGTCGCGCCGTGCGTGCTGCTGTTGAGCGCGGGTATCCAGTGGGCCACCGGCGAGCCGATGATTGACCAGAAACAGGCTGACCATGTGTTCCACGCGATCAACCTGTTGACCCCCACCACGCTGCTGTTCGCGGCCTTCACCGGCTTGCTGCTGTTTGCCTCCAGCCTGATCGCGGGCTGGACCGAAAACTGGTTCGTGCTGCACCGGCTTGATTCGGCGATCCGCTACAACCCGCGCATCACGCGCGCGTTGGGGCCCATGCGGGCCGACCGCTGGGCCCGCTTTCTGCGCGCCAACATCTCGGGCTTTGCCGGCAACATCTCGCTGGGCTTCATGCTCGGGCTGGTCCCTGCAATACTGGCGTTCTTCGGCATCGGGCTGGACGTGCGGCACGTCACGCTGTCGATGGGCCAGCTGGCGGCAGCGGCAGCGGCGTTCGGGCAAGATGCCATGCGCATGCCCGATTTCTGGTGGTGCCTGGCCGCGATACCGCTGATCGGCGTACTCAACCTCACGGTAAGTTTCTACCTGGCCTTTCAGCTCGCGTTGCGTGCGCAGAGCGTCAGCGGGGTGGATCGCGGGCGCCTGCAACGCGCCATTCGCGCGCGCCTGCGGCGGGCGCCACTGAGCTTCCTGCTGCCGCGCTGACGGCCCGATCCGCCGCGGCCGAATTGCCTGCGAATGACGGCCTTGTCCTACAACCGGTAACAACACGCGGGGCATATAGTGCAACGCATTGCCACATACTCGCCGCCAACGGAAGCGGGAGGCGATGTCGGGCTGGGGTCCGGCCGCCCGCGTCGCGGAGTGAATCCAATGAACGAAATCATGGTTGTCTGGGCCGAGTGGCTCAAACCGTCGGCCGGGCTGCCAACGGTGCAATGGTCGATGCTGCTGGCGGTCGCCGCCATCGCCGGCTATCTGCTGCAGCGCTACAGCGGCCTGCCCAAAGTGGTGGGTTACTCGGTGGTCGGCACGTTTGCCGGCCTGGCCGGGTTCTCGGGCGCGGTCTGGCCATTGCAGGGCATTGGGCTGTTCATGCTGGAGCTGGGCGTGGCCGTGGTGCTGTTCGAAGCCGGTGGCCGCATTCCGCTGCGCTGGTTTCGCCACAACCCGATGGTGCTGGTGCAAAGCATTGCGGAATCGGCGCTGACCTACTTCGCGGTGTACTACGCCATGCGCTGGCTCGACGTGTCCGACGCGGTGGCCCAGCCACTGGCGCTGGTGGCGATCGCGGCCTCCCCCGCGGTGCTCAACCGCGTGGTGGCCGATACGCGCGCCGCCGGCCCGGTGACTGAACGCGCCATGGTGCTGTCCACGCTGGGCACGCTCTATGCGCTGACGCTGGGCTACGCGCACGCTGGCATGATGGACCGGCCCCTCAATGGGCTCGTCAACAACGCCTACCCGGTCGCGGTGGTGCTCGGCCTGTCGCTCGTGGTGGGCGCGGTACTGGCCTTGGCGCTGCGGTCGGCGCTGCGCTTCATGAGCCCCACCAGCGAGAACACCTCCATGCTGCTGCTGGCGCTGGTGGCCGCAGCCACCGCGCTGGCCGCGCACTTTGGCGGCTCGGCGCCACTGGCAGCGCTGATCGGCGGCATGCTGCTCAAGCAGCTCAACCCGCGGCCGTGGGCCTGGCCACGGCAATTGGGCACGGCCGGGTCGATTCTCACGATGCTGATGTTCGTGCTGGTGTCCACCGTCGCGGCGCAGGCCGACTGGAGTGCGCCGGTCACCGGGCTGGTGCTGGCGCTGGTGGGCGCGCGCGCGCTGGCCAAGATCCTGGGCGTCGCGCTGGGCAATGTGGGCAGTGGCGCCAGCTGGCGCCAGGCCCTGTGGGTGGGCTGCGCGATGGCGCCCATGTCGTCGGTGGCGCTCTTGATTGCCTCGCAGTTCGTGGCCTCGTCGGACATCCTGGGTCACACGGTGGCCAAGGTGGCGCTGCCGGCGATTTTGCTGATGGAGGTGCTGGGCGCCGTGATCGCCACGCTGGCGATCTACCGCGCCGGCGAAAGCTCCAAACCCTGGGTGGCGGGCACCACCAACGACATCGGAGACCGGCATGACTGAGCCTACCCCGGCCAGCGGACTGGAGCCGTTCCAGCATTCGGAGGCGCTGTCGCTCGGCGTCGAGCTGGAGCTGCAGCTGGTCAACACCCACGACTACGACCTGGCGCCCTACGCTGACGACATGTTGCGGCTGATGGCCAAGCACGACCTGCCTGGCAGCGTGGTGCCCGAGATGACGTCCAGCATGATCGAGATCTCCACCGGCGTGTGCAGCTCGTCGTCGGAGGTGCTGGGCCAGCTCAGTCAGATTCGTGACGCGCTGGTCAAGAGCGCAGACAAGCTCAACATCGCGGTGGTGGGCGGCGGCACGCACCCGTTCCAGCAGTGGCACGAGCGGCGCATCTACGACAAGCCGCGCTTTCGCGCGCTGTCCGAGCTGTACGGCTACCTGTCCAAGCAGTTCACGATCTTCGGCCAGCACGTGCATGTGGGCTGCCCCGACGCCGATGCCGCGCTGCTGCTGCTGCACCGCATGTCGCGCTATATCCCGCACTTCATCGCGCTGTCGGCGTCGTCGCCGTATGTGCAGGGGCAGGACACGGCGTTCGACTCGGCGCGGCTGAATTCGGTGTTCGCGTTTCCGCTGTCCGGGCGCGCACCGTTTGCGCTCACTTGGGACGAGTTCAACACCTTCTTCAACAAGATGACGCACACCGGTGTGGTTAACAGCATGAAGGATTTTTACTGGGACATCCGCCCCAAGCCCGAGTTCGGCACCATCGAAATCCGCGTGTTCGACACCCCGCTGTCGGTGGACCGGGCCGCCGCGCTGGCCGGCTACGTGCAGTCGCTGGCGGCCTGGCTGATGCATGACCAGCCCTTCATGCCGGCCGAAGACGACTACCTGGTCTACACCTACAACCGCTTCCAGGCCTGCCGCTTCGGGCTGGACGCGGTGTATGTGGAGCCCGCCACCGGCGAGCACCTGGCACTGCGCGAGCACATCTTGCTGACCATGCACAAGCTCAACGACCACGCCAGGAAACTCGGCGCAGGCCCCGCACTGCAAATGCTGCGCGCCGACGTCAACGCCAACCACAACGATGCGCGCTGGCTGCGCGAGCAGCAGGGCCGCGAGCGGCTGCTGGCCGAGGTGATCCGGCGGGCGGCGTTGGCTTTCCGAACAGGCGCCGCCTGAGCAGACCCAACGCCCGGCGGCCCGGGTATGCTCGGGCGCTACATGGGTGAATTCGAGCTGATTGAACGTTTCTTCACGCGCCCGCTGAACCCGGCGGGCCCCGCCGTGCTGGGCGTGGGTGACGATTGCGCGTTGCTGCAGCCGGCGCCGGGCATGCAGCTGGCGATTTCCAGCGACATGCTGGTCGAGGGCCGGCATTTCCTGTCCACGGTTGACCCCGCCCGGCTGGGCCACAAGGCGCTGGCGGTAAACCTGAGCGATCTGGCCGCCTGCGGCGCCAAGCCGCTGGCTTTCACGCTGGCGCTGGCGCTGCCGGTGGCCGACGCGGCCTGGCTGGAACCGTTCGCACGCGGCCTGTTCGCGCTGGCCGACGAGCACGGCTGCGCGCTGATCGGCGGCGACACCACGCGCGGGCCGCTCAACATCTGCATCACCGTGTTTGGCGAAGTGCCGGTCGTGGACGGGCGCTCGCAGGCGCTGCTGCGCTCGGGCGCGCGCGCCGGCGACGACCTGTATGTCTCGGGCACGCTGGGCGATGCGCGGCTGGCGCTGGACGCGTTTCGCGGCGCCGTCAACCTGCCGGCCCGGGTGTTCGCACTGGCGCGCGACCGCATGGAACGGCCCACTCCACGCGTGGCGCTGGGCCAGGCGCTGCGCGGCGTGGCCACGGCCGCCGTGGATATCAGCGACGGCCTGCTGGGCGACTTGGGGCACGTGCTGCGCGCCTCGCGCGTGGGCGCCCGGATCGACACCTCGATTGCTATTAAATTAATAGCTATAAACGACCATCCGGACTGGACCTCAGGCACATTTGGCACTGAAATGATGCTGGACTACGTGCTGGCGGGCGGCGACGACTACGAGCTGGCTTTCACCGCCCCGCCCACCGCCCGCGAGGCCGTGCAGGCCGCCGCCGAGACGAGCGCCACGACGGTGACGCGCATCGGCAGCATCGAGGCCGAGCCCGGCGTGCGGCTGGTCGATGCCGCAGGCCACGCCGTCACAGGCCGGTTTGCATCATTCGACCATTTCGCCTGAAGTCTGCCACACGTTCAGGCCTGCACCGCGGCTTCTGGTTCTGCCACCACCTCGCGCGCCCAGCGCCGTGCCAGCTGGGTCTGCCCGCCGTATCCCCAATCACCCGCCGGCAGTTCGCGCACCACCACGTAGCTCGCGGGCTCGATCGGCTGCCCTGCCCCCAATTGCGCCTGCAACTCGTGCCAGGCGGCGGCAATGAAAGCCGCTTTTTCATCGGCGGTGTTGGTGCCCTGGGTGATGCAGATTTCAAGCCGCGCCGTCGGGCGCTGTACCGGCTCGCCACCGATATGCCAGCGGGCGGCGGGCAGGTCATCGATCAACACGGCCGTGAGGTCGGACCGTTTGCCCAGCACCTCGGCCGTGAGGGCGGTCAGGCGGCGCGCCAGCGCGGTGTAGCGGTCGGGGTTGTGCAGAGGCGCGATCTGCAGGTGCAGCGTCGGCATGGTTACAGCCCCTTTTGCAGGCGATGCAGCCGATGACGCTCCAGCCGCTGGTGCAGCCGGTCGGCCATGCGACCGGCCCGGCTTACGCCGCCGGCCATCCACGCATGGGCCCAGGCATAGGCTCCGTGCCAGAAATCGTCGATCGCTTCGGCGCGCAGGCGGTTGGCCTCAGCCACGGCCGCCTGGCGTAGCCGCGCCTGGGCATCAAGGGTTCGGGCAGTTTCGGGGGTCATGGCAGGCTCCGACGGGTAGTGGATGGTGCCAACTTTAGGCGCTATACCAACTGGCGGAAATAGCGCAAAATCGACATTGGTTTTGCAAAAACCGGATAACAAGCCATGAACCTGCAGCTAGATGACGTCGCCTTGTTCCTGCGCGTGCGCACGCTGGGCACGCTGTCCGCTGTGGCACGCGAGCGCGACGTGCCCGTCAGCCAGGTCTCGCGCGCGCTGGTGCGGCTGGAAGCGGCCTGCGGGGCACGGTTGCTGCACCGCAACACCCACGGCCTGTCACTCACCGACGAGGGCGATACCTTTGCCGCCTACGGGCAAAAACTGCTCGATACCCGCGCCGAACTGGCCGGCGAAATCACCGGCAAGCACGGAGAACCCAGCGGTTGGGTGCGGCTGGCGGTCAGCTCGGTGCTGGCTGAAGAGGTGGTGGCGCCGAGCGTGCCCGGCCTGTACGCGCGCCACCCGCAGCTGCACCTGGACATCAGCGCCGACGACCGCATGGTGGACATGGCACGCGAGGGCATCGATATCGCGATCCGCACCGGCACGCCGGCTGGCGACCAGTTGGTGGCGCGCCAGATTGCGGCGCAGGGCCGCACGCTGTATGCCTCGCCTGCCTACCTGGCGCGCCGTGGCCTGCCGCAACACCCCGACGATCTGCAGCGCCACCACCTGATCGCCAGCAGCGTCAACCCGCTGATCAACCACTGGACGCGGCGAACCGGCACGCGGGCCGACGCCCACCCGGCCGAAGACATGGCCAACGACACCGCCGACGGCGCGCCCATCGAAACCCGTACCGGCGCCCGTACCCACTCCGTGGCCCCCCGCGCCGACCGCGCCCCCGCGCTGCAGGTGCGCGGCGACACCCGCGCCGACAGCACCGCGCTGGTGCTGGCACTGGTGCGGCACGGAGCGGGCATCGCACGCCTGAGCAACCTGGTGGCCGCGCCGCTGGTACGCACCGGCGAGCTGGTGCCGCTGCTGCGCGCCTGGTTCGACACGCCGCCGGTGCCGGTCTACGCGGTGATGCTGCAGGAGCGCCACCGCCTGCCCAAGATTCGCGCCTGCATCGACTACTGGGCCGAGTCGCTGGCAACGGGCGCCGCACCCCCGGCGCCCATAATCACGGCATGACTGACGCCGTGCCGCCGCCCTCTTCGACCGCTGGTTCGGCCAGCGCTGTGCCCAGCACGCCGCCGCTGAACCCGCCCGTTCGCCCGCCGATGCGCAGGCCCAATGCGCGCTTCATGTTGTCGCACCCGGCGCACATCGTGGCGCTGGGTTTTGGCTCGGGCCTGAGCCCGGTCGCGCCGGGCACGGCGGGCACGCTGTGGGCCTGGCTGGTGTTCCTGCTGGCGCAGCCATACCTCTCCACCACCGGGATCGGGCTGGCGATTGCCGGCGCGCTGCTGATTGGCTGGTGGGCCTGCACCCTCACCGCGCGCCACATGCGCGTGGCCGATCCGGGCAACATCGTCTGGGACGAGGTGGTGGCGTTCTGGATCGTGCTGTGGCTGGCCATGCCAATGGGCTTTTGGGGCCAGCTGGCGGCGTTTGCGCTGTTCCGGTTTTTCGATGCGGTCAAGCCCGGCCCGGTGGCCTGGGCCGACCAGGTGTTCAAGGGCAGCACCGCGCCCGACGCCGGCTGGCAAAACCACTGGAAGGGCGGCTGGGGCATCCTGTTCGATGACCTGGTGGCGGCGTTTTGCACGCTGGTGCTGCTGGCGCTTTGGCGGTTCTGAGTTATTGTTACTATTAATTTAATAGCAAACTATGACCAATGCACCTGCACCTTTGGCCGATTTGCTTCAAAAAAGGCAGTGGATGATGGCCACGGCCGAGAGCTGCACCGGTGGCCTGATCGCGGCGGGGTGTACTGACCTGTCGGGTTCCAGCAACTGGTTTGAGCGCGGCTTTGTGACCTATTCCAACGCCGCCAAGACCGAGCTGCTGGGCGTCCCTGCCGCGCTGATCGCCGCGCATGGCGCCGTCAGCGAACCGGTGGTGCGCGCCATGGCCGAGGGCGCCGTGGCCCGCTCGCGTGCGCAGGTGGCAGTGGCGGTGACGGGCGTGGCCGGGCCTACCGGCGGCAGCGCCGACAAGCCGGTCGGCACGGTCTGGTTTGGCTTTGCGCTGCCGGGCCAGTTGGTCACCGAAACACGGCGCTTCGAGGGCGACCGCGCCGCCGTGCGCACTGCTACGGTGTTACATGCGCTGCAGCGGCTGGAGGAGTTGGTGCGCGGCTGAACGCGGAGCGAATGCCCTTGGCGGGGCCGTCACACGCCGCGCGATTCAGCAGTTTGGCACGCCGCGCCCGGAATCTGATTTGCTATAATTTATATAGCAACTAATGACCTGCTGGTGCGGACATCAGCCCGATGTGACCTCAAAAACGGCTGCAGACCCGCTGCAGCCTGCCGGGTCAGGGCGAGATCGCCTCGCGGCCAATGTGCTCGATGCAATCGGCCAGCCAGTCGTCGGGCAGCGGCACCACCGGGGTGTCGGGCGCGAACACCTCGTAGCCGCCTTTCGCCGAGCGCAGCCGCACCGGCTTGTTCCACCAGATCAGCCAGGCGAGCCAGGCCACGTTGCCGGGGTTGGGCTCGCTCTGCGTCGGGCCGTCCAGCACCCAGGTGATGGCGGCGCGGTCGAGGATGAGGAGGCTGTCGCCGTCGCGCCGCGCGTGCCCGGCCAGTGCCTGTGCCAGCGCGTCCAGCGCCTCGGCAAAGGTGCCCGGTTTGCCCAGGCCCGCCTGCCACAGCGCCAGTTGCTGGCCGATGGCAATGCCGCGGCGTGCCTCGGCCTGCATCAGGTCGGCATGGTCCATCGCGTTCCAGTCGACTACCGGCGCCTTGCAGCCCGTGGTGAGCACGCTGTGCAGGTAGCTGAACAGGCCGCGCGAATAATCCGGCTGCACAAAACCGGCGCAGGTGATGGCCAGTTCGCTCATGCGGCTGGCCAGCATCTGCTGCTGTTGCACCAGGATTTTTTCCTGCAGCAGGCCGTCGCGCTCGCCGCGCAGCTCGGCCAGCTCGAGCGCGTTCTTCAGGTCGGCGCGCAGGCTCTCCAGGTCCCAGGGCTTGGTGATGTAGCGGTAGATCTCGCCGGCGTTGATGGCCTCGATCGCTTCGCCGAGCTCGGAGTAGGCGGTGGTGAGCATCCGCACGATGGGCGGGTGGTGCTCGCGCGCGTAGCTCAGCAACTCATTGCCATGCGCGCCGGGCATGCGCTGGTCAGACACGAGCACGGCGATTTCGCCGCCGCGCGTGCGCAGCACTTCCTTGCCTTCATTGACCGACAGCGCGGTCAGCACCGGTGCCATCGGGCTGACGAGCCGCTCGAAATACTTGAGCGCCATGGCTTCGTCGTCTACATACAGAATTTTGTCACGTGTCATGTGGGATCCTCCCTGGGTGCGGTTCATGAACCGGCTGGAACATAAGGGTAACGGTGGCGCCGTCGCCAGATTCAGAAGCAATCGCAATCGAGCCGCCAATGGATTGCACCACGCGCCGGCAGAACATCAGCCCCATGCCGTTGCCGCCCGCCTGGGCGCGCGTGGTCACGGGGGTCACGGTCAGCTTGGCGAGCACTTCGGGCACGATGCCGTGGCCGTTGTCGTGAAAGCGTATCCAGGGCTGCACGCGGCCATCGGCCAGCGCGTTCCCGCCGAGCACGATGCGCAGCCGCGGCCCGGGGCGTTCGCGCATCGCCAGCAGGGCGTTTTTCGTCAATGTACACAGCACCAGGTACAGCAGGTCGCGCCGGCCCGGCAAAACGAAGTCGCGCTGGACCTCGCTGCTCACCCAATGGTGCTCGTCGCCCTCAAACGGAAAATCATCGAGCAGGGCCTTCACCAGGCTGCTGGCCGAGGCCGATTGCACGACCGCGCCCGGGTGGGCGTCGCGCGCGGACTGCACAAAGGTGGACACCAGCGACTGGCAATGCAGCGCGCTGCGCTCGGCGGCTTCCAGCGCGGCCAGGATCTCGCCGGGCCGGTCTTGCGTGAACTGCACAGCGCCAGGCTCGCCGTCCGTCGCCTCCAGCGCCCGGTGCCGCTCCTTGAGCGCGCCCATATAACCACGGATGGTGGCCAGCGGGGTATTGAGTTCATGCGCCAGGAAACCCAGCGTGTCGCGCATCGCCAGCACCCGGTTCTCATGCAGCGCGCGCTCGTGCTCCTGCTTGCGGAACAGCGCCAGCGCCTCACGCAGCACGGCGCGGGTGTGCTGGCCGTCCAGCGGCTTTTCGAGGATCTTGAACACCTGGCCGTGGTTGACCGCGGCAATCGCCACTTCTTTTTCGGCGTAGGCGGTGGCCAGCAGGCGCACCAGATGGCGGAAATCGGTTTGCGCAACCTGCAGCAGTTCGAGCCCGTTGCGCTCGGGCATGCGGTAGTCGGTCACCAGCAGCGCCAGGTCATCCTTGCGCAGGCGCATCAGCGCCAGCGCCTCGCTCACGCCGGACGCGGTGATGATCGGAAACTCGTCGCCGAAGGTGCGCGCAAACCACTTGCACGATTGCGGCTCGTCGTCCACGAACAGGATGGACGAGGCGTCGCGGTGGGGCTGGACGGGGGTCATCAGGTGAGACTCAATGCTGGGGCGTGGCGACCGTGAGGTCGAACGCAAACTGCGTCCACGAACCCAGCTCGCTGCTGACGGTCAGGGTGCCGCCGTGGCGCTGGATGATAGCGTAGCTCACGCTCAGACCGAGGCCCAGGCCCTGCCCGACATCGCGCGTGGTGAAGAACGGCTCGAACACCCGCGTGAGGTTCTCGGGCTTGATGCCGGTGCCGTTGTCGCGCACCGTCACGTGCAGGCGCCCGGCCTCCATCCGCGCTGCAATGTCGATGCGCGGCGCCGGCTGCCCGGAGCTGCGCAGCGCCAGCGCGGCGTTGCTGAACAGATTGATCAGCACCCCGATCAGCGCCGGCTCGTCGCCACGCACATGCGTGTCCATTGGCAGATCCTGCTTGATCTCGACACCCTTGAGCTCGTAGCTGGTCAGCCGCAGCGACGACTGGATCGCGTTCTCCAGCAGGAAAATGCGGTCGCCGGAGTCGCCCGGCTTCTGATAGGCGAAGGTCTTCAGGTCAGAGACGATCTTCTGCACCCGCTGCATGCCCTCCTTGGCGTCGGTGAGGCTTTCCTTGAGGTCGGCACTGGTAGCGGCCGCCGGGTCCATCAGCGCCATGTTGAGCGCCATCAGGCTGTAGTTGACCGGGTTGTTCACCTCGTGCAGCAAGCCAGCCGACAGGGTGCCAAGCGCCGCCATTTTTTCCTGCTGGACCATGTGGCCTTTGACTTCGGCGAGGGCCTGATTGGTTTTCTGCAGCGCACTGTTCTTTTCAGACACCTCATGCTGGAGTTCAAAGAGCCTGATGCGAGCCCTCTCATTGAAGTACGTACACACCGCGGCGGCCGCAGCCGAGAACAGGATGAACAGCGAATTGCCGACAAACTTGGGCAGATCAGAAAGCCCTGCGGGATGCGCAACGCAAGCCACCACGTATGCCAGATAGGTCAGCAGGCCAAAGCCCACGCCCTCAAAAAAACTGATCGGCAAAATGATGCCCACCGCGTACAGCGCGAGGTGCAGTCCCACGAAATAGACCGAGGCGGTTCCCTCGGTCACGCTGATCATCCACGCGATCATGATCTGCGGCAGGGCCAGCCACACCAGCGTCAGCACCCGAACGCTCTGCCGCCCCGCTTCAGTCAACAAGACTCCCAGGATACCCGCCGTCATCACCGCCACCAACACGCGGGCTGCGAAGAACTTTCCGAAAGAGTCCGGATAGACCGAATAGTCAAGCCCCGCGCCCATCAGCACGAGCACGATGGACGTCAGGCTGCCGGCCTTGCTGTAGGTCACCCGGAATGCGCTGAGTTCCTGGTGATAGGGCGAAACAGCCTCTGCGGGACTCAAAACTGGCTTTCCCTGGCTTCGGAACGCACGCCACGCACATCGAACTCGGCGAACACATTGACACCGGTCACGTCCGTGTACAGACGGGTGGCGCCTCGTGGCGTGGGCAACACGCTTTCGAGTTGCGCCTCGTCGCGGTAGATCAGGTGCCACTCCAGCAGGTGTTCCATACCGTTGCGCTCAGGGTTGCTGGCATGCACATTGGTGACCAGAATGCGGCCACTGGGGCGGCTGCGCGATACGAAATACTGGATCAATCGTGCGCACACCTTGTCGGACAGATAGTCGAACAGGCCCGCGCAATACACGTAGTCAAACTCGGTGGTCCCCGTCACGTTGTCGCGGCGCGATGCGCGCTTGAGCAGTTCATGGACCGATTCCTGCACATACTCCACCCGCGCCGTCTTTCCGTTGCGGCGGCAGGTTTCCTCAATTTGGCCGCGCGTGTACGCCAACGTCTCCTGACTGAAATCAAGCAGCGTAAAGACCAGCCGTTCAGGACGCGGGTTCTGCTCGATGAAGCGCTGAATCTCCACAGCGGGCCCGCAACCCACGTTGAGGATGTGCACCGCCCGCTGCTCCCGCTCGGCCACTTCAGCGGCGCGGTTGAGGTATTCCACCAGAATGTTGATGCGGTTGCGGTGCGCCTCGGCCACCGCCGACTTCAGGAACATCGTGTTGACGACCTGGAAGTAGGTGCTGTGACCCTGTCGCGGGTCGGCCAGAATCTGGTTGACCATCTCATAGTCACCTGCGTAGCCCATGGGCTTGGCAAACGTACGGTAGACAAACGGGGCCCGAAGCAACAGGGGATGAAGGGCTGTTTGCGCAAAATTGCGGTGAATGACAGAGTCTTCCGGATCAATTCGTCCGGCTTCATCTTCGAGCCAGACCAGAAACTCCTTGCCCTTTTCCATGATCGGGCTGGCGAGTTCGTAGAACACATCGGGGCGGATTCGACCATCAGCCTCACGCGGCAACGCATTCGACATGTCCGCCTGGTCAGCCCAGCGCGAGGTTTCCGATAGAAAAGCCCGCATCTCGCTGATAGCGACCTGGTAGTTCCGGTTGATTCGGAACCGCGTGTTCCATTCTTCGATAAACAGTCGGGATTCGGCCTGTACACGCGTCAGATCGCCTTTGATGGCGTTGAATTCGCTCCATTCATCCGTCAGCGTGACGGATACCACCGCCATCAGACCGGTGTTTACCAGGCTGATGACGACAGCCTTGCCTTTGTAGATGCTTTTGTCTCCCGACCTGACGTTCAGGTCATTGAGCACCTCGCTCACCTGCACAATCGAGTACGGGTTGTAGATTTCCATCACCAGCGAGCGGCGCTGCAGGTTGGTCAGCGTGGCACGAACGGCGTCGCCTTGGCTGTTGCGGAACGTGATGACGGGATCGATGGGTCGAAGAGGCTGCACGGATATTCAGAAGAAGGAAATGAAACAGGAGAGAACCAACGATGCCATTTCACGTCCTTTCCTTCCCGGGCTCACGTGGCATTCAGCAGCCATTCTGGCATCGTTAGCGCGCCCACTTCCCTGCAGCATCCATTCAACACCCGTTCGCGCAGGCCAATGTGTCATGGGCGCTACGGTATTTGCGGCAGCGGCGGTACTTTTTGGCAGGATGTACGATAAAAGTTAGCGCGACGTGGCCGGTGTGGCGTGATGGCGGACGCATTCCGCCCAAGCCTCTTGCGCTAGCATCGCGCCAAACTTGACCCAACCACCATGCTCGCCTACCTGAACTCGCTTTATCCCGTTCGCTACACCGTTCTTGGCCTTTGCGTGTTCGGGCTGCTGTTGAGCCTGTTCACCCTGGTGGGCTTTGGGATCGGTCTGGGCGCCTTTGTGATGTTTGCCGGACTGATCGGGCTGGGCGTCTATGACCTGAGGCAGACCAAGCGCTCGGTGCTGCGCAACTACCCGGTCATTGGCCATGTGCGGTTTGTGCTCGAATACATCCGCCCGGAGATCCGGCAGTACTTCATCGAGAGCGACAACGAGGCGGCGCCGTTTTCGCGCGCGCAACGTTCGCTGGTGTACCAGCGCGCCAAGGGCGAGCCGGACAAGCGCCCGTTCGGCACCCAGCTGGACGTGGCCGCTGAGGGCTATGAGTGGATCAACCACTCGGTGGCGCCCACGCAGCTGCCTTCGCATGATTTCCGCATCACCATCGGCGCGCAGACCGCACAGCCCTACCAGGCCAGCGTCTTCAACATTTCGGCCATGAGCTTTGGTGCGCTGTCGGCCAACGCCATTCTGGCGCTCAATGCGGGCGCCAAGCGCGGCGGCTTTGCGCACGACACCGGTGAGGGGTCGATCTCGGTGCACCACCGGGCCAACGGCGGAGACTTGATCTGGGAGGTCGGCTCGGGCTATTTCGGCTGCCGCAACGACGACGGCAGCTTCAATGCCGAGAAGTTTGCGGCCAACGCCACCGATCCGCAGGTCAAGCTGATCGAGCTCAAGCTCAGCCAGGGCGCCAAGCCGGGCCACGGCGGCGTGCTGCCCGGCCCCAAGGTGACGGCCGAGATTGCCCAGGCGCGGGGTGTCACCGAGGGCGTGGATTGCGTGTCGCCCGCCTCTCACAGCGCGTTTTCCACGCCGCTGGAGATGATGCATTTCATTGCGCGGTTGCGCGAGCTGTCGGGCGGCAAGCCCACCGGCTTCAAGCTGTGCATCGGCCACCCGTGGGAGTGGTTTGCGATGGTGAAAGCCATGCTGGCCACCGGCATCACACCCGATTTCATCGTGGTGGATGGCGGCGAGGGCGGCACTGGTGCGGCGCCGCTGGAATTCACCGACCGGGTGGGCGCGCCGCTGCAGGTGCCTGCTGCTAGTGCACAACACGCTCAAGGGCGCCGGTTTGCGTGACCGGGTGAAGATCGGCTGCGCCGGCAAAGTGGTCAGCGCCTTCGACATCACGCGCATGATGGCGCTGGGCGCCGACTGGTGCAACGCGGCGCGCGGCTTCATGTTTGCGCTGGGCTGCATCCAGGCACAGACCTGCCACACCGGCCATTGCCCCACGGGCGTCACCACACAAGACCCGGTGCGCCAGCAGGCGCTGGTGGTACCCGACAAGGCCGAGCGCGTGTTTTCGTTTCACCAGAACACACTCAAGGCGCTGAAGGAGCTGTTGCAGGCGGCCGGCCTGCAGCATCCGCAAGACATCACGCTGCACCATATCGTGCGCCGGGTCGAGGACAGCCAGGTGCGCCTGCTCGCCAACCTGGTGCCGCAGGTGGCGAGCGGCGCCCTGCTGCACAGTGACTTGTCGGCCCAGCACAATGTGTTCCGGCTGTACTGGCCGATGGCGCAGGCCGAGGCCTTTGCGCCCGTCAAGTCGCTATGATTTACATAGCGGCAGATGTCCGCACGGCGTGCAATTCCAGTCTTTTTTTCATGCAAAGCACGGCCTGGTCCTTGCTGAGCAGCCGGGCGCGGTGCGCCACCGCGAGGTCGATGAATTTCTGGTCATCAGGGTCTTTGCAGGTGAGCGGCGCCTTGGGTGCGACATCGGCTGGCTCAGCCTGTGCGTCAAACTCGGCCAGCACCGCCGAGGCCGCCCGCCCATAAAACGCAAGCCGCGGCGCGATCTTGGGGTAGTCGAGCACGCGCGCCAGTTCGTCGCGCATGGCGGGCGTCGCCAGCCAGCGCAGACTGCCCCCTGCCAGCGCTGCTTTCAGCGGCCTGGCGGCCGGGTCGTCAAACACGAGCAGGTCGAGCACGATATTGGTGTCCAGAACAATCGGCTGCCGGCTCACACACGACTCCGTTGGGCTACTGGGGTGTAGCCTTGGCGCGCGCGCTGCCCGCCACCATGTCGAACTTGAACAACCGGCATTCGATCGGCCCGTTCCACATCGGCACGCGGCGCGACTCTTTCAGGCGCATGCGGCCGGGCAGCTTGAGGTCGGGCGTGAGCACCCAGGCGGTCCAGCCGGCATAGTTTTTCTTCCAGTGCGTGGCGAGTTGGGCGAAGAAGTCGGCGCCGCTGTCGGTTTCGGCCAGCTCGCGGCCCATTTGCGGCCTTGGCGGCTGGCTCCCGGACTGGCTGGCGCGGCCACGCGCGCCACCGCCGGCGATACCCGCTGCCTCAATGCGCTCGCCGTACGGCGGATTGACCAGCATCACGCCCGATGCGGCCGGTGGCATACGCTGCAGCGCATCACCGCCCCGAAACTGCACGGCCTCGGCCACGCCCGCGCGGACGGCATTGCGCTCGGCAAAATCGACCATGCGAAACGCCACGTCGCTGCCAAAGATCGGCGCCGGCGCGCTGCGCTGCTGCGCCACGGCGTCCGCCTTGAGCGCGGCCCACACATGGCTCTGGAACGGCAGCATCTTCTCGAAAGCAAAGCGCCGCAGCGAGCCTGGCGCGATGCGGCAGGCGATCTGCGCCGCCTCGATGGCAATGGTGCCGCTGCCGCAACACGGGTCGTACAGCGGCTGCGCGGCGTCCCAGCCGCTGGCGGCGATCATGGCGGCGGCCAGCGTCTCCTTGAGCGGCGCGTCGCCGGTGTCTTCGCGCCAGCCGCGCTTGAACAGCGGCTCGCCCGAGGTGTCGATGTACAGGGTCGCGGTGTCGGTGGTCAGGTGGGCGTAGATGCGCACATCGGGCCACTGGGTGTTGACATCGGGCCGTTCGCCGCTCTTGTGGCGAAAGCGGTCGGCCACCGCGTCCTTGATCTTGAGCGCGGCGAAGTTCAGGCTGGTCAACGGGCTGTGCTGTGCCGTCACCTCGATCTTGAAGGTCTGTCGGGTCGTGAACCAGATCTCCCAGGCCACGGCACTGGCGGCTTCATACAGGTCGTTTTCGTTGCGGTAAGGCGTGTGCGACAGCTGCACCAGCACGCGCTGGGTCAGCCGGCTGTGCAGGTTCAGGCGCATGGCGTCGCGCCAGCTGGCCCGCACCTGCACGCCACCCCGTCGGATCAGCAGGTCTTCGCCCTGCAACCCGGTGAGGCCGTGCACCTCTTCGGCCAGAAACTCCTCAACGCCGGCGGCGCAGGGTAAAAAAAGCTGGAGCTGGTTCACAAGGCTTTACGCAGGTTCGCCGGCGCAATGCGCAGGGCTTCGCGGTACTTGGCGACGGTGCGGCGTGCGCACTCGATCCCCTGCTCTTTCAGCATGTCGGAAATCTGGCTGTCCGACAGCGGCTTGCGCAAATCTTCCGCCGCCACAAACTGCTTGATCAGCGCGCGCACGGCCGTGCTGGACGCGTTGCCGCCGGTTTCGGTGCCCAGCGCCGAGCCGAAAAAGTATTTGAGCTCAAAGGTGCCATACGGCGTAGCCATGTACTTGGCCGTGGTGACCCGGCTGATGGTGGATTCGTGCAGACCCAGCTCGTCGGCAATCTCGCGCAGCACCAGCGGGCGCATGGCCAGCTCGCCGTGCATGAAAAAGCTCTTTTGCCGTTCGACGATGGCGTTGGAGACGCGCAGGATGGTGTCAAAGCGCTGCTGGATGTTCTTGATGAACCAGCGCGCTTCCTGCAGGCGCTGCTGCAGCGCCTGGCTGCCCTCGCCCCGGTGCGCCTTGAGGGCGTTGGCATAAATGTCGTGCACGCGCAGGCGCGGCATCACCTCGGCATTCAGCTGCACGCGAAACTTGGTCTGCGAGCCACGGCCCACCTTCACCACCAGCACGTCAGGCACGACGATATTGCGCTCGACATCGATGAAGCGGCGGCCCGGCTTGGGTTCCAGCCGGGTGATCAAGCCGATCGCGGCCTTGATGGCGGTTTCGTGCTCGCCGCACTGCTGCGCCAGCCGCCGCACATCGCGCCGCGCCAGCAGGTCCATCGGCAGGGTGCAAATGCTGCGCGCCACGCGCAGGGTGTCGGGCGACAGGTCATCGACACCGGGCGTCGCCTGCAGGGCCTTGATCTGCAACAGCAGGCACTCCCCCAGGTTGCGCGCGCCCACGCCGGTCGGCTCCAGGCTTTGCAGCAGGCCGAGCGCCACCGTGAAACGGTGTACCAGCTCTTCGACCTGCTCCTCGTTGTCGCCAGCCAGGCTGCGCGCCAGCGTCTCGAAGCTGTCTTCCAGATAGCCGTCGTCGTTGAGCGATTCGATCAGGAACTGCAGCGCGGCACGGTCTTCCGGGCTCTGTCGCAGGCCGATCGCCTGGCGGTGCAGATGCTGCTGCAGCGACTCCTGGTTGCGCGCGAGTTCGGTGGCGTCCATCTCGTCGTCGCTGCCGAGGTTGTTGGCCCGCGCCGGTGCGTCGCTGCCCCATTCCGCATCGTCCGGACGCACGTCCGTGCTGCCGTCGCCCTCCCAGCTCTCGGAAAGCTCGGTTTCAGTATCTTTTGTGGCTGATGTCCCCGTCTCCTGGTCATAGTCTGCTACAGAATTAGTAGCACTCTCGGCTTCACCCTCGTCTTCGCGTGCGCGGGTATCGGCCTGCGGCAAGCCGAATTCCTCGCGCGGCGCCTCTTCCTGCGTGAGTTCCAGGAACGGGTTGTCGTCCAGCATCTGATCGACCTCGGCGCTCAGCTCCAGCGTGGACAGCTGCAACAGCCGGATCGACTGCTGCAGCTGCGGCGTGAGCGCCAGGTGCTGCGAGATGCGGAGCGACAGGCCTTGCTTCTTGGAGCACCCACTCTTGTCACTGCGTGTACTGCGCTGCCCCCCGAGGGGGCTGGCCTTGCTTGGGGCGGCCCAGCGCGGCGGCCGCTGGCCCC
>JANOBJ010000175.1:0-15289 GCA_031411575.1 Betaproteobacteria bacterium | reverse complement strand
GGACTGATTTCGGGCGCAGGTGGCGCGCAGGCGGCGGAGGTGGGTGTCACCGACACTGAAATCATCCTGGGCATGAACATCACGCTGCAGGGGGGCAAGAACGACTACGGCGTTGCCGCCGGCCAGGGCATGAAGCTGTATTTCGATGCGGTGAACGCGGCTGGCGGCGTCAATGGCCGCAAGCTGGTGCCTCGGGTGCTGGATGACGACAACAAGGCGGCCACGGCCGAGGCCAACGCCCGAAGGCTGGTGGCCGACGGCGCGTTTGTGCTGTTCAGCTCAATCGATGGCGGGCCGTCCACCGCGGTCATGAAAGTCGCCAACGAGCTCAAGGTGCCGTTTTTTGGCCCGATGGCGGGGCCTCCGATCTTGCGCCGTCCGCACCAGCCGTTGGTGTTCCCGGTGCGTGCCGAACACCGCGATGAGTTCCGCGCGCTCATGGCCTGGGGCAAGAGCACCGGGCTGCGCACGGTGGGCTTTCTGCATGCCGACACCGATGTCGGCAAGACGCACCTGAAAAATGTCGAACTGATCGCGCAGGAGCTGGGGCTGAAAGTGGTGCTGGCGGTCCCGTTCAAGGGCGACGTGACCGACGCGCAGGTGGCCGACATGGTCAAGCTCATCGGCGACAAGCAGCCCGAGATGTTCCTGAACCACGGCTCTGCCGGGCTGTACCAGAAGCTGGTGGCCCAGTCAAAAGCCGCCGGCAGCAAGGCCACGTTCATGGGCGTGAATTCCGGCTCCTCCCAGATCGCCAAGGGCCTGGGGCCACTGGCCCAGGGCATGGTGTTCGCGCAGGTGGTGCCGAGCCCGTGGGAGCGCAAACGCGAGATCGCGCGCGAGTACCAGGACGCCAGCCGAAAGGCGTCGGGCAACGCCGAGCTGAGCTATGGGGCACTGGAGGGCTACATGACCGCCAAGGCGTTCGTCATGGCCTTGCGCGCCTCGGGCCGTGACCCGACCCGCGCCAGCTTTGTGAAGGCCCTTGAGAACGCCAGATTCGACCTGGGGGGCGTGACCGTGCGCTACAACCCGGGCGACCACGAAGGCTCGCGATTTGTCGATTTGTCCATGGTCAATCGCGAGGGGCGTTTCATCCATTGAACGTGGGCGCCGCAGGTGACTGGCGGTTGCGCGCGCGCAGCGTTAGCATTTGCGCATGCACAACCGTCTGAAGATCGGGCTGTCGGCATGCTTCTCGCACGCCGACCCCGCCCGTTCGCTTTTCACCGGCAAGACGCTGCAGTACGTGGAGCAGTCGATCGCGCACTGGCTCATGTCGTCCGGCGCCATGGTGGTGATGGTGCCGTGCCCGACCGGCGAAACCCAGCGCGGCGATGTACAACTGAAGCACTATGCCCAGTGGCTGGACGGCCTGGTACTGCATGGTGGCGCCGATGTCTGGCCGGGCAGCTACGGCGAGGAGCCAATCGACGAGCGCTGGCACGGCGACCGGATTCGCGACGCCTACGACAAGGCGCTGGTGGCGGCGTTCACGGCCGCGCGCAAGCCGGTGTTTGGCGTCTGTCGCGGGCTGCAGCTGCTCAACGTGGCCTATGGCGGCACTCTGTACCAGGACATCTCGACCCAGCGCCCCGATGCCTTGCAGCACCGCGATCCAGGCTCCTACGACCTCAACTTCCACAGCATCGAGCTGGTCGCGGGTTCGCGCCTGTCAGCGCTGTACCCGGGCGTCGAGCGGGCGCGCGTCAACAGCATCCACCACCAGGCCGTGAAGGAACTGGCGCCGGGCTTCACCGTGGAGGCCTGGAGCGCACCCGACCGCGTGGTCGAAGCCATCCGGCGCAGCGATGACACCGAGGCGCCGTACGTAGCGGCCGTGCAATGGCACCCCGAATTCCATCGACCGGGCATGCAGACCATCGACGACGGGCCGCTGCTGGCGGATTTCCTGGACGCCGTCACGCGGGCAAAAGCGCAACACTGACACCCACATCCGGCTGCTCGGATTTGAGCGCGCCGCTCGAATCGACTACCGTGGAGGGTGTCCAAAAAACGGGGGTATCGATGAAGTGGTTGCGACGGGTGCTGGCACTGGTGCTGGCGGGGTTGGCGGGCTTGGCGCAAGCCCAGAACGGGGTGACCGACAAGGAGGTCCTGATCGGCCAGTTTGCTGCGGTGAGCGGGCCGGCGGCGCTGCTGGGCACCCGCATGCAGGTGGGGATGCAGGCGTATTTCGCCTCGGTCAACGCCCAGGGCGGCGTCAATGGCCGGCAGGTCAAGCTGGTCACGCGCGATGATGGCTACGAGCCCGAAAAGGCCGCTGCGGCCGTGAAGGCCCTGATCAACGACGACAAGGTGTTTGCGCTGGCCGGATCGGTCGGCACGCCCACCGGGCTGGCGGCGCTGCCCATCGTCACTGAGGAAAAGATTCCGCTGGTGGGCATGTTCACCGGCGCGCAGGCCCTGCGCGAGCCGTTCAACCGCAACATTTTTCACGTGCGCGCAAGCTACTTTGACGAGACCGAGCGCATCGTGCAGCACCTGACCACGCTGGGTATCAAGAAAATCGCGGTGTTCTACCAGAACGATGCCTACGGCAAAGCCGGCCTCGAAGGTGTGGAGCGCGCGCTGACGCGGCGCCAACTCAAACCTGCGGCCACCGCCACGGTCGAGCGCAACAGCGTGGACGTGGCCAAGGCGCTCGAGACCATCCTCAAGGCCGAGCCCGAGGCGGTGGTGCAAGTCAGTGCCTACAAATCCTGCGCTGCCTTGATCAAGGCAGCGCGCGGCAAGGGCTATGCGGGTCAGTTCTTCAACGTGAGCTTTGTCGGTTCCAAGGCGCTGGCCGACGAACTGGGCGATGCCGGCCAGGGCGTGGTGATCTCGCAGGTGGTTCCGTTTCCCTACGCCCCGGCCAGCCCGGTCGTGCGCGAGTACCAGGCCCACATGACCGCCGCCGGCCAGAGGGAATTTGACTTCTCCAGCATGGAGGGCTACCTCACCGCCAAGGTGCTGGTGGAAGGGTTGCGGCGCGCGGGCCGCAACCTCACGCGCGAATCGCTGGTGAACGGGCTGGAGGCGATGCGAGATGTGAACTTTGGCGGCTTCACCGTCAACTACTCGCCCAAGGACCACCAGGGCTCCAACTACACCGATCTCACCATCATCGGCCGCGGCGGACGGTTCGTGCGCTGAGCCGGGCCGCGCGGGGCGGGCTTTTCCCGCGCGCCGTTTCCCCGCGCACAAGCGGCCCAGTTCGCTGGCAGCAGATTGCTATATTAATTATAGCAAACTATGACCCGCTGAAGCGGACCAGCGGCCTAGTTGACTATGAAACGAGGTGTTTGCCGACGATTCCGGCCAGCTCGAACATGGTGACCTGGGGCTTGCCAAACACCGCCAGCAATTTGGCATCGGCGTTGATCGCGCGCTTGTTGGTGGCGTCCTGCAGGCCGTTGGCCTTGATGTAGTCCCACAACTTCTTGATCACCTGGGTGCGCGCCACCTTGTCGGCGCCGATCACGGCCGCCAGCTCGGCGCTCGGCGTCAGGCCGCCAGCCGCCGTGGCGCTGGTTTTGCGCGGCACCTTGGGCTTGGGCGCTGACTTGGCCGGGGCTTTGGCCGGCGCGGCCTTGGGCGCACCCCGGGCCGCTGTTTTCAGGCCTTTTGCGGCGGTTGTCCGCTTCCCCTGGTCATTCTTTGCTATTGATTTGGTAGCGACCGGGCCTGTCTTCGCCGCCGCCGTCTTGCGCGGTGGAAACTTCGAGGTGCGCGGCTCGAACGCAAAATTCACCTTGCCGGCTTCCGGGTCCCAGGCCAGGAAAGCCTTGAACGCGCGCCGTGTGCGCATCGAGACAAACTTGTCCAGCAAATCGGTCTTGCCGGTTTCCAGCAGCTTCGTCATCTGCTCGCGCGCCACCGGCTGCTGCAGGATGATCTTGCCGCTCTTGAAATCGCAGCTGGGGGTGGGCTGGGCCATCGTGGGCACCGATTTTTCGCACACATAGCTGCTGCCGTGCTCGTGCACCGCGCCGCCACACTTGGGGCAGGCGCCCAGCGACACGCTGGTCGAAAAATCCACCAGCTCGCCCGATTCCTCGGCCTTTTTGTCGTCGCCAAAGTCGAATTCCAGCTTCCAGATCTTCTCTTCCTCGTAGTATTTGATGGCGATTTCGGCCACGAACGGCCAGCCGGCCTTGGAGCGGAAACCCTCCAGCGGCCCGATCTTTTTGTTGGCCAGCAGCTGGTCGGCCTCGGCCGCCTCGAACGTGCGGCCGGCCGGCGATTTGCCAAACGAGAAGCCACAACCGGTGGCCGCGTTGCCGTCCAGCTCGGCGCCGTCCTTGCCCACGCAGGCAAAGCGCCGGTAGTTTTCCTTCACCACGCCGCCGCAGTTGGGGCAGGGCGTCTTAAGGGTGGCGTAGTCGCCGGGCACGGTGTCGCGGTCGTATTCCTTGGCCTTCTTGACGATGCGCTCGGTCATGGCGGCAATTTCGCGCATGAAGGCATCGCGGCTCAGCTGGCCGTGCTCCATCTGCGCCAGCTTGTACTCCCACTCGCCGGTGAGTTCGGCCTTGGACAATTCTTCCACGCCGAGGCCGCGCAGCAGCGTCATCAGCTGGAACGATTTGGCCGTGGGAATCAGTTCGCGGCCCTCGCGGAACATGTACTTTTCGTTGATCAGGCCCTCGATGGTGGCGGCGCGCGTGGCGGGCGTGCCCAGGCCTTTTTCCTGCATGGCTTCGCGCAGCTCGTCGTCTTCGACCAGCTTGCCGGCGCCTTCCATCGCGCCGAGCAGCGTGGCTTCGGAGTAGCGGGCGGGCGGCCGTGTCTTGAGCGGCTTGGGCTCCACCACCTCGGCGCGCACCATTTCGCCGGGCTTCACCGCCACCAGCGTCTTGCTGTTCTCGTCGTCGTCGGCCAGCACTTCCTTGCCGTAGATCGCCAGCCAGCCGGGCCTGACCAGCACCTTGCCCTCGGTCTTGAAGGTGTGGCCCACGGCCTGCGAGAGGCGGGTCGTGACGAGGTATTCGGCCGACGGGAAAAACACCGCCATGAAGCGCTTGACGACCAGCTCATAGAGCTTGTGCTCGGCTTCCGACAGCCCACTGGGCGCCTGCAGTGTTGGGATAATCGCGAAGTGATCACTCACCTTGGCGTTGTCGAAAATGCGCTTGCTGGGCTTGATGTAGTTGTTGTTCAGCGCCATCAGCGCGTGCGGCTCGAGGTTGCGCATGCCGCTGTTGGCCAGCATCTCGAAGGTCTGCTTCACCACCGGCAGGTAGTCTTCGGGCAGCGCGCGCGAGTCGGTACGCGGGTAGGTCAAGGCCTTGTGGCGCTCGTACAGGCTCTGGGCGATCTGCAGTGTGGTCTTGGCCGAAAAGCCGAAACGGCCGTTGGCTTCGCGCTGCAGCGAGGTCAGGTCAAACAGCAGCGGGCTCGATTGCGTGGTCGGCTTAGACTCTTCCGTCACGGTGGCGGCTTTGCCGCGCACCGCGTCGGCAATCGCGCGCGCCTCGCGCTCGGACCAGACGCGGTCGGCCTTCAGCTCAACATCGTCGGATTTCTTCCACTTCGGGTCGATCCACTTGCCCGGGTACTCGCCGGCCTCGGCCAAGAAGCTGGCGTGGATTTCCCAGTAGTCGCGGCTGATGAACTTGCGGATCTGTTCCTCGCGCTCCACCACCACCGACAGCGTGGGCGTCTGCACCCGGCCGACCGTGGTCAAAAAGAAGCCGCCATCACGCGAGTTGAACGCCGTCATGGCGCGCGTGCCGTTGATGCCGACCAGCCAGTCGGCCTCAGAGCGCGAGCGCGCGGCGTCGGCCAGGCCCTGCATCTGCTTCTCCGAGCGCAGCGCCGAAAAGCCGTCGCGGATGGCTTGCGGCGTCATCGACTGCAGCCACAGCCGCTTGACCGGCTTGCCCAGTGGCTTGCCCTTGCCGCCTGCGCCGGCGCCGGCGTACTGCTCGATCAGGCGAAAGATCAGCTCGCCCTCGCGGCCCGCGTCGCAGGCGTTGATGAGCTGCGTCACATCCTTGCGCTTGGCCAGCCGCACCACGGCGTTCAGCCGGGTCTTGGTCTTGTCCACCGGTTTCAGGTCAAAGTGCGGGGGGATCACCGGCAGGTTGGCAAAGCTCCATTTGCCGCGCTTGACGTCAAATTCCTCGGGCGCCTGGATCTCCACCAGGTGGCCCACCGCGCTGGTGACAACGTACTGCTCGCTCTCGAAATGCTCGTCGTGCTTCTCGAACTTGCCCGCCGTGGGCGTGAGCGCCCGCACGATGTCCTGCGCCACCGATGGCTTTTCCGCAATCACCAAAGTCTTCGTCATAACAGTCTCGCCAACCCTTCCATGTCATCGGGGAACGTTTCCCCTGCCTCCGCAAACGCCACCCGGCCGCCGGGCTTGGGCAGGATTGTCGCCACTTCCAGGCCGAACCAGCCAGCGGCGGAACTGTAGCCCTTTTTGTCGGTGCGGCGCTCCTTACAATCAACCGCTTCCCTCGCGTGCGTGCGCACGCGTGTGTGCCTATTCAACTTAACAGAGTTTTCCCGTGACCTCAAAATCCCCCAAAAATGGCGCCAAAGCGACTGCGCTGGCCGAAGCGATGGCCGACGCCCGTGGCCGGCGCATCCAGACCCGACTCTCCGGCGTGCACGGCAAGGGGGTGTTCGCGGTGCAGAACATCGCCGAAGGCGAAACCATCGTCGAGTACGTGGGTGAGCGCATCACCTGGAAAGAGGCGCTGCGCCGCCATCCGCACGACCCGAAAGACCCGAACCATACCTTCTACTTTCACATCGACGAAAAGCGCGTGATCGATGCCAAGGTCGGCGGCAACTCGTCGCGCTGGATCAACCACTCCTGCGACCCGAACTGCGAGGCCGACGAGGAAGAGGGCCGCGTCTTCATCAAGGCGCTGCGCAACATCCGCGCCGGTGAAGAGCTGAACTATGACTACGGCCTCATCATCGACGAGCCCTACACGGCCAAGCTCAAGGCCGAATACCCGTGCTGGTGCAACACCAAGACCTGCCGCGGCACGCTGCTCGCACCCAAAAGAAGAAGGTGACCCCCCCGAAGCGCCTGCGGCGGGGGGCGGCGGTCAGAGCCGCCGCTCTTCACGCCGTCCAAGCCTGCGCTGGCAGGCTTGGAGCCGCGGCGTTCAGCCCCCCCAAGGGGGGGCGCAACCAGCGGCCCGGCGGAGCCGGTTCCGCGGTTGCCTGCGAATGGGCCGAGCCCGTTTCGACGCTTGTGGGTGGCTTGGCGCTGAGGAGGCAGAAATGATCTGCTGGCCGGCAGAAGCCATCTGGGAAGCCGTGGCGCCTGTGCTGCCCGACTTTTCGGTCGAGGTGCTGCCGCAGATCGATTCGACCAACTCCGAACTGATGCGCCGCGCGCGGGCCGGGCGGATCGAGCCGGTGTTGCTGGTGGCCGAGTCGCAGACGGCGGGCCGGGGTCGGCTCGGGCGCGACTGGCAAAGCGGACAAACGGGGATGAGCGCCGCCGGGCCGCCCCACGGCGCGAGGGCCCCCACGGGGGGCAGCGCAGCACACGCAGCGGCAAGCGTGGGGGCTCTATCCTCTTTGACTTTTTCGCTGGGGCTGCCACTCGCGCCGCCGGACTGGTCGGGGCTGTCGCTGGCGGTCGGGGTCAGTGTGGCGGAAAGCCTGCACCCGGACATCGGGCTCAAATGGCCCAATGACCTGTGGTGCCAGGACCGCAAGCTGGCCGGCATCCTGATTGAAACGGCGGCGGTGGGCGCGCAGCGCTACGCGGTCATCGGCGTCGGCATCAACATCGCGCCGCGTGACGCTACCGGCCTGGCCACGCCCCCGGCCTCGCTGCAGGCATTGGAGCCCGCCATTGACGCGCCCGGCGCGCTGGCGCGGCTGGCCGCGCCGCTGGTGCAGGCTGTGAAGGCTTTCGAGGTGATGGGGTTTGCCCCGTTCCAAGCGCGATTTGCCGCGCGCGACGCGCTGCGCGACCGCGGCGTCACGCTCAGCGATGGCACCGTGGGCACCGCCCACGGGGTGGACGGGACCGGCGCGCTGCTGGTGCATACTGCGCTCGGCATGAAGCAGATCACCAGCTCCGAAGTCAGCGTGCGCCCGTCGGGTCGCCGGGAGACCTGACGGCCATGTGGCGGGGGCTTGTGTTGCTGCTGCTGCTGGCCAATGCCATCTATTTCGCGTGGCCGCAAGGCCATTTGCAGGGGGTCGGCTTTGCGCCAGTGCCAGTGTCCGAGCCGCAGCGGCTGCAGCAGCAGATCAAGCCCGAATCGCTGCGCCTGCTCAAGCCCGACGAGCTGCGCCGGCTCGAAGCCGGCGGTACGCTGACCGCCGTGGTGTCGCCCCCGCCCTCGCCGGTTGCTTCCGCCGAATGCCTGATGGCGGGTCCGTTTGACGAGATTCAGGGCCGCGTGCTGCAGCAGACGCTGGCCAGCGCACTGCCTGCCGGCCAGTGGTTGCTCGAGGTGGTGACGCAGCCGGCGCGCTGGATCGTCTACATGGGCAAGTACCCCAGCACCGAGGCGGTGCAACGCAAGAAAGCCGAGCTGCGCGCGCTCCGGCTGGTTCCCGAGCCGGTGGAAAACGATGCGCTGGAGCCGGGGCTGTCGCTCGGCCGGTTTGAGTCACAGGCGGCGGCCGGCGCGGCGCTGGCGGCGATGTCGCAACGCGGCGTGCGCACCGCGCGGGTGGTGCGCGAGCGCGACGCGGTGTCGGTGCAGCAGCTGCGGCTGCCGGCGGTTGACGCCGCCCTGCGGGGGCGCCTTGACGAATTCAAACCCATGCTGGCGGGCAACACCCTGCGCGCCTGCAGCTGATTACGCTGCGTCCACCGCCGCTTTCACACCACCAGGAGACACCATGACCCTGAAGCTCTATTTCGCACCGGGCGCCTGCTCGTTTGTGCCGCACACCCTGCTGGAAGCCAGCGGCGCCGCCTTCGAACCAGTCATGGTGAAGATCCACAAGCGCGAAAACTACAGCGACGCCTACATGGCGCTCAACCCGCGCGCGCAGGTGCCGGTGCTGGTGGATGGCGACGAAGTAATCACCCAGATCGTGGCGATCGTCAGCCACCTGGACGCACGCTTTCCCGCGCTGGGCATGCTGCCACCAGGGGGCATGGCGCGGGTGCGCGCGCTGGAGACGCTGGCGTGGATGAACAACTCGGTGCACCCGACCTTCACGCACATCTTCATGCCGCACAAGTTTGTGGGTGATGAGTCGGTCTATCCCGCGCTCAAGGCCTTCAACACCGGGCTGTACCGCGCGCACCTGGCCGAGTTGCAGGCGCTGGTGGACCGGGCCACCGCGGCCGGCCGGCCCTGGCTCGCGGGCGAGCAGTTTGGCGCGCTCGATGCCTACACGCTGACGCTGGCGCGCTGGGGCACGATCGCGGGCATCAACCCCGCCGACACGCCGCGCCTGTGGGCCTTCGTGCAGCGCGTGGCGCATCAGCCGGCAGCGGCCCGCGCGATCGAGCGCGAGCGGCTGCAGCTCGACCTGTACACGCCGGCCTGAGCGGGCATTTTCGCCGGCGTCACGAGGCCACCGGGGGTCACCCGCCGGCGCCGATCACGCCGCGCTGGGCGGTTCCGTGATGAAGCGCACGCTGAAGCGCGCACCGGGTGGCACCTGGCCCGGATGGGTTTCATCCAGGCTGACCGTGCCCTGGTGGTGGCCGGCGATCTCCAGCACGATCGGCAGGCCCAGGCCCGAGCCATCGGTGTCGGTGCCCAGCGTGCGGTAGAACGGCTGGAACACCAGTTCGCGCTCGGCCAGCGCAATGCCCGGCCCAGAATCCTCCACCTGCAGCACCAGCACGTGGCCAAACGGGTCGGCCAGCACGCGCGCGGTCACCACGCCGGGCTTGTCGGCCGACGAGGGCGTATACAGCAACGCGTTGTCCACCAGGTTGCGCACCATCTCCTTGAGCAGCGTCGGGTTGCCGTCGATCACCACGCCGGGCGTGCCCGGCTCTGCGCCGTCGTAGCCGATGTCCAGGTGTTTGTCGAGCGCGCGGGGCACCGTGTCCTGCACCACCTCCATGGTGATGCGTGCCAGATCGCAGGGCTGGCGCGCAATCCCGACGCCGCTGCTCTCGGCGCGCGCCAGCGCCAGCAGCTGGTTCACGGTGTGGGTGGCGCGGATGCTGGAGCGGCCGATCTGCTTGAGCGACAGCTTCAGGTCGTCGGCGCTGGCGCCCTCGCGTTGCGCCAGGTCGGCCTGCATCCGCAGCCCCGCCAGCGGCGTCTTGAGCTGGTGCGCGGCGTCGGCCAGAAAGCGTTTTTGCGTGGCGATCGAGTCTTTCAGGCGCGCCAGCAGGTCGTTCACCGACGACACCAGCGGTGCCACCTCCAGCGGCACCGCCTTGTCATCCAGCGGCGACAGGTCGTCGGACTTGCGGGCGCGGATGCGCTCCTCCAGTTCGTTGAGCGGCTTGATGCCGCGCACCAGCGCCAGCCAGACCAGCAGCACCGCCAGCGGCAGGATCACGAACTGCGGCAGCATCACGCCCTTGATGATCTCGGTGGCCAGCACCGAGCGCTTTTCCAGCGTCTCGGCCACCTGCACCAGCGCGGGCTGGGCATCGGGCAGATCGAGCTTGACCCAGATGTACGCCACACGCACCTCCTGGCCGCGCAGCAGGTCGTCGCGCAGGCTCACCTCGCCGAGCACCGGTTTTTCTTCGTCTACCGGCAGCGGGAAATCACGCTCACCGCTCAGGTACTCGCCGCGTGCACCCAGCACGTGGTAGTACACGGTGTCGGTCTCGTCGGCGCGCAGCAGCTCGCGCGCGGGTTGCGGCAGGTTGAACTGGACCTGCCGCTGGCGCACCACCACCAGCTGCGACAGCGCCCGCACGTTGTACTCCAGCGTGCGGTCAAACGGCTTGCCGGCAATGCCCTGCGCCACCAGCCAGGTGAGTGCCAGACTCACCGGCCACAGCAGCAGCAGCGGCGTCAGCATCCAGTCCAGGATCTCGCCAAACAGCGAACGCTGCTCGCGCTGGAACAGCTTCAGGCTCCAGCTTTCGCCGGGAGGTGGCTTCACCGACACGTCAAACGCGCGCACACCATGAGCGCCGCCAGGCCGCCCCAAGGCGCGAACGCCCCCTCGGGGCTGAGGCCCGCGGCTCCAAGTGTGCATGGGCACACCTGGACGGGGCGAAGAGCGTCCGCCTCTGGCGGCCGCACGTCCAGCGAGGACACGCCAGTGCCGAGCGTGGGGGTCATCGCTTCAGTTGGGGATTTTTTCAAGGCAGTAGCCCAGGCCGCGCACGGTGGCAATGCGGATCGGGCCTTTTTCGATCTTCTTGCGCAGGCGGTGGATGTACACCTCGATCGCGTTGTTGCTGACCTCTTCGCCCCACTCGCACAGGCGCTCCACCAGCTGGTCCTTGCTGACCAGCCGGCCGGCGCGCTGCAGCAGCACCTCCAGCAGGCCCAGCTCGCGGGCCGACAGCTCGACCATCTTGCCGTCGATGGTGGCCACCCGGCCGGACTGGTCGTACACCAACGGGCCGTGCTTGATGGTGGAGCTGGCGCCGCCCATGCCGCGCCGCGTCAGCGCGCGCACCCGTGCTTCCAGCTCGGACAGCGCGAACGGCTTGGCCATGTAGTCGTCGGCACCATAGTCCAGGCCCTTGACGCGTTCGTCCACGCTGTCGGCGGCGGTGAGGATCAGCACCGGCAGCGACGAGCCGCGACCGCGCAGTTTTTTCAGCACCTCCAGGCCATGCATCTTGGGCAGGCCGAGGTCCAGGATCAGCAGGTCAAACTCGGTGTTGGTCATCAGCGCGGCGTCGGCTTCGGTGCCGCTGGCCACGTGGTCGACCGCCGCGCCCGACGAGCGCAGGGTGCGCAGCAGGCCGTCGGCCAGCACCTGGTCATCTTCGGCAATCAGTATCCGCATGGCTGTCTCCTTGGGCGGCGGGCGCGCATTCTGCAGCCGATTTTAGGCTGCATGCCCGGCACCAGACTTACGCACGCGATCAGACCCCGCTGTCACCGGCATAGCCGATGGCGTAGGCCTCCAGCCCGATGGCGACCACGGTGGCCACCTCGGGCCCGACGTCGCGACGAAACTCGGCCTCGGCCCCGGCCACCGCATCCTTGAACGCCTGCAGCCAGGCCAGCCCGGTTGCGGTGAACACCACGCGGCGCGCGCGCGCGTCCAGCGGGTCGGCTTCGCGCAGCACCAGGCCCCAGGCCTCGCACTGCGTCACCAGGTCGCCCATGGCCTGCTTGCTCATGCCGGCGCTGGCCGCCAGATCGGTCAGGCGCGAGCCGCAGAGCGCGAGGTGCCGCGTGATGTGCAGGTGCGCGGCGCTCACCTGGTCGCGCGCGGCCAGGTTGGCCAGCGCCAGCGGCACCTCCACATTGCGCGCCATCAGGGCCAGCACCCGCGCGTCGAACCGGTCGCTGGCGCGGCCCAGCAGGCGGCCCAGGTGGGTCTGGCGCCAGCGGTCGTCCAGCGCGGTCGGGCCGGCGCTGGCGGGTGGTGCGGCCAGCGGGGTCGAGGGGGGCGGCTCCAGTCGGGTTTCAGGCATGCCTAAATAGTAAGGCAAACTGACTAAAAAATCTGTTTACTTGTTTTGACCTGCTGCGTTAAAGTACTGTTCAAGCATCCAGCCCACGCTGAATGACACCACACCAGATTCTTTAACTGATTGATTTACAAGGAGTTTTCAATGGACGCACAAGTCAAGGGCACCAGCATCGCAGGCGCTGCCAACAGCGAAAAAGCCAAGGCCTTGCAGGCCGCCCTGGCCCAGATCGAGAAACAATTCGGCAAGGGCACCATCATGCGCCTGGGCGAAGGCGAGGTGATCGAGGACATCCAGGTGGTCTCTACCGGCTCGCTCGGGCTGGACATCGCGCTCGGCGTGGGCGGCCTGCCGCGCGGCCGCGTGATCGAGATCTACGGCCCGGAAAGCTCGGGCAAGACCACGCTCACGCTGCAGGTCATTGCCGAGATGCAGCGCATCAACGGCCAGTGCGCGTTTGTCGATGCCGAGCACGCGCTGGATATCCAGTACGCGCAAAAACTCGGCGTGAACCTGCAGGATTTGCTGATCAGCCAGCCCGACACCGGCGAGCAGGCCCTGGAAATCGTGGACAGCCTGGTGCGCTCCGGCGCCGTCGATCTGATCGTCATTGACTCGGTGGCCGCGCTCACGCCCAAGGCCGAGCTCGAAGGCGAAATGGGCGACAGCCTGCCCGGCCTGCAGGCGCGCCTGATGAGCCAGGCGCTGCGCAAGCTCACCGCCACCATCAAGAAAACCAACTGCACGGTGATCTTCATCAACCAGATCCGCATGAAAATCGGCGTGATGTTCGGCAGCCCCGAAACCACCACTGGCGGCAACGCGCTCAAGTTCTACGCCTCGGTGCGACTCGATATCCGCCGCACCGGCACCATCAAGAAGGGCGACGACGCGATCGGCAACGAGACCAAGGTCAAGGTCGTCAAAAACAAGGTGGCGCCGCCGTTCAAGACCGCCGAATTCGACATTTTGTTTGGCGAGGGCATCAGCCGCCACGGCGAGATCATCGACATGGGCGTGGAAGCACGCATCATCGAAAAATCGGGCGCCTGGTACGCCTACAACGGCGAAAAAATCGGCCAGGGCCGCGACAACGCGCGTGAGTTCCTGCGCGAGAACGCCGATTTGTCCTATGAAATCGAGAACAAGGTGCGCGAATCGCTGGGGATTCCGCTCCTTGCACCGTCCGAAACGGCCAAGGTCGCCAAGGCCTGACGGGAGGCATTTTTCAAGCCAAATCGCCTTCTGGTCGGCGCCCCCTGGTCATAGTTTGCTATTAATTAAGTAGCATCTAGGATCAACGGGGCTGACCTTGAGACGGCTGGCTACCCCGCTTTCAACCCGCACGGACCGGTCATGGGATTTGAGACACCCTCACTCAAGGGCCGCGCGCTGCGCCTGTTGTGCGGCCGCGAGTACTCGCGCGCCGAACTCGAGCGCAAGCTGAAAAGCCACGAGGAAGAGCCGGGGCAACTCGCCCGCACGCTTGACGAGCTGCAGGCCAAGGGCTTCATCAGCGAGCAGCGGGTGGTCGAGTCGGTGGTCAACCGCCGCTCGGCCAAGCTCGGCGCCGCCCGCGTGCGCCAGGAGCTGCAGGCCAAAGGCATCGAGCCCGAGGCCGTGGCGCAGGCGGTCGGGCAGCTGCAGGCCAGCGAGTTCGAGCGCGCGCGCGAGGTCTGGCGCCGAAAGTTTGGCGAGCCTGCCGCCGACGCCGCCAGCGCCGCCAAGCAGTCGCGCTTCCTGCTAACCCGGGGCTTTGGTTCCGACGTGGTGCGCCGGGTGCTGAAAGAGGCGGCCAGCCGGGTCGATGAGCCGTTGTCAGAAGACTGACAAGCCCGGGCCGATTGCTATATTAATAGCAGCAAACAATGACCACGGGGAGCGGACAACCGGCCAATTCGATGCAAAAACCGGACTGTGCGGCAGTTGCGGCCAGCCCGACCCGCCGGGAAGCTACCGATTTGCGTCAAGCCCCAGCATCAGCGACAGGTTTTGCACCGCCGCCCCGCTGGCGCCCTTGCCCAGGTTGTCCAGCCGCGCCACCGCCACGGCGTGGTGGTAGGTGTCGTTGCCGAAGACGCGGATTTCGAGCTTGTTGGTGTGGTTCACGCCCAGCGCGTCGAGCTTGCCATCGGGCGTGGCCGGTTCGGCTGTGACCCATTGCGAGCCCGCGTAGTGCGCCATGTAGGCGGCGTACAGGTTGGCGACTGACGGTTTGCCCGGCAGCGTGTCCAGGTGCAGCGGCAGCTCCACCAGCATGCCTTCGCGGAAATTGCCGACCGCCGGGATGAACACCGGGCGGCGCGTCAGGCCGGTGTACTTCATGATTTCGGGGATGTGCTTGTGCGCCAGGCCCAGCGCGTACAGCTCGTAGGCGGGCGCCCGTTGGGCTGGCTCGGCGGCCTCGTAGGCCTCGATCATGCTTCGTCCGCCGCCTGAGTAACCACTCACTGCCGGCAAGGTAACCGGGTAGTCGGCGGGCAGCAGGCCGGCGTCAATCAGCGGGCGCAGCAGCGCAATGGCGCCGCTGGCGTAGCAGCCGGGGTTGGCCACGCGGTCGGCCCGCTGCACCGCGGCCTGCTGCTGGCGATCGAGTTCGGGAAAGCCAAACACCCAGCCCGGCGCGGTGCGGTGGGCGGTGGAGGCGTCGATGATCTTGGGCTTTTTGCCGGGCAGGCTGTCGATCATGGCGACCGATTCGCGCGCTGCGTCGTCGTGCAGGCACAGCACCACCAGATCGGCGCGCGCCATCAGGTCGCGCTT
>JANOBJ010000174.1:0-9273 GCA_031411575.1 Betaproteobacteria bacterium | reverse complement strand
ACCAAGGTCGGTTCTATCACCTCGATCCAGGCCGTGTACGTGCCGGCCGACGACCTGACCGACCCGTCGCCTGCCACCACGTTCGCCCACCTCGATTCCACCGTGGTGCTGTCGCGTGACATCGCCGCGCTGGGTATTTATCCCGCCGTGGACCCGCTCGATTCGACCAGCCGCCAGCTGGACCCGCTGGTGGTCGGCGCTGATCACTACGAAACGGCGCGCGCCGTGCAAAACACGCTGCAGCGCTACAAGGAATTGCGTGACATCATCGCGATTCTGGGCATGGACGAGCTGGCCCCCGAAGACAAGCTGGCTGTGGCCCGCGCCCGCAAGATCCAGCGTTTCCTGTCGCAGCCCTTCCACGTAGCCGAAGTGTTCACGGGTACCGCCGGCAAGTATGTGTCGCTGGCCGAGACCATTCGCGGCTTCAAGATGATCGTCAATGGCGAGTGCGACCACCTGCCCGAGCAGGCCTTCTACATGGTCGGCGGCATCGACGAGGCTTTCGAGAAAGCTAAAAAGGTCTAAGCCATGGACGCCAAGCACACCATCCATGTTGATGTTGTCAGCGCCGAGGAGTCGATCTTCTCGGGCGAGGCCAGGTTCGTCGCGCTGCCCGGCGAGGCCGGCGAGCTCGGTATCTACCCGCGCCACACCCCGCTGATCACGCGCATCCGGCCGGGTTCGGTGCGGATCGAGAAGGCCGACGGCACCGAGGAGTTTGTCTTTGTGGCCGGCGGCATCCTGGAGGTGCAACCCAATTGCGTCACCGTGCTGTCTGACACCGCCATCCGCGGCAAGGACCTCGACGACGAAAAGGCCAACGCAGCCAAAGCCGCTGCCGAGGAAGCCGTGAAAAACGCCAAGAGCGACCTTGACCTCGCCAAGGCGCAATCCGAGCTGGCCGTCATGGCCGCGCAGATCGCCGCGCTGCGCAAGTATCGCCAGAAGAAGTAGTCTTCCCGTCCACCGTGTCGCGCCAAGGCACAACACCACGAAGCCCCTGCCGATCCGTTGGCCGGGGCTTTTTTTCTTGTCAGCTCGGCGCTCGGTCAGCCGCCCGTTTGCCGCAGCCGTGTGTCGCAATCATCCAACAGTTAAACACTTCCTCACGCTTGTTGACAGTCAAAAACTGGCGGCTTGGATACCTTCACCGCTGTCAATCAACAAGAAGCAAGAAGACAGGGAGGACGTCGATGGACAGTTTGTTCTGGGTGGAGTCGTTGTCGCCAAACCGAAGCGCGCAACGCAACCGTCAGGAGTGGGTGCGCCGCATCCTGGTGGTGATCGTGATGGCGTTTGTGCTGGCAGTCGTGCTGGCAGGGTGCGGCGGCGGGTCGTCGTCCAACTCAGCGGCCGCGGGGTCAACCCCGCCGGGTCCGGACGTCCTGACGACCGATGCCCCCACCAGTGTGCTCGATGCCACGCGCCTAGCTGACCAGGCGAGCTTTGGCAACACCGAAGCGCTGCAAGCCGAAATCGCCGCACAGGGGCCGACCAAGTGGGTCGCCCAGCAGATGAAGCAGGACGTGTCGCGCTACACGCGTGGTGGCGCCGGCGGTGAGCGCATTCATACTTATACGGGCAATGATTTCTGCGTGGACCTGGCGATCGGCAACGAGTGCTGGCGCGATTTCTATTCCTCCGAACCGTTGAACTCAGACTTCTACCGCAATGCGGTGAACAACCCCGACCAGCTGCGCCAGCGGGTTGCGCTGGCCCTGTCGCAGATCCTGGTGACCTCTGAAGTCGAGGTCAATGGCACCTACGGGCTGCGCGAATACCAGAACATCTTTCTGGTCAACGCGTTCGGCAACTACCGCACCATCCTGGAGAAAGTCACGCTGTCGCCGCTGATGGGTGACTATCTGAACAATGCCAACAACGACAAGAACTCGCCCAACGAAAACTACGCGCGCGAGTTGCTGCAATTGTTTTCTGTGGGCACCTGTCTGTTGCAGCCCGATGGCACGCTGCAAGGCGGCAAGTGCACGCCCACCTATGACAACGTGCGGGTGCGCGACTATGCCTATGCGCTGACCGGGTGGACCTATCCAGCAGGCGGTGACAGCCAGTACAAGCCGTGCTGGCCGACCGGCGCCAACTGCCGGTTCTACCGGGGCGACATGGTGCCGCGCGCCAATGCGCACGACAACAAGGCACGCACGCTGCTAGGCGGCTACAGCCTGCAGGCATCCCGAACCGCGCCGCAGGCCTTGGCGGTGGTGCTCGACAGCCTGATGAGCCACCCCAACACGCCGCCCTTCATCGGACGCCAGATCATCCAGCACCTGACTACCAGCAACCCGTCGCCGGCGTACGTGGGCCGGGTCGCCAATGCATTCGCCACCGGCCGGTTCGGCCCGTTTGGTGGTGGCGTGCGGGGCGACATGACTGCCACCGTTGCCGCCGTATTGCTCGACGCGGAAGCCCGCACCGAGAGCCCCGCCGCCAACTTTGCGCGGCTGCGCGAGCCAATCCAGGTGTTCACCGGCACCTTGCGGGCCATGAACGGCAGAACCGACGGGCAGGCCCTCAACTGGAAAGGCGACGACTTGCGCCAGCAGGTGTTCCGTGCACCGTCGGTATTCAACTTCTACCCGCCCACCTACCCGGTTGCGGGCACGGCGCTGGTGGGGCCGCAGTTTGGCATCCTGAACGCCAACACCGGCATGGCCCGGGTCAACTTCGTGAACTACCTGGTGTTCTGGGAAGGGTCCAACCCCGATACCAACTACCCCGATCCAATCGGGACCAAAGTCAATCTGGTGCCGTTCGAGGCTGATGCCACCGACCCCGCCAAACTGGTGGACCGTTTCGTCAAGCTGGCACTGGGCGGGCGCATTACGGCCGCATCGCGCCAGGCCATCATCAGTGCGGTGTCGGCTTTGCCGGCCACTGGCACCAACGCCAAGCGCGACCGGGTGCGCACCGCAGCCTATTTGGTCTATGCCTCTCCCCAATACCACGTGACGCGCTGAAGCGCCGCACTAGGGCCTGTTCACACTATTTTTGCCAGATGCGTTACGAGTCAAAAAGGTCATGCGCAAGGCGCGAAACGCCGCCGGGCTCTCTGCCCGGCAAGGCTTCGCAACGCGGCGCATGGCCTTTTTGGCCGCAATCCGTAGGGAACGGGGTTCAAACAGCGCCACTCCGCGTTGCCCGCCTAGGCAAGGCGGACGCCTTGCCGTCAACGTGCGCCTGGATTGGCGCTGTTTTAACGCCGTTCGCACTGGCAAAAATAGTGTGAGCAAGCCCTGAAGGAGCCTTTCCATGAAACGCAGACATTTTCTCGCGTCCGCGGCAGCCCTTGGCGCTGCCGCTTCTCCGCTGTTGTTGACGGGCGCACAGGCGCAGGCGGTCGACTACAAAGCGCTGGTGTGCATCTTTTTGTACGGCGGCAACGACGGCATGAACATGGTTACGCCGCGCGACGCCACGCGCTATGGCCAGTACGCGGCGGTTCGCGGCCAGTTGGCCTTGCCACAGGCGCAGCTCCTTTCGTCGGGCTCGGGCTGGGGCGTGGACTATGGGCTGCACCCCTCGATGTCGGCGCTGGGAACCGCCTGGACCGATGGTGCGCTGGCGCCGGTCTTCAATGTCGGCCCGCTGTACCAGCCCCTCACCAAGGCTGAGGTTCGCGCCGCACCCAACAACGGCAAGATCGTGCCCGACAGCCTGTTCTCGCACAGCGACCAGCAGACGCTGTGGGAAACGGCGTACCACGACGTCTTCAAGCCGACCGGCTGGGGCGGCCGTGCCGCGCAGACGCGACCCACCACGGTGATGTCGGTGGGCGGCAACGGTCGCTTCGGCATCAGCGAACTGGCAGCCCCGCTGGTGCTGCCCGGCCCGGGTTCTGGCTTCGGTATTGACGGCTATTTCGGCGGCAACCAGGCCATGCGCCGCACCGCGCTCGATACTTTGTACGCGCAAGGCGACACCCCAATCCTGCACAACGCCTTCGCCGGGCAGCAGCGCGACGCATTCAGTGTGGCGGCCGCGCTCGCCCCGACCCTACAAATCACGCCCGGCAACACTGCGTCAGAACCCATCAACGCTGCGTTTGCGCCAGTGACCAGTGGCGGCAACCTCACCAGCGGGCTGGCCCGGCAGCTCTACCAGATTGCCAAACTCATCGAGTACCGCAGCAGCCTGCCGTCCTCCATCGGCAGCACGCGCCATGTGTACTTCGCCACCATGGGCGGGTTTGACACCCACGGCGACCAGATTGCTGGCGATTCGCTCACCGGCGACCACGCCAACCTGATGAAGCAGCTGGCCGACGCCAGCGCCGCGTTCTACGGCGCCATGAAGACACTGGGCCTGGTCAACAACGTCACAGCCTTCACCCAAAGCGACTTTGGCCGCACCTTCGCGCCCAACTCGAGCAATGGCACCGACCACGCCTGGGGCAATATGCAACTGGTGCTGGGTGGATCGGTGATCGGCACGTCCAGCTACGGCGCCTACCCCGAACTGGTCATCCGCGGCGCCAATGACGTGGGTCAGGACTCCTGGGAGAACGAAGGCCGCTGGCTGCCCACCACCTCGGTAGACCAGTACGCCGCCACGTTGCTGCGCTGGTGGGGGCTGAACGAGGGCCAGATCGACGGCGTATTGCCCAACCTGCCCAACTTTGGCTCGGCACGCAATGTCGGGTTCATGAAGCCGGCCTGAAACCGATCTGAAACCCGCCCGACGCCGACAGCGCGCTACCCCTGCCCGCCGCGCACCGGGCGGGCGGGGGCGTTGCGCCGAATTCATCCAATAGTGCGAACTAGTTGCGCAAATACGCGCGCGCTCCGCTGGTACGGCCGACCCGGTATACCTACAATTGGTTACATGAATGGACGCAGCCGGGCCACCCTACACGACATCAAGCCGCACGACCGCATTGCGCGGTTGCTGGTGTCCGCGCATTCGCTGACCGAGCTGGGACTGGACAATGCCCGCGTCGTCGCCTCGTTCCTGCAACTGCGGCGCTTTTCCGCAGGAACGGTATTCATGCGTGAGGGCGACAGCACCAACGCCGACAGCATGCTGCTCGTGCTGGACGGCGAAGCCACCGTGGAGCACGCCGCATCGCGTACCAGCGACGGCATGGTGGTGACGGTACTGGGGGCCGGCGCGCTGATCGGCGAGATGGGCCTGCTCGATGGCGGGCCACGCTCGGCCACCTGCACGGCCAACACGGGGCTGACGGTGGGCGAGCTGACGCTGGCCGCCATGGAACAACTGGTGGAGCAGCACCCGCAGGTGGCGGCGCGCCTCCTGATGGCGATTTCCCGGCGCATGTCGCAACGGCTGCGCGCCACCAACCGCAAGGTGCAGACCTTCGCCCGGCTGAGCCGCGTGATGCAAAAAGAACTCGACGCGACCCACGAGGCCAACCAGCGGCTGATGCGCGTCGCGCGCTGACCGGCGGCTGCCCGGTTGGCGCCGGCTCTGCCGGCGCCGCTGTCACCGGTGGACGCCGTGGCTCAGTTCAAAAACGGCTGATCGGGCAGTTCATTGGGGTTGGCCGCACCATCTTGCGCGGGAAAATACCGCGCCTGCACAGCCGACACTTCTTCCAGCGCCTGGGTTAGCCCGTCTTCAAACCGGCCCTCGTGAAACGCCGCACCCATGCGCTGCACCATGGCCTGCCAGTCCTGCGGCGGCACGTGGTCGTTCAGGCCACGATCGGCCACCAGCTCGATGGCGTGCTCGGCCAGCAACAGGTAGATCAGCACGCCGTTGTTCTGCGCGGTGTCCCAGACCCTGAGCTTGCCGAACATCATGACGGCGCGCTCGCGCGTCACCTCGCGAATCGGCACGTCGTGCCACACATGGCGCCACAGGTAGCTCATCGGCAGGCCGGCTTCCACGCAGATGCGGATTTCGCCCGAGTGCCGGCGCTCGCTCGCGGCCACCCGGCGCGTGAGGCGCTCCAGCAGATCGGCCGGAATGGCGCGTTGCGCGTCGCGCTCATCGAGCCAGCGGTGCCGCAACAGGCGTTGCAATCGTTTGAACATGGTTTTTCGCTTCCTACCAGTCCCCGCTGGCGCCGCCGCCACCGAAATCACCACCACCGCCCGAGCTGAATCCACCGCCGCCGCCCCCGCCTCCGCTCCAGCCGCCGCCACCACCGCCCCAGCCGCCAAACCCCCCGGACCCGCCGCGCCCGCGCGTTGGCAGGGCCGAGGCCAGGCTGGAGAACAGCGCAAAGGCCAGCGCCAGCACGCCCGCAATGCCCGCGATCAGCAGGCTGGCCGAGACCCACCACGCGATCGCGCCCACCGCGCCACCGGTCACCAGCGAACCGAGCTTGCGGCCGAAAATCCCGCGTGCGATGGCGCCGCCAATCGGTACCGCAAAAAACAGGAAGATCGCCATGTCCAGCCACTGAAAACCGTCGGCGCCGCCGCTGCGGTCAGACCGCGCCGGCTCGGGCAGCGCCTCGCCGCTGATCAGCGCACTGAGCTGGTCCACCGCCGCGTTCAGGCCGCCCGCAAAATCGCCGCGCTTGAAGTTGGGTGTGATCGCGCTGTCGATCACGCGCCGTGCCGCCAGATCGGGAATCGCGCCTTCCAGCGTCTTGGCCACCTCGATGCGCACCTTGCGCTCGTCCTTCGCGACGATCAGCAGCACGCCGTCGCCGACCTCGCGCCGGCCGATCTTCCAGGCGTTGCCGACCCGGTTGGCGTAGCTGGAGATGTCTTCCGGCGCGGTGGCGGGCACCATCAGCACCACCAGCTGCGAGCCTTTCTTGGCCTCCAGCGCGGCCAGTTTGGCTTCCAGCGCCTGAACCTGCGCGGCGTCCAGCGTGCCGGTCTGGTCGATCACGCGCGCCGTCAGCGCGGGAACGGGCAGCACGCCTTGCGCCCACGCGCCGCAGACGCCCGCGAGCCACAACCCGAACGCTACAATAATAGTAGCAAACAATGACCGCTGGATGCGGACAACAGGCACTTTTTACTTTAAAAAGTTACTTTTTCTCGAAATTCACGGTCGGCGGCACCGCGATCTGCGCTTCGTTCTGCACGGCGAAGGTTTCTTTCGGCTTGTAGCTGAACACCATGGCCGTCAGGTTGCTGGGGAAGCTGCGCGCCAGCACGTTGTATTCCTGCACCGCCTGGATGTAGCGGTTGCGCGCCACGGTGATGCGGTTTTCGGTGCCTTCGAGCTGCACGCGCAGGTCGCTGAAGCCCTGGTTGGCCTTCAGGTTGGGGTACTGCTCGCTCACCACCATCAGGCGCGAGAGCGCGCTGCCCAGTTCGCCCTGCGCGGCCTGGAATTTCTTGAAGGCCTCGGGGTTGTTCAGCGTCTCGGGCGTCACCTGGATGCTGGTGGCCTTGGCGCGCGCCTCGATCACCTTGGTCAGCGTGTCCTGCTCGAACGCGGCCTCGCCCTTGACGGTGGCCACAATGTTGGGCACCAGGTCGGCACGGCGCTGGTACTGGTTGAGCACCTCGCTCCAGGCGCTCTTGGTCTGCTCGTCCAGGCGCTGGAAGTCGTTGTAGCCGCAGCCCGTGAGCGTGGCGGATAGCGACAGCGCCGCCGCAAGAATCAGAAGCCAGCGTTTCATCGGGGTTCCTTCAGGAGGGAGGGGAGGGTAACGGTAGCATAGATGGATGTCCGTCTCGCCACTTCAAGCCCTGCAGGCCGCCAGTCGGCCGATCGCCCCGGCCGGCACATCCAGCGCATCGGCGGGTGCGCCGAGCGGCGTGGTGATCGCCGGCGCCACCGGCGCGCTGGGGCAGGAGGTGCTGCGGCGGCTGGTGGGTGCGCCGGGAGTCGGCGCCATCCGGGTGCTGGCGCGCGAGTCGATCACCGACGGCCTGCGCGGTGTCAGCGCGGCGCAGGTCGATGACCAAGCCATTGACGCCTGGCCGCTGCTGGCGGCCGGCACCGGACTGATCCTGTTTGACCCGCCGCGCCTGTACCACGACCGCGAGCGCGCGCTGTGGGCGCCCGATCCGGCACAGCTGGTGCGGGTGGCCGCGTGGATGCGCCGCTCGGGTGTGACCACGCTGGCCGTGGTGCAGCCGCACGACCAGGGCCGTCTGCCCGAGGCGCTCAAGCGCGGGCTGGCCAGCCTGGACGAGCATGCGCTCGCCACGCTTGGTTTTGAGCGGCTGCTGCTGGTGCGTTCGGCGCGCAAGCCCGCGGCGGGCGACCCCACGGCCAGTTTTCTGGCCAGGACGGCCGGCTGGATGCTGTCGATCTTCAGGTACATGCTGCCCACCAGCGAGCAGCCGGTGCGCGCGTCCAAGGTGGCCGAACTGGTGCTGCGGGCGCTGCAGACCGCGCCGCCCGGCATCCACATCGCCCCGCCCGAACTGGTGTGGCAGGCCGCGCAGGGTGATCTGGCCGGCGTGGTGGCGCGCTGGTTGGGCGTGAGGCTGGCCGATCAGGCGCAGGGTGACGCAGGCGACGATGTGGGCCCGCTGCTCGCAGCGGCCACGGCCCGTCAGCCCGCTGCGCCGCAAAGCACGGCAGAATCGGGGGCTTCCCCCTGACCACCCGCCTCCGCACCCGAACCCTCATCCATGTCCAAGGCCAAATTGCGCGCTGCCACCGTTGGCGGGTCCGCCGACGAGATTGAAGCCGCGTTCTACGATGCGCTGCAAACCGGCGACATCGACAAACTCATGGCCTGCTGGGCCGACGAGGACGAGATCGTCTGCGTGCACCCCGGTGGCCCGCGCGTGATCGGCGTGGGTGCCATCCGGCACGCCTTTGACGCCATGTTTGCCAATGGCAGCATCCGCGCCTGGCCGGAGAACGTGCGCAAGGTCGAATCGCTGGCCAGCGCCGTGCACAACGTGCTGGAGCGCATCGAGGTCATGACGCCCGAAGGCCCGCGCGAGGCCTGGGTCATCGCCACCAACGTGTACCACAAGACCGCGCAAGGCTGGCGCATGGTGGCCCACCACGCCAGCCCCGGCTCGCCGCGCGAGCTGCAGGATGCGAGCGACGCGCCGCAGGTGCTGCATTGATGCGCGCGGCCAGGCGCCCGGATTGATGCGGCTGCAGTCCCACCGACGTTGCTTCGGGCGGCCCGGCTGCTGGCGGCCCCGCCACGCGGTTTTGAGCCGTTTTTCAAGGGTTTTAGCCCTGTTGTCCTCATCCACTCGTCATAGTTTGCTATGAATTATGTAGCACCTGCGTGGCTGCCCGGCGGCAACCTGCAAACCATCTGGCCCGCGCTGTACGCCCGCCGCGTGTTCGGCGCCCACCCCCAGTACCGTCGCGAACGCTGGGACACGCCGGATGGCGACTTCATCG
>JANOBJ010000173.1:0-7323 GCA_031411575.1 Betaproteobacteria bacterium | reverse complement strand
GGCGCCCTGAAGAATTGGGTGCGGCTGCAGTCCGAGATGGAGTGCTTCTATTTCGTGGCCGACTGGCATGCGCTGACCACGCACTACGAGAGCCGCGAGGTGATCGAGAAGAACGTCTACGAGATGGTGATCGACTGGCTGGCGGCGGGCCTCGACCCGAACCAGTGCACGCTGTTCCTGCAAAGCCGGATTCCCGAGCACGCCGAGCTGTACACGCTCTTGTCCATGGGCACGCCGATCGGCTGGCTGGAACGCGTACCGACCTACAAGGACCAGCAGGAAAAGCTCAAGGACAAGGACCTGTCGACCATTGGCTTTCTGGGCTACCCGTTGCTGCAGGCCGCCGACATCCTGATCTACCGCGCCAAGTGGGTGCCGGTCGGTGAAGACCAGGCCAGCCATGTGGAGCTGACGCGCGAGGCGGCGCGCCGCTTCAACCACCTGTACGGGCGCGAGGCCAATTTCGAGGAACGGCTGGCCGCCACCTTCACCAAGCTCGACAAGGACAGCGTCAAACGGCTGGAGAAATCGCGCAAGCGCTGGCAGGAAGCCGGCGAGGCGCCCGCGCTGGAAGGCGCCCTGGGCTTTGTCGCCAGCAACCCCGCGCTCGACGCGCAGGACCGCGAGCGGCTGGAGGGCTATTTGCGCGGCACCGGCAAGACCATCCTGACCGAGCCGCAGGTGCTGCTGACCGAGGCCAGCAAGCTGCCGGGCCTGGACGGCGCCAAGATGAGCAAAAGCTACAACAACTCGATTGCCATCCGCGAAGACAAAGCCAGCATCGAGCACAAGGTGCGCCGCATGCCGACCGACCCCGCCCGAGTGAAGCGCACCGATCCGGGCGAGCCCGAGCGTTGCCCGGTCTGGCAGTTCCACAAGGTGTATTCAGACACCGCCACCCAGCAGTGGGCGAGCACGGGTTGCCGCAGCGCCGGCATCGGTTGCCTGGAGTGCAAGCAGCCGGTGATCGACGCCATCCTGAAAGAACAACAGCCGATGCTGGAGCGCGCCGAACCGTATGTGGCCAACCCGAAGATCGTGCGCGACATCATCGACGCCGGCACCGAGCGCGCGCGCACGACGGCGCGTGAGACCATGCGCGACGTCCGCGAAGCCATGGGTTTGAACTATTGACCCGGCCGGGCGCCGCAACGCGCCCCGTCTGCGACAGAGTATCGACAACGTGTATCATCAATGCAACATGCTTGAGTATTAGTTCACCATGACCCTCTACGTCATCGACGACCATCCCCTGATGCGCGAAGCCGTTGTCATGCTGCTTCGGCGGCAACGCCCTGGCGCGGACATCGTGGATCTGGACAGCATGTCCGGCCTGGATGCGGCGCTGAAGTCGCATGGCGAGCCCGAGTTGTTCTGCCTCGACCTGAAACTGCCCGACACGATCGGTGTTTCGGGCGTCATTGATCTCAAGAAGCGCTATCCCGCCACGCCATTGGCCGTACTGTCGGCTGCACCCGCAGCTGATGTCGAAGAGCAATGCATCGAAGCTGGCGCCGACATCTACATCGAAAAATCAGCCGGTGCCGGCGAGATCGGCGCGGCCCTGCGGGGCCTGCTGGTCGCCGACAGCGATTTCGAAGAAGCGGCCCCCACCGACAACAAGCTTTCCAAGCGCCAGAAGCAGTTGATCGTGATGCTCGACCGGGGCCTCTCCAACCGCGACATTGCCGAAGAGCTCGGCATCAGCGAACACACGGTCAAGGTCCACCTCTGGCGGCTGTTCCGCCGCCTCGGCGTGAAAAGCCGCACCCAGACCGTGCACCACGCCCGTACCCACGGCTTGCTGGGCGGTTAAGGCCCACCCAGCCGCTTCACCGGCCGCTCAAGCGGCGTGCGGTACCGACAGATCGGCCACCGCGCCCGGCACGGGCGCCGTGTCAGAAGTCGGGCTTCGTCCCGCCGCGTCATCGGCACGGCGCACCAGCAGGCGGAACACCGACCCCCGGCCTTCCCGCGAAGCCACGCTGAGCGGATGCCCGAGAATGGCCGCCAGACGCGAGATGATCGACAAGCCGAGGCCAAAACCGTCCTCGGTGCCCGCATGGCCAGGCACCTTGTAGAACTCATCGAAGATGCGGTTCAGGTGTTCCGGGCCTATTCCCGTACCGGTATCCCACACCTCAAAACGAATACCGGCGCGGGTGCTGCGGACGGCCACCAGTACGCCGCCCTCGCAGGTGTACTTGATCGCGTTGCTGATCAGGTTGCCGAGCACCCGACGCAGCAGGATCGGATCCGACACGACATAGCCAGGCCGTGCGCGCAGGCGCAGCAGCAGCCCCCGCGCATCGGCCAGCGGCCGGTACTGCAATTCCAGGTCCGCAAACAAACCGGCCACATCCACCGGTTGGATGTTGACCTGAACGCCGCCGGCATCCAGGCGGCCCAGGTCAAACAGCGAGTCAAACAGCGCATTCACCGCCTGTGTGGACTTGACGATCTTGGGCGTGATTTCCGACACCAGCTCAGGTTCGCTGCGCAGCCAGTCGGCATAGAGCGCCAGCGCATGCACTGGCTGGCGCAGATCGTGCGCCGCGCTCGCCAGAAAGCGGTTCTTGACCTCCACCGCCTGCAGCGCAGCCGTGGTCTGCCGGGTCAGCGACTCGATCAGCTCGGCGTTGCGATAGCGCAGCTCATAGGTCTTGCGGTACATGTTGTGCAGCCGCTCGCCCGTCTGGTGCAGCAAAGCCCAGTAAACAAATATCAGGAAGATCAGCACATAGTGGTAAATGGGTCCGGCAAAGCGCAGGTCGACTGCCAGCCGCAACACCACCACCGCCAGCACCGCCAGCATCAGCCCGTTGATATAGCCGCGCTGCGTGGGCCGGTGAGGCGAAAAGCTCATCACGGCGAACGACGCCAGCCCCGTGATGATCAACCAGCAGACAAACTGTTGTTCCGGGGGAACCCGGTCAAAGTGCAGAAACGCCGACAGGCCCCAGACCAGCCCGGCGATGGGCCACCACATGCGGTACTTGCGAATGAACAGCAGTTGTTGGTCGGTTCCGCTGTGGGTGAGGCGCCGCCGGTATTGCTCGATGAACCAGAGCCGGTAACCGCTGACCGCGATCGCCAGCACCGTCCACAACACCAAATGCCATGTCACGGCGCTCGAATAGAGCACCGCCGGGATCACCGGAACCACCAGCAGCGCCATCACCTGCGTGGAGCGCGCGGTGGACATCAGGTGGCGAATCAATTCGCCCTCCACCCATTGCGCTTCGGGCGTTTTGATGGCGTTTTCGGTTGCGCGTGCGTCGGTAGCCATGGTGCAGTCTCAGTCTACCGGGATCGCCCGACAAACAAAACCCCGCCAGGCGCAAGCCGGGCGGGGTTCAAACATATGGCGGAGAGGGTGGGATTCGAACCCACGGTAGATTTGCACCTACGCCTGATTTCGAGTCAGGTACATTCGACCACTCTGCCACCTCTCCGCGTAGCCAGCTATTTTAGCAGGCTTGCGGAACCGGTTTTGCCGCGCTACGGCCGCAACTCGGTAGCGCCGGCCATGTACGGGCGCAGCGCCTCGGGCACCGTCACGGAACCGTCGGCGTTCTGGTAGTTCTCGAGCACCGCCACCAGCGTGCGGCCCACCGCCAGGCCAGAGCCGTTGAGCGTGTGCACCAGCTCATTCTTGCCCTGCGCGTTCTTGAAGCGCGCCTGCAGGCGCCGCGCCTGGAACGCCTCGCAGTTGGAGACCGAGCTGATCTCGCGGTAGGTGTTCTGCGCGGGCAGCCACACCTCCAGATCGTACGTTTTGGCGGCGCCAAAACCCATGTCGCCGGTGCACAGGCTCATCACACGGTACGGCAGGCCGAGCTTCTGCAAAATGGCCCCGGCGTGGCGCGTCATTTCTTCCAGCGCCTCGTAGCTTTTGTCGGGGTGGGTGATCTGCACCATCTCGACCTTGTCGAACTGGTGCTGGCGGATCATGCCGCGGGTATCGCGCCCCGCGCTGCCGGCCTCTGAGCGGAAGCACGGGGTGTGGGCGGTGAGTTTGACCGGCAAGCTGGCCTCGGCCAGCACCTCGTTGCGCACAGTGTTGGTGAGCGTGACTTCGGAGGTGGGGATGAGGTAGAAGTTCTCGAGAAGGTCGCCGCCATAAGACCCCGAACCTCCTTGCGCCATAACCTCTTTGACCTGTGCCGCATCGAGCGTCTGCCTGATCCGCGGAATGGCAAACAGGTCCTCTTCGAACTTCGGAAGCTGACCAGTACCTCGTAGCGTTTCTGCGTTAACGATATACGGCGTGTAGCACTCGGTGTAGCCATGCTCCTCGGTCTGCACGTCCAGCATGAACTGCGCCAGTGCCCGGTGCAGCCGCGCGATCGGCCCGCGCATGAAGGTGAAGCGCGAACCCGACAGCTTGACCCCGGTGTCAAAGTCCAAACCGATCGGAGTCCCGATGTCCACATGGTCTTTAACTACAAAGTCCATAGCGCGTGGCGTGCCCCAGGTGCGCACCACCACATTGGCGTGCTCGTCGGCGCCGACCGGCACGCTGTCGTGCGGCAGGTTGGGCACGGCCAGCAGCAGTGCCTGCAATTTGGCCTGAATCACCTCCAGCCGCGCGGCCGAGGTGTCAAGTTCGGTCTTGAGCGCACCCACCTCGGCCATCACGGCATCGGCGCTTTCGCCCTTGGCCTTGAACTGGCCAATCTGCTTGCTCAAGGTGTTGCGGCGAGATTGCAGGTCTTCGGTGCGGGTTTGCAGCGTCTTGCGTTCGGATTCCAGCGCCTTGAAGGCGGCCACGTCCAGAAAAGGTTGCGGCGTCTTGCGTTTTTCAAGCCGCGCGATGGCCGCGTCAAGGTCTTTTCGGAGAAGGGTGATGTCCAGCATGGCCTGATTTTAGGCGGGCCGGCCGCCCGCGCCCGATCAACCGGCCAGCGTACCCGCGTCCACATTGCCGCCGCACAGGATCAGGCACACCGTCTCGCCGGGCTGCGGCCGGTAAACGCCGGTCTGCAGCCCGGCCAGGCCGAGCGCCGCAGCGGGCTCCACCGCCAGCTTGAGTTCGCGCCAGAGCCACAGTTGCGCGGCCCGGATGGCGTCGTCGGGCAGCAGCAGCGCGTCTTTCACGTGGGCTTGCGTCACGTCCCAGGCGATGCTGCCGATGCGGCGCGCGCCCAGCGAATCGGCAGCGATGCCGCTGACGGCCACATCCACCGGCTGGCCGGCTTCGCGCGCGCGAAACAGCGTGGGCGCCAGTTCGGGCTCGAGCGCGACCACGCGGCTGCTGGCGCCAAACCACGCGGCCACGCCCGCGATCAGCCCGCCGCCACCCACGCTGACCAGCACGCTGTGGGGCACACCGCCCTGCGCCTCGATCTCGCGCGCGAGTGTGCCCGCGCCAGCCACCACTTCGGGCTGGTCGTAGGCATGGGTCAGCAGCGCCCCGGTTTCCTGCTGGCGCGCCAGGCAGGCCTGCAGCGCCTCGGCATAGACGGCACCCGTCACCACCACGCGCGCGCCCAGGTCGCGCAGGCGCGCCTGCTTGGCGGGGCTGGAAACGCTGGGCACAAACACCTCGCACGGCACGCCGAGCGCTCGGGCGGACTCGGCGGTGGCAATGCCCGCATTGCCGCCGGAAGCCACGATCACGCCGCTGGCCGGGATCGGGTGGGCGCGCAGGCGGCTCATCATGCCGCGGGCCTTGAAGCTGCCGGAAACCTGGGTGTGTTCGAGCTTCAGCCAGACCTGCGCACCGGGCACGCCGAACACGGTGCCAGGCAGCTTCCAGAGCGGGGTTTCGCGTAAAAAGTGCCCGGTGTCCGCTTCCAGTCGTGCTTGAGCGCTATTGATTTCGGAGCGATCCACGCGTCAGGCCCCGGCGTCGGGGGTCTGCCCGTTCGCATCCAATTTCAGCCCCTTCGGTAGCGGAAACTTCACCGTCTCCTCGATGCCGTCGATCTTGCGCACGGACACCGCGCCCAGCGCCTTGATGCGGTCGATCACCTGCGACACCAGCACCTCGGGCGCCGAGGCACCGGCGGTCAGGCCCACGCGGGTCTTGCCGTGCAGCCACTGCGGCTGCAGTTCGCTGGCGTCGTCCACCATGTAGCTGTCCACGCCCAGCTTGCGCGCCAGTTCGGCGAGCCGGTTGCTGTTGGAACTGGTGGGGCTGCCGACCACGATCACCACGTCCACCTGCGGCGACATCACCTTGATCGCGTCCTGGCGGTTCTGGGTGGCGTAGCAGATGTCCTGCTGCTTGGGTTCGCGCACCTCGGGAAAGCGGGCTTTCACGGCAGCGGCAATCTCGGCGGCGTCGTCAACGCTCAGGGTGGTCTGCGTCACCACGGCCAGCCGGGCGGTCTGCGCGGGCTGCACGCGCGCCACGTCGGCCACGTCTTCCACCAGGTGAATGCCGCTGTCGAGCTGGCCCATGGTGCCTTCCACCTCGGGGTGGCCCTTGTGGCCGATCATGATGAACTCGTAGCCTTCCTTGTGCAGCTTGGCCACTTCCACATGCACCTTGGTCACCAGCGGGCAGGTGGCGTCAAAAATGCGAAAGCCCCGCGCCTCGGCTTCGAGTTGCACCGCCTTGCTGACGCCGTGCGCGCTGAACACCAGCGTGGCGCCGGGCGGCACTTCGGCCAGCTCTTCAATGAAGATCGCGCCCTTGGCCTTGAGGTCGTTCACCACGTAGGTGTTGTGCACGATCTCATGGCGCACATAGATCGGCCGGCCAAACTTCTGCAGTGCGCGCTCGACGATCTCGATTGCCCGGTCCACGCCCGCGCAAAAGCCGCGCGGCTCGGCCAGCAGCACCTGGATATCGGCGCTGGCCGCGGGCTGGCCGGTGCTCGGCGCCGGGGCGTCCGCACTGCGTCTGGCGGTGGAGCCAACCGCGCTCAAAAATTCCTTGTGGCCCGTCATCACAGCACCCCGATCAGTTGCACTTCAAACGTGACCGGCTGGCCCGACAGCGGGTGGTTGAAATCGACCAGCACCGAGCCGTCGTCCTTCACCTGCTGCACCGAGCCGGCGTAGCTGCCCAGCCCGTCAGGTGTCGGGAACTGCACCACGTCGCCCACGCGGTACTGCTCGTCGGGGTCCCCCAGCTCGCTCAGCAGCTTCTTGGCGACCCACTGGACCATGCTGGAGTTGCGCTCGCCAAACGCCTCGCCGGCCGGGATGTCAAATCGCTCGCGGGCGCCCTCGGGCAGCCCTAGCAGGCGCTGCTCGACGGCGGGCGACAGCTCGCCCGCTCCCAGCGACAGCGTGGCCGGCTTGTCGTGAAAGGTGTTGATGATGTCGCCCTGCGGCCCGGCCAGCCGGTAGTGCAGGGTCAGGAACGAG
>JANOBJ010000172.1:0-26714 GCA_031411575.1 Betaproteobacteria bacterium | reverse complement strand
TCGGCAAGCTCGGGGTTCTCGAGCGCCAAGTCGATGGTGGCCTGCAAGTAGCCGTCTTTGCTGCCGCAATCGTAGCGGCGACCGGTGTATCGGTAGGCATAGACCGGCTCGTGGCCGATCAGCCCTGCGATGCCATCGGTCAGCTGGATTTCTCCGCCAGCGCCACGTGGTTGCGCGCGAATGCTCTCGAAGATGGCGGGCGAGAGTATGTACCGGCCTGCCACGCCCAGCGTTGAAGGAGCCAGTTCAGGCGCGGGTTTTTCCACAATCGCGCGGGCGGCAGCCATTTGTGCGGTGCTGTTGCCCACATCCACGATCCCGTACCGGCGCGTATGGTCGCGCGGCACATCCTGCACCGCGAGCAGAGTGCCCGGCGTGTGACGGTAGTCGCTGACCATCTGCTGCAGGATGGCTGGCGTGCCCACCATGAGGTCGTCTGCGAGCAGTACCGCGAAGTGTTCATCCCCTACCAACCGCTCGGCGCACAGGACGGCGTGGCCAAGGCCCAGGGCTTTGGGCTGGCGCACATACACGCAGTCCATGTCATCCGGTTTGATGGAGCGAACCAGCGTCAGCATGTCTTGCTTCTGGGCGGTCTCCAGTTCGGCTTCCAGCTCATAGGCCGTGTCGAAATGGTCTTCGATCGCCCGTTTGTGACGTCCGGTAACAAAAATCATTTGCCGGATGCCGGCCGCATACGCCTCCTCAACCGCATATTGGATCAGCGGCTTGTCCACGATGGGCAGCATCTCCTTCGGAATGGCTTTGGTGGCGGGAAGAAAGCGCGTTCCCAAGCCGCCGACGGGAAAGACGGCTTTGGTGATGGGGAGGGGAGAGTTCATTGCAGCCATGCTGGTAACCCGGTTCGTTGCAGTCCGCAGCAGAGTCTAGCCGACTCATTCCGGCTGGCACAGTCCCACACCACAGGCTGTCCCTGACATCGGCGCCTTGCAATGCGTTGCATTCGACGATGCGATAATCGCCTCCCACGTCGCCCATGAGTGACCGACTCAGCAAGGGAAAACGCATGATCCTCGTTACCGGCGGTGCCGGCTTCATTGGCGCCAATTTTGTGCTCGACTGGCTGGCCACGTCGGACGAGCCGGTCATCAATCTCGACAAGCTCACCTACGCCGGCAACCCGGAAAACCTGGCTTCCCTGCAGGGCGATGCCAGGCATATCTTTGTCAGGGGTGATATTGGCGATGGCGATCTGGTCGGCCAATTGCTGGCTACCCATCAGCCGCGCGCCATCATTAACTTTGCGGCCGAAAGCCATGTGGATCGCTCCATTCATGGTCCCGAGGATTTCATCCAGACCAATATCGTGGGCACCTTTCGGCTGCTGGAGGCGGTCCGCGCGTGGTGGGGCGCGCTCGATGGTGATGCCAAGGCGGCTTTTCGTTTCCTGCATGTCTCGACGGATGAGGTGTACGGCTCGCTTTCGGCACATGCTCCAGCGTTTACCGAGCAGCATCCCTACGAGCCCAACAGCCCCTACAGCGCCAGCAAAGCCGCCAGCGACCACTTGGTGCGCGCGTACCACCACACGTACGGCTTGCCTGTGCTGACTACCAATTGCTCCAACAACTACGGGCCATACCACTTTCCCGAAAAACTGATCCCCTTGATGATCGTCAATGCGCTGGCGGGCAAACCGCTGCCGGTATACGGCGATGGCATGCAGGTGCGTGACTGGCTCTACGTCAAGGACCACTGCAGCGCCATCCGCCGCGTGTTGGAGGCGGGCCGCCTGGGTGAAACCTATAACGTGGGTGGATGGAACGAGAAACCCAACATTGAGATTGTCAACACCGTCTGCGCCTTGCTCGATGAGCTGCGCCCACAAACCGGTGGCAGGAGCTACCGCGACCAGATTACCTATGTCAAGGATCGCCCGGGCCATGATCGCCGCTATGCGATCGACGCACGAAAGGTTGAGTCGGAATTGGGCTGGAAACCTGCCGAAACCTTTGAGTCCGGCATCCGCAAAACGGTGGAGTGGTACCTCGCACATCCGGATTGGGTGACGCATGTACAAAGCGGCGCCTACCGCGATTGGGTTCAGAAACAGTACGCCGCACAGCCTGTAGCCGTGAACTGACTCTGCGCATGAAAATTCTTTTGCTCGGCAAGAGTGGCCAGGTGGGATGGGAGCTGCAGCGCAGCCTGGCGCCGCTGGGTGAAGTGGTGGCACTTGATCGCCACAGCACCGACTACTGCGGCAATCTTGGCAATCTGGATGGTCTGGCGGAAGCAGTCCGGGCAGTGCGTCCAGACGTGATCGTCAACGCCGCCGCCTACACGGCCGTGGACAAGGCTGAGAGCGAACCCGATCTAGCCAGAGCCATCAACGCACTGGCGCCCGGCTTACTGGCCAGGGAGGCTCAAGCGCTGGGCGCCTGTCTGGTCCACTATTCAACCGACTATGTGTTTGACGGCAGTGGCAGCCGGCCTTGGATCGAATCCGATCAGACGGCGCCGCTCAATGTCTATGGACAAACCAAACTCGAAGGCGAGCGGCTGATAGCGGACAGGTGCGAAAAACATATCATCTTGCGGACCAGCTGGGTCTACGGCGCGCGAGGCGGCAATTTTGCCAAAACGATGCTGCGGCTGGCGCAAGAGCGCGAGAAACTGACCGTGATTGATGACCAATTCGGCGCGCCGACGGGTGCAGACTTGCTCGCCGATGTGACGGCGCACATCGTTCGGAAAGTGTCTCAAGAAACGTTCAGCGCCGGAGCACTCGCCGGAATCCATCACCTTGTCGCAAGTGGCGAGACCAACTGGTTTGACTATGCAAAACACGTCCTGGTGCTTGCCCAGCGGTCGCAGCTAGCTACTAAAATAATAGCAAAAGAGGTTCTGCCGGTGCCTACGAGTGCATTCCCCACTCCCGCTCGTCGCCCAAATAACTCGCGCCTGAACACTCGCAAGCTGCAATCCGCGTTTGATCTGGTCCTGCCACCGTGGCAGCGGGGTGTTGAACGCATGCTGGCAGAGATAACATGACCCACCTCAACCTGCACCCAACATGACTCAACGCAAAGGCATTATCCTGGCCGGTGGCTCGGGCACTCGCCTGCACCCTGCCACGCTGGCTATCAGCAAGCAACTGCTGCCGGTGTACGACAAGCCCATGATCTACTACCCTCTGAGCACCTTGATGCTGGCGGGTATGCGCGACGTGCTGATCATCAGCACACCGCAAGACACGCCACGCTTCACGCAACTGCTGGGCGATGGCAGCCAATGGGGTATGAACCTTAGCTATGCTGTGCAGCCCAGCCCCGACGGACTGGCGCAGGCGTTCATTATTGGCGACAAGTTTGTTGGCAATTCACCGAGCGCTTTGGTGCTCGGCGACAATATTTTTCACGGCCACGATTTCGTGCAGTTGCTCGCTGGCGCCGACTCGCAAAAGACCGGCGCCACCGTATTTGCTTACCATGTACACGACCCCGAGCGCTATGGTGTGGTGGCCTTCGATGTCGAAGGCAAAGCCAGTAGCATCGAAGAAAAACCGAAGCAACCCAAGAGCAACTACGCGGTGACAGGCTTGTACTTCTACGACAACCAGGTGGTAGATATTGCCAAGTCCGTGAAACCCAGCGCCCGTGGCGAGTTGGAGATCACAGCCGTCAACCAGTCGTATCTTGAGCGCGGGCAACTCAGCGTGCAAATCATGCAACGCGGCTATGCCTGGCTCGACACGGGTACACACGAAAGCCTGCTGGAAGCCAGTCAGTTCATCGCGACTCTCGAGCATCGGCAAGGCCTGAAGATTGCCTGCCCGGAAGAAATTGCCTGGCGCAATGGCTTCATCAACGCAGGACAGTTTGAAGCACTCGCCCAGCCACTGGCCAAGAATGGCTACGGGCAATACATGCTGCGGCTGTTGAAGGAAGAGATCAGAACATGAAGGTTACCTCCACGGCCATCCCTGATGTCCTGATCATCGAGCCCAAGGTTTTCGGCGATGCGCGTGGCTTCTTTTTTGAAAGCTTCAATCAGAAGGCCTTCAATGAAGCGACTGGCCTTGATGTCACCTTTGTGCAGGACAACCAAAGCCGCAGCACCAAGGGCGTATTGCGCGGTTTGCACTACCAACTTCAACAGCCCCAGGGAAAGCTGGTGCGCGTAGTACGCGGCGCCGTGTTTGACGTGGCGGTGGACATTCGCAAATCGTCAGCCACGTTCGGGAGATGGGTGGGCCTGGAACTCACGGAAGACAACCAGAAGCAACTCTGGGTTCCGCCCGGGTTTGCGCACGGCTTCATCGTGACCAGTGATTCAGCCGACTTTCTTTACAAGACCACGGATTACTACGCACCGGCCCACGAGCGCTGCATCGCGTGGAACGACCCGGCACTGGCGATCACGTGGCCTGTTGACATCACTCCTGCCCCTTCGGCTAAAGACCGGCAGGGTCTTTTGCTGCGTGACGCCGAGACCTTCTGAGACTCGCAAGCACCATTGGCGATGAGAGTCTTGCAGTTTGGTCGATTCTGGAACGACCAGCATGGCGGCGTGGAGCGCCACGCTGCCATGCTGTGCCAAGGCCTGGCTGCGCAGGGGGTGGACGTGGTGAACCTCGTTGCCGGTGCCAGAATGCAGGGCAGCGACGCGGTTCTGGAGGGCTACCGGCTCGTACAGGTGCCGTCTTTTGGCACCGCGTTCCGAACGGCCATGGCCCCGAGCCTTATTACCAGGGCGCTGGCCCTGCACCGTGAAAAACCGTTTGACATCTTTCATCTGCATTTCCAGGACCCGCTCTCGCATCTGGCCTCAATGGTGTTACCCAGCAAGGTCAAGCGCGTGATCACCTGGCATCTGGATATCGTGCGCCAGAAACGGCTGCTGACTGTCTATTTGCCCTTTCTGCATCGCGTCACGCGTCAGGCGGATGCCGTGGTGGCGGCCACGCAGGCCCACTTTGATTCCTCCACACAGATTCCGAAAGACGTGCCCGCAAGCCGCCGCCATGTCATCCCCTACGGACTGGACTACACGCCGCTGGCACTCACGCCCCGCACCACTGCGCTTCGCGACGCGTTGCGCGAGCGTGCTGGCGGCAGGGGGGTGGTCTTCGCATTGGGCCGGCATGTGTACTACAAGGGGTTTGATGTGCTCATCGACGCTATGCGGCACACAGATGTCGTCCTGATGCTGGGCGGCAGCGGACCGTTGCGGTCGCAATTGGAACAGAAGGCTGTATCGATGGGCGTGCAAGACAGGGTGATTTTCAGCGGCCGCATACCCGAGGAGGACCTCGCCGCGTACTTCCACGCCTGCGACGTGTTTTGCCTGCCCTCGGTGGAGCAAAGCGAAGCCTTCGGGCTGGTACAACTCGAAGCCATGGCCTGCGGCAAGCCGGTCGTGTGCACCCAGCTCAACAATGGCGTGAATGTGGTGAATGTGCATGGCGAAACCGGCCTGGCCGTGCCAGTGCGGGACCCCATGGCGCTGGGTCAGACACTGAACATGCTCATGCAAGACGCAGCCCTGCGCCAGCGCCTGGGACAGCAAGGGCAGCGGCGGGCGCATGAGATCTACTCGCTGCAGGCCATGGCGGCCGGCCACATCAAGCTGTATCAAGACTTGCTGAGCACCAGCCGGTAAGCGTCGACCGTCTCGCTCACGCAGTCGGTCCAGGTGAACATGGCGCTGCGCTCAAGTGCCTTCTGCGCCATGCCTTGCCGCACATCAGGCGCGGTAAGGAGTTTTTCGAAGGCGCGCGTCAGGCCATCCACATCCTGGGGATCAATCAGGATGCCGGTATCCCCCACCACTTCCGGAATGGATGACACGTTGGACGCGATGACCGGCACGCCGCTGGCCATGGCCTCCAGCGGTGGCAGGCCGAAGCCTTCGTAGACAGAGGGATACACCAGCGCCTGCGCACCGGCCACAACCGTTGCAAGGTCTTCGCGGGAGACGTAGCCGAGCTGGTGGATTTCTCCTGCGCTCACCAGCGGCGCCATCTGCTGCTCCAGTACCGAGGTGTGCCAGCCCTTGATGCCAACCAGCACCAGAGGGCAGCGCTTTCTCAGTTGCGGCGAGAGTTGCATGAACGCGCGCAACGCCAGTTGAAGGTTTTTGCGTGGTTCGAGCGTGCCTACCGCGAGCAGGTACTGGCCATGAGTCAAGCCGTGCCGTTGCAAGACGGGCAGTGTTTCGTGCGCGAAGCGCGGGCGGAACAATGGCTCGACGCCTAGCATGACAGGGCGAATACGGTCCGGCGGCATGTTGAACACCTCCATCAACTCGCGCTTGATGAAGGCAGAGTCTGTGAGGATGAGCGACGCACGCTCAAGCGCGGGCGGGAAGTACTTGTTAAAAGCCTTGACGCGCTCAACCGGATGCATCTCCGGATAGCGGATCCATGAAAGATCATGAACGGTAATGACGCTGGGGCCGTCAAAGCGGTAGGCCAGAAAATTCGGCTCATGGTAGAGGTCATAGCGCACACGGCGAGCCCCTTTTGTGAACTGAGCCTGTTGAACGGTCCGCGTGACAGCATACGATTTGGGAAGAAAGCGACGCACCAAGGACTTCAAGGTCGCGACGCTGGGTAGCGCGGTGCTGCGGACATCGCGGCTCCACCCCGATCCGTAGAAAAAGCTGGCATCAACCCCTTCGGTTTGTTGCAGGCCCAAGGCCAGGTGCTGTGCATACTGGCCAATGCCCGTGAGTGGCGAAAGCAGCGCTGTGGCGTTGAAGGCGATCTTCATGGAACACCTCCATGCCCTGTCATGACCGTTGCGGCACGCACTGCCATTAACTCTTGCCCCGCGCAGCGGCGAGCATGCGCCGCAAGGTTTCTTCAAGCGAAGGGGTTGCAAGAGCGGCGCCATGGCTTGCCAACAGCGACTGCAACTTCGCAGGACTGCCACAAAGGCGATGCACTTCATTCGCCCGCACAAACGCAGGATTCACCTCGACCTTGATGCTGTGCCCGGTGATGAGTGTGAGCGTGTCCATCACGTACCGCAGCGTGTAAGGCTGGCCTGAACACACGTTGTACGTCTGGCCCGGCTCACCGTATTGCAGCAATTGCAGGTAAGCATCGCAGATCATTTGCACGTCGTTGAATTCGCGCTCTACATGGATGTTGCCCAGCGCAATGGTGGGCGCCTGTCGCGCAAAGTGGTCCACGAGTTTGGGAATGACAAAGTTGACATCCTGTCCCGGCCCGGTGTAGTTGAAAGGTCGCGTGATGACACTTGGCAGCCGATCCCCGTGGGCGCGAGACATATGCTCCATGGCCAGCTTGCTTGCGGCGTAATGGCTGACAGGCGCCGGCTCCTCCGTCTCTGCAATGGGGGAGTGCTTCGAATTGCCATAGATGTTGGCGCTGCTGGCCAGCACCACGCGATGAGGCCCTTTGGGTAACTTGGTGAGCGCGGCGAGCAAGTTGGTCGTGCCAATCACATTGACCGCATAGAACGCATTCTCATCCGCGTGACCCACAAAACTGATCGCCGCCAGATGCAGCACCACTTCCGGCGCACTCGCCAGCACCTGTTGCAGCATGGCCTCCCTGTCTGTCAGGTTTGCCCGCAAAGGCACTATCGCATGACCGGCAGCGACAGCCCGCGCTGCGAAATGCCGACCCGTGAAACCGTCGGCGCCTGTCAGCAGGATCTTCAAAACGAGAAACCCTGTTTGTTGCGGCGGAGATCAGCCTCGACCATCATCTGGCAAAGCTGCTCCAGCGTGGTCTTGGGCTCCCAGCCCAGCTTGACCTTGGCTTTGGCCGGGTTGCCAATCAGCAACTCCACCTCGGCGGGGCGGTAGAACTTGGGGTTGATGCGCATCACCGTCTTGCCGCTGGCCGTGTCCACCGCGGTCTCGTTTTCAGCGCCACCTTTGAAGTCCACCGCGATGCCCGCGCCCTTGAACGCCATCTGGACGAAGTCGCGCACTGTCTCGGTACGGTTTGTGGCCAGCACGAAGGTGTCGGGCTGGTCGGCCTGTAGCATGCGCCACATGCCCTCCACGTATTCCTTGGCAAAGCCCCAGTCGCGCTTGGCGTCAAGATTGCCCAATTCCAAAACATCCAGTTTGCCCAACTTGATCTTGGCTACGCTGTCCGTGATTTTGCGCGTGACAAACTCGCGTCCCCGCAGGGGACTCTCGTGGTTGAACAGAATCCCGCTGGAACCAAATATGCCGTAGCTTTCGCGGTAATTCACTGTTATCCAGTGCGCATAGAGTTTGGCTACACCGTAAGGGCTGCGTGGATAGAACGGCGTGTCTTCGGTTTGCGGAATAGCCTGGACCTTGCCGAACATCTCGGATGTGCTCGCCTGGTAGAAGCGAATATTGGCATTGACAAGCCGAATGGCTTCGAGAAGATGCAACGTGCCAAGTCCCGTGATCTGCATGGTGGCGGCGGGCTGCTCGAAGCTGACCCCAACAAAACTCTGAGCTGCAAGGTTGTAGATTTCGTCCGGTTCGATCCGGCTGACCATGGCAGTCGTTGCACCGGCGTCCGTCAGGTCGTATTCGACCAAATGCAGGTTTGGATTCGATTGGATGCCAAGTTCCTCAGTTCTCCAGAAATTGACGGAACTAGTTCGCCGGTACGTGCCGTACACGGCGTAGCCTTTTTCCAGAAGCAGTTGCGCCAGATAGGCGCCGTCCTGTCCGGTTATGCCGGTAACGATGGCTTTCTTCATTTTTGCACCGCACTAAAGGGGTTGAAAGAACAAGGCAGGCGACATCTCATTTCACGGACTGCATCAAGATTGACAGTCTTGCGCGATAACGGGTGCCGATGGCTTGAGCGCTGAAAAACTCCTCCATCCACGCCTGCGCCCGCCCGCCAACGGTCGCTGCGTCACCTGACCGTGAGGCGATATGCGCAAGCATGCGTGCCGCTTCGTCCACATCTGGCTCTGCCCAAACCTGCCCGGCTTCATAGACGCCCAAAGGCGCTGCAAGAGGCGTCAGCCGAAAGCCAACGGGATAAGAGTTCATGGAATTCATGAACTCCATGTTTCCGGACCAGCCCGTGCCAATAACGGGCTTGCCGAGCCGCATCATCTCGGCCAAGCCCAGCCCGAATCCTTCTGCGCGATGAAGCGACACCATCGTGTCGCTGCACGCCTCGAGATCATAAATTTCTTCCCGTGTCAGAACCCTGTCGATGAATACGACATTCTGAAGATCTGCGGTCTGTTCTTTCAGCTTCGCATATTCTTTGGGATGGCGTTCACTGTTGATCGTTTTAATCACCAGGCATGCTTCCGCGCTCCGGCTAAAAGCCTGTCGAAACGCCTTTAATGCAGCATCCGGGTTCTTCCTGAACGTGTATGAGTGGAAGTCATACATGACCAGTACGGCGAATGCGTTGTCAGGTATGCCGAATATTGCTCGGGAAGAACGACCGGGCGCTGAAAACTCGACCGCATGCGGCACCTTGAAGACCGGCACGGGGGAAATCGCGGAGACGGCTTCGTGGACAAATGCAGATGGCGTCCAGACTTCGTGCAATCCGTCAAAGCTGGAGAGGTAGCGCTCTGGGAGAGCAGGTTGCTCCCAGTGCCAGAATCCGATGCGCAGCGCCGCTTTGGAATGGTCCTTGTCGCGCAGGTGATTCAGTGTTGCAGACGTCTGGTCTGCATTGACATAAACGATGTCAACGGGATGAACTGCGTCGGTGGCGTGTTCCCACGCACTGCGATCCCGTTGACTCTGCGGGGCTTGATACCCGACATCAACAATTCCAAATGGAATGCCACCAGCGCGTGCAGCTTTCGCCATCAGTCTCGCCGCTTCGCCAACCCCGTGTTCGGAAGCGAGGTAACCCACAATGTTGATTCCGGTTGGTGGCAGAAGATCACTCGCCCGCAGCACTGGCGGCGACCGGCCGCAATCAACCAGAACGACCGTGTCCACGACGATGCGCTTCACGCGCCACGCAAGCTGACGGGTGTCCGAATTGACGCCGAGTTTGGCGGGGACAAATTCGGAGCTGCAATCAATGCCAAGGGTGGCGGCGCGATCAGACTTGGCGGGCAAGTCAATACTGATATGGAAGCTGCCACTCTCGGAAACGACCCTTCGGCTTACGGGATCGTCGTCCAAGCGAATGTCCAGAGAAACGTCAACCGATCGACTCACCGACGAATGGGAGGCGAGGTCCAAGGATCCTTCGATGACGAGCGCGCGTATCTGGCCGTATTGGGGCAAAGGTAGCGAGAGCCGGCTGCTGCACCACATACCTTCACTTTGGCTATCCGCGTCGGGGGGATACATGCCCTGTACACCGGCCACGACGCGCAACGCCTGCTCACCCGGGCGACTGGCGTTTGCCGTATGCAGTTTGCCGCTGCCGCGCAACGTGCGTCTGATGGCGCGTTTGCCACGGGACCAGAAGTGAGGTCTTGCACGGCTCTCCGGCGTCAGCAAAAGCGCCGCTGCAATGCACGCTGCGCCCAACCGGTTGGCGCAAAACTTCAGCATGTGCTTGCGCCCGCGCGGGCCAGCGTGACGACCCAGCACATCAAGAAACAATGCATCCAAGCGTACTTCTGCAACGGTATGACCTGTCGAATTCAAGCGGTCGGGCCCGATTCGCAGCAAATCGTCAGACACCGCCTCCAGAAGAGTTTGATGAGCGGCTACAACCGAAGGCGAGAAGTGGCTGTCAGTGGACGACACGAACCATTGCAGGAACTGCGTGGCGCCAACAGCGGTGTCCAGGTGATAGTGTCTAGACAGGTCTTTCCTACCGCTCCACGCTGCATGCATCGCCCAGGTTACAGGGGCACGCTGCTCGCCAACATCAGTTTTGCGCTGAACCTGGACATGTGGCATGCCGAAAGGATTCGCGCCCATGATTGCCCGAAGCTTGTCGTCGAGGAGGTAGCTGCGGCGAAACACGTCCGGAATACGCGTGCCGTCCGCAAATTTGGCGAATCCGTAGGGCGTGCTAGTGTAATGCTGCGCACCATTGGCGCAAACATCCTCGGCATATCCACGGACAAGCTCGGCAATCGGGCCCAAGTTCGACAGGTTGAACCTGTTCTGGTGCTTGGAGAAAGCCTGCGGCGCAAGCGGATTCAATCCGCTGAAATGGAAGAAAACCAGCGGTACACCATCGCACGACCAACGGCCATCTGGGGACTTGGCCACCTTGCGTTGCGCCAAATTCCAGTACGCCACGTTGTACCCTGGGTGTCGCAGGATGCCAACGCGTGGAAACATGCCGGGTACAAGATCGATCCAGCTCTGGTCGACAAAGACCCCACGGTCGATGTCCACCACACAGTCCCGCACCAATTTGGTTTGCCACCAGGCAATGAAATCAGCTGCGTTCCCGCAGTTTCGCAAGCCACAGAATCCGAAGTTGTATGTGCCTGCCCGTCTGATATCGAGTTCTGTCGGAATCAGGTCGTCGGAAATCGGACTCAGAAGATGTGGCGTGACAACGAGGTCAGCTTCGTGCTGAAGCAGGGTGAACACTTCGGTTAGTGGCGCGTACAGCTTGATGTCCGGATCAATGTAGATGACTTGGTCATACCCTTTCTGCATCAAGAACTTGAATGCCCAAGGCTTCACGGCGGTATTCAACTCCAGAATGCTGTACTGGAAGCAAAATTGACGCTGATCAGGCAAGCCAAGATCATCCAGCGCAACTGTCGCGAATTCGTGACCCAACCCATGAGCCGGCGCCAAATCCTCATCCACAATGACGCAGAACCGGTCAGAGTCTGGATGGCGCGCGGCCACACTCTGCATCAGCGTTCGCGCAAAGTGCAGATAGTTGTTGGAGACTATCGAGAAAAATGCAACTTTCATCGGAGGCTCGGGGCAGTCAAGCCACATTGATGCCTACACTAATATCCATCTGGCGACTGGACTCGAGCAAATCGTGGCGTTGCGCCCTGCAGACGACGGCCCCCCGGCTGCCGAACTCCGAATGGGCCAGCGGCTCAAGCTGTGCCTCCTTGCAAACGTTGATCAAGCCGCCCAGCGTCGGTGCCCACTTGTTTGACGCATCGTTGTTCAACGAATCCGCGTAGTAGAAATTCCAGATCGGCAGGCCAACAACCTTCTGCGCAATTTCGACCGAAACACCAAGCTTGTGCATGGCCTGGATCAGTTCAGGGTTGGCAATGTGCGATTCGACGATCACGGTGCCGCCTTCGTTTGCCATCTCCCGCACCCGATCAAGTGCAAGCAGTGGATTCCGCAAGTGGTAAAGGACACCGACAAAAATCACCACGTCGAACTTGCCGTACTTCTCAGGGGTAAGGTTGTACACGTTGTCGACAACGTGCTTGACTTTGCTTCCTAGAATGCTGGCTACCACCGAGAAGCCGGATGCCGTAGGCAGCCTATAGTCGATCGCAATGACTTCGTCCGCTCCTCTCTTTTCGGCAACAAAAGAAAAATAGCCGTCGGCGCACCCGACATCCAGCACACGCTTGCCGGAGAAATCCGCCGGAAAACCGAGCCGATCGTAGATCCTGAGCGTCTCGGCAGACGCATTGATGCCGGGCGTAACGGACCCATCGGGCATTGTTATCTGGTGGTACCAGTGCTGGACCGATTGGATCTGCTGTTGAATGTGAGCGGTGTTGATGTTATTCATGATCTGCCTTTGGCAATGCAACAAACGAAAACGCACTTCAGTTGATCAAGGTCGCTTTTGCAACTCGACTTCAAGCGACTTGGCATAGCGTTCGATCTCTTTGATGTTTGCTTCAAGCGACCAAGCGTACCGCTCAGCCTCATGGAAGCGTTCTTTCCAGACCGACACGCCATAGAGTTCGAAGTCATCAAATACATTCGGAGGGATGCGGAGCGCATCGCGCAGTTCCGCGTGCTCGCTTGCGACGTAGAACCGGTTCAAGCCGTCAAAGTAGGCAAACTCGTAACCTGACGCCACAACCTTCGCGTCCCACGACTGATGGTTCGGTTGAGACGAATTGGGCTCAGTCGCCTCGATGAGCAGTATCCAGGGTCGGAGGGATGTTGAATCCCAGCCATCCAGTACCTGCTTCTCCGCTCCTTCTACATCGATCTTCATCCAGTGCACCTCTGTTTGGGGCAACTGTTTTGCTACCGCTCTCAGTGAGGATACGGGCACGACCACAGGCTTGACATCCCGTTGTCCGCCTGTCAGGTAACCACGCCCCAAGGCGCTGTTGGTCGTGCTGAGCCCGGTTTCGGTTACACAGTACAACGTGATTTCGGAACTCGAGCCATCACCGAGAGCCATCTCCAAAACCGACTCATCTGGCCTATCCTCACGAAGCAATCGTGCGTACTCTGCGACAGGTTCCACATGAAGTCCACGCCAGCCGTTTTCGTAGAAAGCACGGCTGACCGAATCCAATCGGGGATGCTGGGCGCCGATGTCGATGTAGAACCCGCTTTGAACATGCCGAAGTGCCCGCCACAGCATGACGTCTTCAAAATTCTGGGCGTACGACCGGAAGCTCATGGTGTCGGGAACAGCGAAAGCGCAGCATCGTTGCGGGAGATCAATGGAAACCGAATGCTCCGATCGCAATCGAGGAACGAGGCCAGAATCAACCCATCGCCGCTGTATGACTCCTGCACGCTGTGCTCCACCAGTACGTGCCCGCCACATTGCTGTATGGCGTGGCAACAGTCGCGATGCGTCGTCGGGGATCCAGAGATTGAGCTGTGATGGGTCGACACCATCAGAAAGCGGACGTTGCCACTCATCCCCGAATGACGTATGGACCGGATGAAGCCCAACTCTGCACCTTGCGCGTCCATGTGCAGCAATTCGATGGGTTGATTCTTGTTCAACTCAAGAGCGGCGGTCATGTCCAGCATGGGCAATTCCACGCTGATCGCACTGGACTCAATTGCACCGGCATGTTTGGGCTTGAACTCGTTGCCGACCCAGGCTTCGACAAACCGGATACGGTCGCTCAGTCCATTCAACTCGGCGTTTCTGCGCCCCACCTGCAGGTGCTTGCCGTCGGGCTCAACGCAAATGGACCGCGAACCCGGAACTTCCTTTAGATACCACTGGGAATAGTACGACCAGAACGCGCCCAGCTCGATCATCGTGGTGTTATGCCGGACGTATCGGAGCAGGTGATGGAAAACAAGTTCCTCTTGAGGTTCGTGGTGTCCCCTGAGTGCCCGGATGATGTGCGACATCCAGTCGCCGTAGTAACCGCCAGACACGACCCTCAGCCCGTTGTGCATGATCTGGACCGCTTGCCCGCCGGCCAGCACCGTCGTGCCTGAAGCATCAACTTTGGGGATGCTGTCGGCATCTGTGCACGATATCGTCATCAGCGTTCGTTCAAGCGGCGTCATGCAGATCAATCCTTGCAGCAAAGCTTACGTCCAAATAGCTGGACCCAACAAAATACGGAACATTGCCCGAAACGACATCGAACACCAGGGGGTTGTCAGCCCACTCAAAACATCCTGCGGCGTGAGATTCGGATGCTGTCAGGGCGTAGGTTATGGAGTACGACCCAGGGCCTAGCGCGCAAACCCATTCGGCCGTGTACACAACGTCGCTGCCGCGCTTGATGTCTGACAACACCTGATCGGTATGCTGGGTGTTGGAGCCCCACACCACATGACCAGTCCTGCTGCGAATCATGAGCCCAAACACCATTGTGTCGAGGTCGTCATGCGTTTCCACGTGCAGCTCCACGCGCACACGCTGATTGACGCGAACTACCGACAGTTCGCTGCCATCCTCGCAGTCAAGCAATCGCAGGCGCCTTCCAGAAGCTTTGGCGTTCCCGGATTTGCTGACAGACCAGCCGTCGGCAGTTCGTGTCTGTTGAATCGCCAGCTTGTCGTTCTCCCGCGCTGCGACAAGTCCGTTGTAGTAATCCGTCACTTCGTCGGGAGGGCCATCCTTCAAGACAGAACCCTTGTCGAGCAAGATAGCCCTGTCGCAAAGCGCCAGGATATCGCCAATGTTATGGCTCACAAACAAAACAGCGGTTCCCCGTTGCTTGAAATCCAGGATCCGCGCAAAGCTCTTGTGTTGAAAATAGCTGTCGCCAACCGAAAGCACCTCATCGACGATCAGGATGTCTGGGCGTGTTGCGGTCGCGACTGCGAATGCAAGGCGCGCCTGCATGCCGCTGCTGTACACCCTGAGTGGCTGCTCAAAAAAATCCCCAAGCTCGGCGAACCCGGCTATCGATGGCATCAATTCCGTCAGCTCGGTACGCCCCAGGCCCATCAACCCGCCTGCGAGATACACGTTCTGCCGGCCCGTAAATTCTGGATTGAAACCGAGACCGAGCTCAAGCATGGCGCTCGCCCGGCCAGACACCTGTATTGCGCCGGTCGTCGGGCGAATCGTTCCCGTTATCAGCTTCAACAGCGTACTTTTCCCGGCCCCGTTTTGCCCGAGTATTCCGATACACTGACCTGGCACCACGCCGAAGCTGACGCCTTGCAACGCCACATGCGTTTTCGTGGGGGACACCGGCAACCCGAACCAGCCGCCGAACCTGTGGAGGTTGCTTCGGTATGTTGAGTACTGTTTGCTCAGGCCCTCAACCCGAAAGACTTCATGCACGGCCATCACGCAGATCTTCGGTTACAGCGCATCCACCAGCTCCGCGCTTGCACGCCTGAACACAAACAACGCGACCAGCAATAAGGCAACGGCTGCCGCTACAGGATAAGCCAGACTGGACCACGCTGGCCAGATGCCGCGGAAGATCACGTCATGATACAGGTTTACCAGGGCCGTCATCGGATTCAAAGCGAGCAAGCTTTGCAGGCGCTGCGGCACCATGTCGGTGCTGTAAACGATCGGGGTCAGCCAATACCAGAACTGGAGTACCACGGTGAGCAAAAACGCAACGTCCCGACTGAAGACGTTGAACGTACCCAGTATCAGGCCGAGCCCGAAACCGAACGCTGCGATGACCAGCATGCCCAATGGAAGGGCGAGCCATGACCACGCTGGCCAATGGCCCAGTGCCACAAGAACGATGCAAACCGCGACAAGCAACAACGCGTGGGTGAAAAGTGCGGTTCCGCCAACCACGATCGGCAGGCAGATTCTCGGAAATGCTATCTTCTTGAGAGCGCTGCTGTACTCTACAAAAATGCCCGTGCTCCGCGTCACGATCTCGGAAAAAAGGCTCCAGGCAGCGACTCCGGACATGACATAAATGGCGTAGCCTGACTTCGACACGACGCCGGGCATCTTCGCGCTGAGGACTTCGGCCAAAACGAGGGAAAGGATCGCCGCCTGCGCCAGCGGGTGAAGAATGAACCAGGCCGCACCAAGCGTACTCCGTGCGTAGCGGCCTTTCAATTCGCCGGCGATGCTTGCAGCAATGAAATTCCGGTAGGTCCAAGCGGACTGAAGCATCTCAGGTTGCTCCTGTCGCCACAGGAAGGTCAGCTCGCCCATATGCGTCTGCAAGCCTGACGATATCGTCTTCCCCCAAATATGACCCGCACTGGACTTCCACCAGCACCAGTTCATCACGTCCAGCGTTGGTCAGTCGATGCTTTTCTCCGGTCGGAATGTAACGGTATTGACCGGCCGTCATGGGGTACTCGATGTCACCGACTTGAACGATGGCACTTCCTTTGACAATCGTCCAGTGCTCCGCTCTGTGATGGTGGAACTGGAGGCTCAGACTCTGGCCGGGCCTGACGGTGATGCGTTTGACCTTGTAGCCGTCTTCTTCCTTGAGAGTCGCATAGGTGCCCCAAGGCCTTCGCACGGCAGACGGTAAATGCGTGCTGCCGTGCTTGCGCTCGCGGAGTGCATCCACAACAGTCTTCACTTGCTGTGCAACATTCTTATGGGCAACCAGCAAAGCATCGGGCGTGTCCACAATCACAAGGTCATGCACGCCCACCGTGGCGACGACTTTTGAACAATGGCTCTCTACCTGCACGTGTGTACCGCTGGTGTCGACGGTGACGTACGTCATCCCCTCATCTTCGACCAACGTGTTTCCGCTGGCGTCAGCCGCATGCGCGGCGGCAACGGCGGGCCACGAGCCGACATCGCTCCAGCCAAACTTGGCTGGCACCAGCGTCACGTTGCTGGCACGCTCCATCACGGCGTAGTCAATGCTTATGTCTGGCTGGCGCCCGAAGCTGTGAAGTTCAAAGCGCGTCACACCGTCGGCCGTTCTGGCGGTGTCCCAGGTTGCTTTGGCAGCCGCAAGCACTTCCGGGGCGTGGTCGTCGAACGCTTTCAAGATGGCGCTGGCCGTGAAGCAGAACATGCCGCTGTTCCAGTAGTAGCGACCAGTCGCCAAGTAGTCGTGCGCGGTTGCGAGATCAGGTTTTTCAACAAACCGCAGGGCTTTTTGGGTCTGTCGGCTGGCTTTCTCCACTTCGATGTAGCCGAAGCCGGTTTCTGGCGCGGTGGGGGAGATGCCGAAAACCACCAGTTGGCCCTGCACGGCATGCCTTGCGGCTTCCAGCGCGTTGGCCACAAAAGCTTCAGTATCCGGAATCAGATGATCGGCCGGGAGTACCAGCATCACGGAATCAGATCCATGCTGCGCCGCGCAAGCCAACGCGGCCAGCGCAATGGCTGGGGCTGTGTTGCGCCCCTTGGGCTCCAGCAAGTAATGGGTATTTGGCGGATCAGCCAGTTCCTTGATGACGTTACGCGTCAGAAACAAATAGTCCTGATTCGTCACCACGATGGTGTCGTCCGTCCCGCAGGCCTGACCGCGCTCTATCGCCTGCTGAAGCAGAGAACTGCCGCCCAACTGCATGAAAGGCTTGGGCAGGGCATGGCGGGAGACCGGCCATAAACGGGTGCCTGCTCCCCCTGAGAGCACAATAGAGACTAAGTGCATATTCTTTTTTCGGATGACGAAGAACTCGAATTTTAGCGGGCCGGGGGGACGCGCGCGTACAGCGGCGTTACTGCTGGCCGATCTGGCGGCCATGTTCTCGGCGTGGGCGCTGGCCGTGCTACTAGCCGTTTGGACGGGACGAACTGATCTATCGCAGTGGTTTCCGCTGTCCACGCTGGGCGGCAGAGCCTTCAGCCTCATGGCCCTGTTGGTCATTCTGTCTCTTGCAGCAGGCGGCCAATATGCGCGGCGTTCGGCGTTCTGGGAAGAGGTGCGGGTGATCTGGCGCTATGTCGGGCTGGTCGCGTTGCTCAACTTTGCACTCAACTTTTTCATTCAGATCAGCAACAACCGCACGGTACCAGTGCTCGCCTGGGCGCTGGTGCTGGCCTTGGTACCGCTAGGTCGGCTGCTGATGCGTGAGGTGATGATCAGCGCCGGCTGCTGGACACGCAAGGCCTTGGTGATAGGCGAAAGCGCCAACGCGACGGAGGCAGCCTCGGCCCTTCAACGCGAGCGCCACATGGGGGTCGATGTCGCTGGCATGGCCAGTTTTTCGGGTGTGTGGCTGGCAGATGCCGGTGCAGACACCGATGAAATGGGCGGGATTCCCCGCCACTTGGTGAGCGGCGACGTCGAATCATTGGCCCGCCAGCTGGGCTGCGAGGTGATCGTTGTGGCGCTGGACGAGCAGAGCAATGGTCAGGCGGCAACCCTCGTGCGCACCCTCCATGCTCAAAGGTTTGAGGTTTTTGTGGTGCCCGCTTTGCAGGGACTGCCCGTGCAGGGCATGCAAGCGCAACATTTTTTTAGCAATGACGTGCTTTTTTTGCGGCTTCAGCACCGCCTGTTCAGCCGTAGTTCGCGTTGGCTTAAACGCAGCATTGACATGCTGATCGCGAGCCTGCTGTTGGTCGGGCTGTCACCGCTGATGGCATGGGTTGCGTGGCGGATCCGGCGCGAAGATGGCGCTCCGGTGCTGTACTCGCAACCTCGCGTGGGAGGCGATGGGGAAGACTTTGAGTTCATAAAATTTCGTTCCATGGTGAAAGACGCAGATGCCGTACTCGAATCATGGAAGACGTGTAATCCGTCCCTCTACGCCGAGTACGAGGCGAACAATTTCAAGCTGACCCGGGATCCACGCGTCCTCAAGGTCGGTAGTCTGATCCGCCGTTTGAGCATTGATGAGCTGCCCCAACTCTGGAACGTATTGCGCGGCGAGATGAGTCTAGTCGGGCCTCGCCCATTGTTGCGCCGGGAACTGCCCGATTATTCTGCCGAAGCGATGGAGCTGTACCTGCAGGTCCGTCCGGGTCTGACGGGGCTCTGGCAGGTCAGTGGTCGCAGCCACACCACCTTTGCCCAACGCTCGGCACTGGACAGCTGGTACGTGCGCAACTGGTCACTGTGGGTGGACTGGGTGATCTTGCTGAAAACGGTTCGCGTGGTGCTGTCGGGGCGCGGGGCGATGTAGCAGCGCCACGGCATCGCCGGGCTCTGACACCATTCGCAAGTACAACCCCGCCACCCAGATGAGGCTGAGTCCGATGGCGGCGTCACGCATGGCCGAATTGACGGACGCGGCAACCAGTAGTGTCAGCACCGCCACCATGCCGAGACGCCCGGTCAGATCGCGCCGCGTCCATGACGCGCGTAGGCCCGCCAGCAGCAGCAGCAGCAACGTCACGCTGCCCAGTACGCCCGCCTGAGCACCCATCCACAGAAAGTCGTTGTGGGGCATGTTGAACTCCCGCAGAGCCGCTGGCACACGCTGCTTCCACTGCTGCGTCCAGGCGCCGATGCCCCAACCGGTGAGCGGCCGCTCGGCGACCATGTCCATCGTATGCCGGTACATGTTGACACGTACCCCCCAGCTCTCCTCAGAAACCTTGCCCGCACGGGCGCTCTGGATCTCGGTGATGCCCTGCGCCAGGCGCTGCTGCACCTTGGGCACGCCGGTGACCACGGCCCCAGCGCCCAAGGTGGCGATGACAAGCGCCACCACCAGCGCAAGCCAGTGGGAGCGCCACTGATGCACGCACGCCGCAGCCACTACAACCAGAAATATGAGGACCGACGTTCGCGATGGCAGCACCCAGACGGCCACCGATAGCAATGCAATGGCCAGCGGCACGCTGGAAACGCGAATCCAGCCGGCTCGATCAAGGCCAATCACCGAGAGTGACGACGCCATCAACGCAAACAGGACGGCGTTGGAAATGGATTTGTTGCCCGAATGGTGCAGCAGGCTGCTCCATATTGCCGCTTCGGGAAAGGCGACCAGTTGACTCGCGCCCACCAGCAGCAGGCTGGCCGCTCCTGCGATCAGAAAGCCGCGCAGCGCCCAGACTGCCTCGTCTCGCGTGAGCGCCAGCGCCAGCGCCAACGTCGCCACGATCCGGAACGCATGCCACAGGTTGGATGGCGTCTCGGGGTAGGTCGGCATCAGAACGAGCACCACCAGCGTCCAGACCACAAACGCAACCGCGGGCCACCACATGGCATGGTGTCGCAGCCGGGTCAGGCGTTCGCGCAGGCCGTGCTGGAGCAGCATGCAGGCCATCAGCATGAAAAACGCGAGGTAATTGGCGCCGACCGGCATGAACACCGCCAGTCCCCATAGCAGGGCGGCGTAGCGCACCCAGTCGATCTTGAGCATGCCGGGATTTTAGGCGGAGGCTCGCGACTGCTTGCGGCGGCACAAAACCTGCTGCAAACACTGCCAATGCGGCACAATTTGCGTATCCAACACCAGCTGCCGATTCAGACCATGACCGACACCGTCCTCCACATCTCGCCCCGCGACAAAGCCGAAATCCTGGCGCAGGCGCTGCCCTACATCCGCAAGTTTCATGGCAAGACCATGGTCATCAAATACGGGGGGAACGCGATGACGGATCCGGCCTTGCAGGCCGACTTTGCCGAGGACGTGGTGCTATTGAAGCTCGTTGGCATGAACCCGGTGGTAGTGCATGGCGGAGGCCCCCAGATCGAGACCGCGCTGAACCGCCTCGGCAAGAAGGGCACGTTTATCCAGGGCATGCGCGTGACCGATGCAGAAACCATGGAGGTGGTGGAATGGGTGCTGGCCGGCGAGGTGCAGCAGGACATCGTGGGCCTGATCAACCAGGCGGGCGGCAAGGCCGTGGGCCTGACCGGGCGCGACGGTGGATTGATCCGCGCGCGCAAACTCAAGATGGTGGACAGCAGCGACCCGTCCAAGGAGCACGACGTTGGCCAGGTGGGCGATATCGAATCGATCGACCCCAGCGTGGTGAAGGCGCTGCAGGACGATGCCTTCATCCCTGTCATCAGCCCGATCGGCTTTGGCGAGCACAACGAGAGCTACAACATCAACGCCGACGTAGTGGCCGGCAAGCTGGCCACGGTGCTCAAGGCGGAAAAGCTGGTCTTGCTGACCAATACACCCGGCGTGCTGGACAAGAACGGCAAACTGCTGACCGACCTCACCGCCCGCGAAATCGACGAGCTGTTTGCCGACGGCACCATTTCGGGCGGCATGTTGCCCAAAATCGCGGGTGCACTGGATGCCGCCAAAAGCGGGGTGAACTCGGTGCACATCATCGACGGCCGAGTCCCGCACGCCATGCTGCTGGAGATCCTGACCGAGCAGGCCTACGGCACGATGATTCGGTCGCATTGATGCCAAAATATGCTTGAAGTCCTCACCTCTCGGCCGTTTATTGCTATTGAAAATATAGCTACTAAAGTGTTCGACCCCATGCTCGCGTGCCATTGACGCGTCGCGGAAGTCAGAGATGCGCCTCCTGCTGGTCGAAGACGACGTCATGGTTGCCAGTGGCATCAAGCTGGGGTTGACTGACGCGGGTTATGCGGTGGACTGGGTGGGCAGTGCCGAGCGCGCAGAAGAGGTGCTGAAGACCGAAACCTTTGACGCGGCGATCTTTGACATCGGGTTGCCGCAGCTGGACGGGCTACAGCTTACGCAGCGGCTGCGCCGCTCATCGACTGCCAGCCACGCCATGCCGGTGTTGATGTTGACGGCGCGCGACGCGCTGCGCGACCGCGTCCAGGGGCTGGACATGGGCGCTGACGACTACATGGTCAAGCCGTTTGAACTGCCTGAGTTGCTGGCGCGGCTGCGCGCGCTGCTCCGGCGTTCGCAGGCGGCCACCTCGGCGGTGCTGGGCATTGGTCCGCTGGAGCTCGACACCGCGCACCGGCGCGCCACCGTCAGGCTGAACGGACAGGCGTCCACCATCGAGCTGGGGCCGCGTGAATGGACGGTGTTGGAGTACCTGCTGCTGCAGGCGCCCAAGCCAGCCAGCAAGGACAAGCTGCTGCAGGCCCTCACGGGATGGGACAAGGAGATCACGCCCAACGCGGTGGAGGTGTACATCTCGCGGCTGCGCGGCAAGCTGGAGCCGCACGGCATTGCGCTGCGTTCGATTCGGGGCTTTGGCTACCGGCTTGAACTGGCCGGTGGCGCCTGAAGCCGGCATGCGTGGAGGTGCTCATGGGCGCGGTGTCGCCGCTGGCCTGCAGCGCCGGCTGCTGGGCATGTTGCTGGTGCCGCTGTGCCTGCTGGCCCTGATCAGCGCCTGGTTTGACTACCGGCTGGCCGACAACGCCGCGATCCAGCAAGACCGCCAGCTGCAGCAGCTGTTGCCGCTGCTCGCCGGTTCGATTGTGGCATCCGGGGCTGCTCCGTCCGGCCCACCGGTGCTGCTGATGGCGCCGTCCGTTGAAGAGTTCGTCAAGGACCGCGCCGGCCTGGCTGGCTTCGCCGTGACTGACCTGGCGGGTCGGCCGCTGCTGGGCGATGGCGCGCTCGCCAGTGCGCCGCCGACCACCCGCGAGCCGGAGTTTCGCAGCGAAGCGCGCAACGGCATCACCTACCGGGTTGCCGCCCAGCGTGTGCAGACGCAGGGCGGCGAGTTTGTCGTGTGGCTGGCCGATGGCTCGGATTCGCGTCAGAGCTGGCTGCGATCGGTGGCATTCAAGGTGCTGCTGCCCAATTTGGTGCTGGCGCTGGCCGCAGCGCTGGCGGTCAATTGGGCGGTACGGCGAGCGTTGCGCCCGCTGACGGAGCTGACCGCTGCTGTGGAACACCGCTCGCCGCGCGACCTGAGCGCCATCGACGAACAGGCTTCGCCCGAAGAAGTCCGGCCACTGGTGCGCTCGCTCAACCGGCTGTTTGGTCTGGTCAACGCGCAGGCCGAAAGCCAGCGCCGTTTCGTTGCCGATGCCGCGCACCAGCTGCGAACACCGCTGGCCGGCCTGCAGGCGCAAGTGGAGGCCTGGGCACAGGCCGTGAGCGCAAAATCCAGGTCAAAACCGCCTGATGTCCGCACCGATGGGCCATTTAATACTATTGAAATAAGAGCGGACCAGATTCACCACCTGCGCCAGGCTGCGCGTCGCACGTCGCAGCTGGCCAGCCAGTTGCTGGCCCTGTCACGGGCCGACGCTCGCGCTGCCGATGGCCTGCCGATGCAGCGGGTGGACCTGCAGGTGGTCTGCGAAACCGTGCTCGAAGCGCAGCTCGACGCGGCCACCGCACGGCGCATGGACCTGGGGCTGGAGGCGCAGCCGGCCCAGGTCATGGGGCATGAATGGGTGCTGCGCGAACTGATGATGAACCTGGTGGACAACGCCATCCGCTACACCCCCGAAGGCGGCACCGTCACGCTGCGCTGCGGCTACCGCCCGGAGACCGCAGAGGCTGAGGGCGATGAAGCCGCGCCAGGACACGGCGCTTCTCGCCAGCGGGCTTTTGTCGAAGTCGAAGACGATGGCCCCGGCGTGGCGCCAGCCGAACGCAGCCGCGTGCTGGAGCGCTTTTACCGTGTGCCAGGCACCCAGGGCGAGGGCAGCGGCCTCGGCCTGGCCATCGCCGATGAGATCGCGCGGGTGCATGGCACGCAGCTGCAGCTGGCCGGCGGCGCACGGGGGCGCGGCCTGCGTGTGACGCTGGTGTTTCCCGCACCCGGATGACGGTGGGGCCGCTGTGGCGCCACCCGGCAAAACCCTCAGTGCCGCTGTGCGAGAATGAAAAAAATACGTTGCGTTACACCATGCCCGAAGCCGAGCTCAGCCCCATCGCCCCCCTGTCTGCCACGGACCCTGCCGCCGCGCCGCGCAAACGCCCGAAGCCGGGTGAGCGCCGGGTGCAGATCCTGCAGGCGCTGGCCACGATGCTGGAGCAGCCGGGCGCCGAGCGCATCACCACCGCGGCGCTGGCCGCGCGGCTGGATGTGAGCGAGGCGGCGCTGTACCGCCACTTCGCCAGCAAGGCGCAGATGTTTGAGGGCCTGATCGAGTTCATCGAGCAGAGCGTGTTCTCGCTGGTCAACCAGATTGCCGAGCGCGAAGGCTCGCCGGCCGGCCAGGCCGGCAAGGTGGTGGCCATGCTGCTGCAGTTTGCCGAGAAGAATCCCGGCATGACGCGTGTGATGGTGGGCGATGCGCTGGTGTTCGAAAACGACCGCCTGCAGCAGCGCATGAACCAGTTCTTCGACAAGATCGAATCCACCCTGAAGCAAAGCCTGCGCAGCGCGGCCGAGGCCAACGGCTCGGCCACGCCGAGTGTCGATGCGCAGGTGCGCGCGGCGGTGCTCACCGCGTTCATGGTGGGGCGGCTGCAGCGCTTCGCGCGCTCGGGTTTCAAGCGCGCGCCGTCCGAGCATCTGGAGGCCAGCCTGGCCTTGATGCTATAAAATCAATAGCTAAAAATGACCCATTGACGGGCACCTGAAGGCATTTTCATGCTTGAAGTGCGGTTGGCAGGCCACCCGATCGGCCTGCACCCCAGTGGCGCCGTCTGGCTGACTGAGACCCAAACCCTGCTGGTGGCGGACGCCCACTTTGGCAAGGCAGTGAGCTTTCGCCGCCTTGGCGTGCCCGTGCCGCGCGGCACCACCACCGAAACCCTGGATGTACTGAGCGCACTCGTCGCTGAAACCGGTGCGCGGCGCATCGTGTTTCTGGGGGATTTCCTGCACTCGGCTCGCTCGCATGCCGCCAGCACGCTGGGCGCACTGGCCCGCTGGCGGGCGGCCCACGCGGGGCTGGCGCTCACGCTGGTGCGCGGCAACCACGACGACCGCGCCGGCGACCCGCCCGCCGCGCTGAATATCGAAGCGGTGGACGAACCCTTGATGCTCGGCCCATTTGCGCTGTGCCACCACCCGCAGCCCGTGGCCGGCGCCTATGTGCTGGCAGGGCACTGGCACCCCTGCGTGTCGCTCGGCGGCCGCGCCAACGACCGGTTGCGCCTGCCGTGCTTCTGGCTGGGCGACGACACCGGCGCGGAGCCGGCCGCTGCGGTGGGCGTGCTACCCGCCTTTGGCAGCTTCACCGGCATGCACCCGATCGAGCGCCGCGCGGGCGACCGTGTCTTCGTGGTGGCCGACGAGTCGATTCGCGAGCTGCCGGCCACCCAACACGGCGCCGTCGGTGGCCCTAGATCTTGGCGTTGACCTTGCGGCCCGCCGCCTCGATTTCGGCCCAGGTGGTGTCGTCGATCACAATGCCGTCGCGTTCGCGCTGCGCCCGCGCCGCGCGCTCTGGCTCGCCGGCCAGGCGCACCGCGTCGTGACCCGGCGCCGCCGGGCCTGACTTCAGCCAATCGACAAACGCCAGCGCTTCCTGCTCGAACGCAGCTTGCGTGCCGAGCTTGGCTGGGTCAATCAGGATCGTCAACATGCCGTTCACCACTGCCCGGGCCGTGTCGGCCGGCCGGTGCCAGGTGCCGCTGCCGGTGAGCGCGCCGCCCAGCAGCTCACAGGCCACGGCCATGCCGTAGCCCTTGTGTTCGCCAAACGGCATCAGCGCGCCAAACAGGCCGCGGGTCGGGTCCGGCCCTTGCGGCACCACCACCACGCCGGGGTCGGTGGTGGGCTGGCCCTGTGCGTCAATCAGGTAGCCCGGCTCGACCTGGCGCCCTTCGTTGTAGGCGACGCGCATCTTGCCCTGCGCCACCCGGCTGGTGGCAAAGTCCAGCACAAAGGGCTCGCGGCCCGCCAGCGGCACGCCAATGCAGCAAGGGTTGGTGCCAAAGCGGCCATCGCCGCCGCCCCAGGGCGCCACCACCGGGCGCGACAGCACGTTCACGAAGTGCAGCGACACCAGGCCGCGCGCCACCGCCATCTCGGCAAAGTGGCCGATGCGGCCCAGGTGGTGCGCGTTGCCCAGGGCGAGGATGCAGCTGCCGTGCTGCGCGGCACGCGCCATACCGAGCTGCATGGCCTGCTCGCCCACCACCTGGCCATAGCCGCGCTGGCCGTCCAGCGTGAGCAGGGCGCCGCCGTCGAGCACGGTGCGGGCGCTGGCGTTGGGCGTCAGCCCGCCTTCCAGCACCGCATCCACGTAGCGCGGCACCATGCCCACGCCGTGCGAGTCGTGGCCGCTCAGGTTGGCCAGCACCAGGTTGGCGGCGACGGTCTGGGCTTCCATTTCCGAGCTGCCGCATGCTACTAAAATAATAGCAATAGATGACCTAAGGGCGTGGACTTCAATGGTTTTTGACATAAAAATGGACTCCCATGACCTTACATGACCGCGCCGACCTGCCAGGGCACGAACTCGTTCTGCCCATAGCCGTGGCGCTCGCTTTTGCTCTGGCTGCCCGATGCCGTGGCCAGCACCAGCTCGAAAATCCGCTGTCCCATCTCGGCCACGCTGGCCGTGCCGTCCACGATCTCGCCGCAGTTGATGTCCATGTCTTCCTCCTGCCGTCGCCACAGCACCGAGTTGGTGGCGAGCTTGAGCGACGGTGACGGGGCGCAGCCGTAGGCCGAGCCGCGTCCGGTGGTGAAGCAGATGATGTTGGCGCCGCCTGCCACCTGCCCGGTGGCGCTGACCGGGTCGTAACCCGGGGTGTCCATATAGACGAAACCCCTGGTG
>JANOBJ010000171.1:0-3920 GCA_031411575.1 Betaproteobacteria bacterium | reverse complement strand
TGGCCATTCCGATGTGCCTGCTGTACGAGGTGGGCATCTGGGCGGCGCAGATTTTCATCAAGCACGCCAAGGCGCCCGAAGACGGCACCGAAACCGCCAATTCATAGTCAAAACAGGCTGATGTGAGCATCATCTGGTCATAGTTTGCTATATAAATAATAGCAATCAGACGGTGGCAACTGTCACCAGAATGATGTGACAGCCCGGCGTGGCTACCGGCGATTCAGCCCGCTGTTACAACTCGCCGTTCAGCGCGAAGCCGGCAGCCGCGGCTTGGGCCGGGTGCCGGGCGTGACGTCCAGCTCGACCTTGTCATCGCGTCGCAGCAAGCCGAACTTGGTGGCCGTGCCGGGCTTGAGCGACGCCACGTTGGACAGCAGCTCCGACACATTGCTCACCGGCTTGCCCGCCACCGCCACGATCACGTCGCCGGGCCGGATGCCGGCCTGCGCGGCCGGGCCGTTTTGCAGCACGCCGGTGATGATCACGCCTTCTTTGGCCTTCACGCCGAAGGTTTCGGCCAGCTCGGGCGACAGGTTATTGGGCTCCACGCCGATCCAGCCACGCGTGACCTGGCCTTCCTTCACGATCCCTTCGAGCACCAGCTTGGCGGTCGAGACGGGGATGGCAAAGCCGATGCCCATGCTGCCGCCCGAGCGCGAGTAGATCGCGGTGTTGATGCCCATCAGGTTGCCGTTCACGTCGACCAGCGCGCCGCCCGAATTGCCGGGGTTGATGGCCGCGTCGGTCTGGATGAAGTTCTCGAACGTGTTGATGCCCAGCTGGTTGCGCCCCAGCGCGCTCACGATGCCGCTGGTCACCGTCTGGCCCACGCCAAACGGGTTGCCGATGGCCAGCACCTGGTCGCCCACCTGCAGCGCGTCCGAGCTGCCCAGCACGATCACCGGCAACTTGTCGAGCTCGATCTTGAGGATGGCGAGGTCGGTGTCGGGGTCGGTGCCGATCACCTTGGCCTTGGTGCGGCGCGCGTCGTTCAGGATCACCTCGATCTCGTCGGCGCCCTCCACCACATGGTTGTTGGTGAGGATGTAGCCCGAGGGGCTGACGATCACGCCGCTGCCCAGGCCCGCCTGCGGCTGGTTGCCCTGCTCGCCGAAGAAAAAGCGGAACCACGGATCGTTGTTGTGCGGGTTTTTCTCGGCCGCCTTGCTGGTGTTGATGCTCACCACGGCGGCCGACGCCTTTTTGGCCGCCGCCGCGAAGCTGCCGGCGGCCGGCTGCCCGCCCGAGGCGGTGGCCGGCGCCTGGATCAGCGCGACCGAGCCGCCCGTGGCGGAGGGTTTGCCCAGCCATTCGGGCTTGAGGGTGCCCACGACAAAGTACGCGGCCAGCAACACCGTGACCGCTTGGGAAAAGAGGAGCCAAAAACGCTTCATGGCTGAATTGTCGGCGAACTTGCCCGACAATTCACGGCAGGGCGAGCGCATTTGCGCGACTTTGATGGTCTTTGCGCGCCGTTTACCCGTCCGCCCCTGCGCCAGTCCAACCGAACCGTTGCCACCCGAAGGTACCTGACACCGCCCGTCGCCACCACCCGTCGTCACCCCCGCCGCCACCGCCCATGACCGCCACCACCGACCGTTCCACCCTGCTCGCCGCCTTCGATGCGCTGCTGCAGCCGGCCCGCTTCAAGGACTACGGCCCCAACGGGCTGCAGGTGGAAGGCCGGCGCGAGGTGCGCCGCATCGTCTCGGGCGTGACCGCCAGCCTGGCGCTGATCGACGCGGCGATTGCCGCCGGTGCCGACGCGATATTGGTGCACCACGGCCTGTTCTGGCGCGGCCAGGACGGCACCGTCACCGGCTGGATGAAGCAGCGGCTGGCGCGCCTCTTGGCCGCCGATATCAACCTGTACGCCTACCACCTGCCGCTGGACGCCCACCCCGCGCTGGGCAACAACGCGCAACTCGGCGCGCACCTGGGGCTGGCCGCGCACGACGGCGCCGCCGGCCGCTTTGGTGAGCAGGAGCTGGGCTTTCTGGGCCAGCGCACCGACGGCGCAGGATTCGAAGGCGCCGCAGACCTGGCTCAGCACCTGAAAAACAAGCTCAATCGGCCTGTGGTGCATGTCGGGCGGTCATTAGATGCTATAAAAACTATAGCGTGGTGCACCGGCGGCGCGCAAGGCTACTTTGAGGACGCGATCGCCGCCGGCGCCGACGCCTTCATCACCGGCGAGATTTCCGAACCCCAGGCGCACTACGCCCGCGAGTGCAACGTGGCGTTCTTCGCCTGCGGCCACCACGCCACCGAGCGCTACGGCGCGCCGGCCGTGGCCGCACACGTCGCCACGCAGCTGGGCGTGGCGCACCAGTTCATCGACATCGATAACCCAGCGTGACTATGAACAGCGGCGCCCAACCCATCGCCATCACCCTCGGCGACGCCGCTGGCATCGGACCGGAAATCATCGCCAAGGCATTTCGCGAGGCGCCGGAGGCTACCCGCGGCTGCTTGGTGGTGGGCGATGGGGCGGTGATGCGGCGGGCTGCCGGCTGGGTCAGCGGCGGCCGGCCCGCGTTGCCGGTGGCGCTGATCGAGACGGCTGCGCAGGCGCTGGATGCCCCATCGCAGTGCATCCCGGTGCTACAACTATCAGAGCAAACAATCACCGTCCCATGCGGACAAGTGAGCGGAAAGGCTGGAAAACTGGCCGCAGAGTGCGTGGTGTGGGCGGCGCGGGCAGCCCTGCGCGGCGAGGTGGCCGCGATCGTCACCGCGCCGCTGCACAAGGAGGCGCTGGCCGCCGCCGGCGAGCCGTGGTCGCGCTACCCCGGCCACACCGAGTTGCTGCAGGCCGAAGCCGCCGCCTGGGCCGGCAAGCCGCTGGCCGAGGTGCCGGTGCGCATGATGCTCGCCAATGCCGAGTTGCGCACCGTTCTGGTGAGCATTCACGTCTCGCTGCGCGACGCGCTCGACGCGGTGACGCTGAAAAACGTGCTGCAAACCATTTGCCTAACCCATGACTTCCTGTGCACCACTGTGGGGCTGGCGCAACGCGCGCCGCGTATCGCCGTGGCCGGGCTGAACCCGCACGCGGGCGAAGGCGGGCGCTTCGGCCGCGAGGAAATCGAGGTGATTGCACCCGCCGTGCAGGCCGCGCAGGCCGCCGGCATCGACGCCCACGGGCCGTTCGCACCCGACACGGTGTTCATGCGCGCGCGGGCGCCGGGAGGCGATATCGACACCGCGCCGGGCGAGTTCGACGCGGTGGTGGCGATGTACCACGACCAGGGGTTGATCCCGGTCAAATACCTGGGGGTGGAGCAGGGCGTGAACGTGACCGTGGGCCTGCAGGGCGACACGCCGCATCCGTGGCGGCTGGTGCGCACCAGCCCGGACCACGGCACCGCGTTTGACATTGCCGGCACTGGCCGGGCCGACGCCTCCAGCCTGATCGCCGCGATCCGCATGGCCCGCCGACTGGTCAGCCGCGCTTGACCGGCTTTCAGGCAAAAAAATGCCCATTGTCCTAAGACCATGGGCATCTATAGCTATAGAATTTATAGCAATCGGGCTTCAGCCGGCCCGCGACGGCAGTGTTGTCAGCGCTTCAGGCTGTCGCGGATCTCGCGCAGCAGCACCACGTCCTCGGGGGTGGCGGGCGGCGCCGCCGGAGGCTCGGCCCGCTTCAGGCGATTCATCTGCTTGACCATCATGATGATGATGAATGCCTGGATGATGAAATTCAGCGACACGGTGATGAAGTTGCCATAGGCAAACACGGCGCCAGCCTTCTTCGCTTCTGCCAGGGGCAACCCAGCCGCCTGACCGGCCAGGCCGATGTAGTAATTGGCGAAGTCCAGCCCCCCGAAAATCTTGCTGACGATTGGCATGATCAGGTCGCCCACGACCGAATCGACTATCTTGCCGAATGCGCCACCGATGATCACGCCCAC
>JANOBJ010000170.1:0-8994 GCA_031411575.1 Betaproteobacteria bacterium | reverse complement strand
GCAAGGGAACCCAAGAAGCGAGGAATATTTCGTCTTTTGCGGTTTCGGGCAGGAATCGGACGTCTGTAGCTGCATGCGTTGCCACTTTTCGAGATTCTTCGATCGTGATTCCAATACCGGCCACCAACTCGGACTCGAACTTTGCGATCTGTCTGTCAAGGCGCTGCATCTTGGCGGCTAACGCAATTTAGACCGCATCCAGCTGCGGCATAAAACGGCCAACTTCACCACAAAAAGTGACATGGCGGCTTGTCGCCGTTCAGCAGTCTGCTTCGATAAAAATAGCATGAAACCCCGCAGTTGATCTTCGGGCCAGGCCCGTTTGGTCCATTAGTGTCGGCGAGAACGTTTGGCTTTTGCAACCTGCGATCGAATGAGGCGGCCCCGGGGTGCGTTCGGCGCGTTGAATCCCTGTCGGTACCTGCGCAGGCCAGACATGCGGCGCAGCCAGATCAGCAGTCGCGGGGTTCCGGCGCACCCGGCTGCAGCGCTTGCGCGCCAGCGCCCTCCAAACCCCGCCACAATCACCATGATGGAGTTTGATGTCGACCAGATCGCCGTGCCGTTTCGCATGCAGCCGGGCCTGCAGCGGCTGGAGGGTGAGGGGCCGTGGCTGACTCCGCTGGCGCCAGGCAGCGCGCTGGCGCGCGAGAAGCGCGCGGTGGTTGAGGCGGGGCAGGCGTTGCACCAGGTGCTGGGGTTTCATAGCACAGACGCTATTAATTCAATAGCACACTATGACCACGCGATAAGCACCACAGGCCGATTTTGCAAAGAAAGTGGCCTGCAGACGGGTTTGACTGGCACCGCGGCCTGCAGCCTGCGCGACGACCTGCCGCTGGCGCTGCGTTTCGAAGAAGACTTGGCCATTCTGGACGGTGAAACCGGCACCCTGCCCTGGCTCTGCGTCTGCGTGCCCTCGCACTGGGCGCCGGAGGACAAGCTGGGCTTGCCGTTTGGCGCGGTGCACGCCCCGGTAGCCGACAGCGCGGCGCTGCAGGTGGCGGCCGCTCAGCTGGTGCGGCTGGTGACCGGTGGCGAGGTGTGGCAACGCTGGGTCTGGACGATCACGCCCTCGGGCCGGTACGACCAGCACCCGCGCCGCACCGCGCGCGCGCCGTGGCCCGACGCGACCGATACCGCACCCGAGCCTGCACCCGACCCCGCTGCCAGCCCCGCCGCCGACCCTTGTCACCCCGCGCACTTCGCGCGCCAGTGCTGGCTGCGCGTGGAGCGCCAGCGCTTTCTGCCGGTGCGCGCGCCCGACGGCACGCTGCGCCGCCAGGCGATTTTTGCGATCCGTGTGATGCTGCAGCCGCTGCCCGAGGCGGTGCAAACCCGAGCCCAGGCACAGCGCTTGCATGACAGCCTGGCCTCCATGACCGACGCCGTACTCGATTACAAAAACCTGCGTGCCGCTCGCGCGCCGCTGCTGCGGTGGCTGAGAGAGTGGCGCCCCGCTTGCTGAATCCTGTACCCACCCCAGCGCCCCACCGTTCGGGCTGAGCCTGTCGAAGCCGACCCTTCGACAGGCTCAGGGCGAACGGGAGGTCATGGCCTGTCATGATCCCGTAACTGCAGCTTCGGAATGCCATGGAACTCGTCTCGCGCATCGCGCAAATCATCATCCCGGTCTTTTTGATCGTGGCGCTCGGCTATTTCTACGGGCGGCGCGTGCGGCCAGACTTGTCCGCCTTCAACCACATCGTGCTGGATGTGCTGGCGCCGGTGCTGGTGTACTCGGCGCTGGCCGCGCGCGAGTTCCGGCTGGGTGAGCACGCGCTGCTGCTACTCGGCGGCGCGCTGCTGATCCTGGCCTGCGGGCTGGTGGGCTGGGGCGTGGCGCGCGCGAGCGGCGCCGACCCGCGCACCTTGGTGCCGGTGGTGATGTTCAACAACTGCGGCAACATGGGCCTGCCGCTGGCGCTGCTGGCCTTCGGGCCGGAGCATTTTGGCGCGGCGGTGGCGCTGTTTTCCATCAGCAACCTGATTCATTTTTCGCTGGGTGCGCGCATCACCAGCGCGCAGGCCCGTACGCGTGATTTGCTGCTGAGCCCGCTGATGCTGGGCACGGTGCTTGGCTTTGCCAGCGCCGCCACCGGCGTGCGCCCGCCCGATCTGGTGCTGGCCAGCATGAAGCTGCTGGGCGAGGCCATGCTGCCGATGATGCTGTTCGCGCTGGGCGTGCGGCTGATTGGCCTCAGGCGTGAGTCCATTCCGTTGGGCTTGCTGGGCGCGTTCGCGCGGCCGATGGCGGGGCTGGCCGTGGCGCTGCCGCTGGCCTGGGCGCTCGGCCTCACGGGCGCGGCGCGCGGCCAGCTCATTTTGTTCGCTGCGCTGCCGCCGGCCGTGGTGCAGTATTTGCTGGCCGAGCGCTACCACCAGGAACCCGAGAAAGTGGCGGCCATGATCCTGCTGGGCAACGCGCTGGCGCTGTTGTTCATCCCGCTCGCGCTGGCGTTCGGCCTGTAGGCCAAACTGGTTGACAATGTCCGGATGGAAAACACTGAAAACCTCCAGGAGCGCCGCCTGGCCGACGCCTGGGCCGAACTGCAGGCCCACGCCAGCGCCGGCAACCCGCTCGACGCCGACGCCTACCGCCTGGCCTTTGCCGACCCCGAATTTTTGCTGCGGCGCGAAACCCGCGGCATCCGGTTCCAGCTCGAGATGCTCAAGCCCGACCTTGGCCAGTACGCGCAGGGCGTGGAAAACACCATCGTGGTGTTTGGCAGCGCGCGCTTCCCGGATGCCGAGACTGCGCAGGCCGAGCTGGCTGTGGCCGAGCGCTCGGGCGATGCCGCCGCGCTGGCGCTGGCCAAACGGCGGCTGCGCAACGCCGGCTACTACGAGCAGGCACGAGCGTTTGCGCGGCTCGTGGGCACCTACAGCAATGGTCAGGCGCCCAATGACAAGCTGTTCATCTGCACCGGCGGCGGCCCCGGCATCATGGAAGCCGCCAACCGAGGCGCGCATGATGTCGGCGCGCCCAATGTGGGCCTGTCAATCGCGCTGCCGCACGAGCAAAGCGGCAACCGCTTCATCACGCCGTCCTTGAGTTTCAAGTTTCATTACTTCGCGCTGCGCAAGATGCATTTCATGATGCGCGCCAAGGCGCTGGTGGCGTTTCCGGGCGGTTTTGGCACGCTGGACGAACTGTTTGAAGTGGTCACCCTGGTGCAGACCAGAAAGGCCAAGCCGGTGCCCATCATCCTGTTCGGCACCGACTACTGGAAGCGCTTGATCAACCTGGACGTGCTGCTGGAAGAAGGCGCGATCTCCCCGGTGGATCTGGATTTATTCACCTACGTGGACGACCCGCAGCACGCCTGGAGCGCGATCAAGTCGTTCTACGAACTCCCTTGATGTCACACGTCCCGCGGCGCGTGCTGCCGGTGATCGTGTTCTCGCAGTTCGCGGGCACGTCGCTCTGGTTTGCCGTCAACGCCGTGATGCCGGATCTGCAGGCCGCCTGGGGCCTGCCGGCCAGCGCGGTCGGCACGCTCACCTCGGCGGTACAACTGGGATTTGTGGCGGGCACGCTGGCCTTCGCGCTGCTGATGGTGGCCGACCGGTTTTCGCCGTCGCGCGTGTTCTGCACCTGCGCGCTGCTGGGCGCGGCCGCCAACGCGCTGACCGTGCTGCTGGACGGGCAATGGACGCTGCTGCTGGGCCTGCGGTTTTGCGTGGGGTTTCTTTTGGCCGGCATCTACCCGGTGGGCATGAAGATCGCCGCCAGCTGGTACCGCGAGGGCCTGGGCGCGGCGATGGGCGTGCTGATCGGCGCGCTGGTGCTGGGCACCGCCCTGCCCCACGGCCTGCGCGCGCTGGGCCTGGCGGCTGGCGCGGCGGCGTGGCAGTCAGTGGTGCTGGCGGTGTCGGCCTTCGCGGCGCTGGGCGGGCTGGCCACGCTGCTGTTGGTGCCCGACAGCCCGCAGCGGGTCAGCGGGGGGTCTGGCGCGCGCTTCACCCCGCGCGCGTTGGGCGTGATCTGGCACGACCGTGCGGTGCGCGCCTCGGTGTTCGGCTACTTCGGCCACATGTGGGAGCTGTACGCGTTCTTCGTGCTGCTGCCACTGGTGCTGGCCACCCGGCTGGCCGGCGCCGACGTGAGTGAAGCCGCCTTCTGGATCATCGGCAGCGGCTTTGTCGGCTGCGTGGCGGGCGGCCTGCTGGTACGCCGTTTCGGCAGCGCGCGCGTGGCGGCATTGCAGTTGGCTGCGAGCGGCACCTGCGCCCTGCTCACGCCCTGGATGCTGACGGCTCCGGGCGCGGTGTTCATGCTGTGGCTGCTGGTCTGGGGCATCACCGTGTCCGGCGATTCGCCCCAGTTCTCGACCTTGACCGCGCAGAACGCGCCGCACGAAATCGCAGGCAGCGTGCTGACATTTGCCAACAGCATCGGCTTCGCCATCACGGTGGTCAGCATCGAGCTGTTTGTGCGCAGCGCGCAGGCCTGGCCGCTGGCCACTGTGTTGCCGTGGCTGGCGCTGGGGCCGCTGCTGGGGCTGTGGATGTTCCGGCCGCTGTGGCGTCAGCCGTCAGCTGCTGCCGGTTGATGCCGGCCGGCGCGCAGCCCCCATGCCACCCGCGCCCCGCCGCCCACGATCACGCCCACCACCCAGAACACGCCGGCCACGCCAATCAACGTGCCGGCACTGCCGAACAGCAGCGGCATCAGCACGCTGGAGGCATTGATCGCCATGAGGCGCAGGCCCAGCGCCTCGCCGTGGCGGTGTTCGGGCGTGATCTGGTGCAGCATGCTCATGATCATCGGCTGCACGCAACCCAGCGCCAGGCCCAGCAGCACTGAGCACAGTCCCATGGCCAGCGCGGAATGCATGAGCGGGTAGACCGCAAAGACGAGCGCCGTGGCGCCCATCGCGACAGCGAGCACGGCCGACTCGCGCAGGCGTTCAGCCACGATCGGCAGCACCACGCGGATGGCCGTGGCCGCGATGGCAAAGGCACCCAGGATCGAACCGATGACCGACGCGCTCAGGCCCCGCTCATGGCCAATGATGGGCACGACAAAGGTATGCACGTCCCAGCACGACGACAGGATCCAGTTGACCAGCAACAGGCGCCGCATCATCGGCTCTCGCAGCAGGTCCAGCGTGCGCTGGCTCCCAGCGTCGGGCTTCGCCACCACGGGCGGCAACTCGACCGTGCCACGCACCCAGAACCAGCTGGCAATCGGGAGCAGCGCCATCAGCGCGAAGGCCGCCCTAAAACCTGCATGATCGATCATCAGGCCCGCTGCAAACGGGCCGATAAAGTTGGACACGGCCGGACCGATGGCCAGCCACGAGAACACCTGCTTGAGCTGCGTGGCATTGGTGGCGGCGCGCCCCACATGCCGCTGCAGCGCGATCGACGCCGCACCGGTGGCGCCACCCGTGAGCATGGCACTCAGGCACAGCACCGGGAACACCGGGAACGCCACCGCCAGGCCCGCGCCCAACGTGGCCGCCACCACCGCCATTCGCACCGGGGGCTTGAGGCCATGCCGGTCTGTGAAGCGCCCGGCCGGCAGCGCCAGGAACACCTGCATCAGCGCGAACAGCGCGAGCAATACGCCCACCGCGATCGGGCTGTAGCCCTGGCGCAGGGCCAGCAGCGGCGCGGCGAGTCGCAGGCCCGCCATGCACGCGTGCAGGCAGATGTGGCCGGCGATCAGGCGCGCGAGTGCGGTATTCAACGCAGTCTCAGCGGCGGTTTGAAGGGACGTCAGCCCTCATCGGCATCGCGCTCCGGCGGGATCAGACGAGCGGCTTCGGGCTCGGGCAGCGCCTCCACGTTGCGCAGCGCCTTGCCCATGACGCGGCTGCGCTGCTCGGCGCTGGTCAGCGTGTTGAGCACGGTTTCGGTTTGCGATTTCACCTTGGCCAGCACGTCGCCAAACTTGCCGAATTCGGTCTTGACGGCGCCCAGCACCTGCCAGACTTCGCTGGAGCGCTTTTCGAGCGCGAGCGTGCGAAAGCCCATCTGCAGCGAGTTCATGATCGCCATCAGCGTGGTCGGGCCGGCCAGCGTGACACGGTGCTCGCGCTGCAACACCTCCATCAGCCCGGGGCGCCGCAGCACCTCGGCGTAAAGGCCTTCCGTGGGCAGGAACAGGATGGCAAAGTCGGTCGTGTAGGGCGGCTCCACATACTTTTCGGAGATGGATTTGGCCTCCATCCGGATGCGGTTTTCGAGCGCTTTGCCGGCCGCCTCGGCGCCCAGCGCATCAGCGCGCTGCTGGGCGTCGAGCAGGCGTTCGTAATCTTCGTTGGGAAACTTGGCGTCTATTGGCAGCCACAGCGGCGTGCCGTCGTCCGAGCGTCCCGGCAGCTTGATGGCAAAGTCCACCGGGTTTTTGCTGCCCGGGCGCGTGACCACCTGTGTGGCGTACTGGTCGGGCGCAAACACCTGCTCCAGCAGCGCGCTTAGCTGCGCTTCGCCAAACATGCCGCGGGTCTTGACGTTGGTCAGCAGGTGCTTCAGGTCGCCCACGCCCTGCGCCAGCGTCTGCATCTCTCCCAGGCCCTTGTGCACCTGCTCCAGCCGGTCGGCCACCTGTTTGAAGCTTTCGCCCAGCCTTGCCTCCAGCGTGGTTTGCAGCTTTTCGTCCACCGTCTTGCGCATCTCGTCGAGCTTGGCGCTGTTGGACTGCTGCAGCTGAGCCAGTTGCTGCTCCAGCGTCTGGCGCACCTCGGCGATGCGGCGCGCGTTGGATTCGCTCAAGCCCTGCAGCTGCTGGGTGAGTGTGTCGCCCAGCGTCTTCTGCAAGAGCGTGAGCTGCTGCGCAAAGGCGTCGAGCTGCGCGTTCTGCGTGCGGATCGCCTCACCGCTTTGCTGCACCAGCGCCTGCTGGAAACTGCCAAAACTCTGCGTCAGCTCCTGCCGGCCGCCGCGTGACGATTCGCTGATCTCGCGGCGCAGCTCGCGCTCGATGCGCTCGGTGGTGCTGCCAATCGCGCCCAGCAGTTCGGTGCGGCCCGCGTCGGGCGGCTTGCGCAGCAACAGCCAGACGAGCAGCAGCAGATTCAACAGCGCCAGCGCGCCGACCAGCCAGACGACAGCGCTGTCGCTCACGGGCCGGGCGCCGGCGACGAAAGAACCGCCGGAAGGATCGACGGATTCAGCGGCGTCAGCGGTTTGCCCTGCGTCAAAAAGCCGATCAGGTTGTCGGCCGCCAGATTGGCCATGGCCATGCGCGTCGGCGTGGTGGCGCTGGCAATGTGCGGCGTGAGCACCACGTTTTTGAGGGCCAGCAGGCGCGGGTTGACGGTGGGCTCGCCCTCGAACACATCGAGCCCTGCGCCCGCTATTTTGTGGGCCGCCAGTGCATCGGCCAGCGCGTTTTCATCGATCAGCCCGCCGCGCCCGATGTTGACCAGATTGGCGCCCGGCTTCATCCAGCCGATCTCTTGCGCGCCCACGGTGTGGTGCGCTTCAGGCGAATACGGCATCACCACCACCACATGGTCGGCCTGGCGAAACAGCGCTTCCTTGGTGACGTAGCTGGCCTTACAGGCGGCTTCGGTGGCGGCATCCAGCCGCGATCGGTTGTGGTAGATCACCCGCATGCGAAAGCCGTGCGCGCCGCGCCGCGCCACCGCCTGGCCAATCCGGCCCATGCCGAGCACACCCAGCGTGGAGCCGTGCACATCAGTGCCGGCAAACATGTCGTAGCTCCACTTGGTCCACTGGCCGGCCCGCAAAAACGCTTCGCTCTCGCTCACGCGGCGCGCGGTGGCCATCAACAACGCAAAGCCCATGTCGGCCGTGGTTTCGGTCAGCACGTCGGGCGCGTTGGTGCCCAGCACGCCGGCCGCCGTCATGGCGGCGAGGTCGAAATTGTTGTAGCCGACCGCCATGTTGGCCACGATTTTCAGTTGTGGGCAGGCCGCCAGCACCTCGGCGTCGATGCGCTCGCCGCCGGTGGTGAAGGCACCCACCTTGTCGCCCAGGCGCTGTGCCAGTTCGGCCTTGCTCCAGATGGTGTCGGCCGGGTTGGCCTCCACCTCGAAGTGCTGGGAGAGCTTGTCGATGATGGCGGGGAAGATGGCGCGCGCCACCAGGATTTTTGGCTTTTTCATGCTAAATAACGCCTCTGGTCCGCATCAGCTGGTCATTGTTTGCTACTAAATTAATAGTATTCATGGGGGTGTCCGCGCCTGTCTTGACGCGCTCGCGAATGGTCTGCGGCTCCCATCCCAGCACTGCGAGCAGCACGAAAAACCCCACCACATACGCCAGCGCCACGTGCCAGCCGCCCTTGATCCACGCGCCGACCGATCGGGCCTCCGGGTACAGATTGGACAGTGCCACGCCGGCCGATGATCCAAACCAGATCATCGAGCCGCCAAAGCCCACCGCGTAGGCGAGAAAGCCCCAGTCGTAGCCGCCCTGGCGGATGGCCAGCGCGGTCAGCGGAATGTTGTCAAACACAGCCGAGATGAAGCCCAGCCCCAGCGTAGACGGCCAGGACGCCGCCGGCAGTTTTTCCACCGGCATCATCGACGCGCACATCACCAGCGACAGCAGAAAGATGCTGCCCTTGGTGGCTTCGGGCAGCAGGCTCCAGGTGGGCTTGCGCCACAGCGCTGTCACCAAAATGGCCACCCACACCGCCGTGCCGATGACCGGAAAATAATCCAGCACCGCCGGGTTGCGCAGGTTGAAGTACACGTTTGCGCCAATCGCCGACAGCAGGATGATGGCCACGATCGCCAGCCGCGCCTTGTGGATGTGCGCGCCGGCCGGGTTCTCCTTCATGATCGGCTGGTAAGCGTGTTGCTGCCGCGCGGCCAGCACCCCAAAAATCATCAAGGCTGGCACGGCGGCGATATAGGCGTCCAGCACATGCAGCGGGTTTACGCCGGCGATCCACATCATGGTGGTGGTGGTGTACCCACCACGCTGCCAGCGCCGCCCGCGTTGCTGGCCGCCACGATCGCGGCCAGAAAACCGATGTGCACCTTGCGCTGGTACAGCACGGCGGCCATG
>JANOBJ010000169.1:0-2658 GCA_031411575.1 Betaproteobacteria bacterium | reverse complement strand
TGAGTTGCTATTATTTATATAGCAAACTATGACCAGGGGATGAGGACAATGGGCGCTTTTGGCTTGAAAATCGGCCTGTGAGAGTGTTTGGGGTGCGAGGTCTGAGCGGGGTGTTTGGCGCTCGCTGCGCGGAGACCGCGCCGGGTGCGGCAGGCTTGAACGACCGCAGGCCCTTCGGGCGACCATCTGCAGTGCTCCGCCTGCGGGGAAGCGCGCAAACTCGGCTGCGCCTCAAACATGCGCACTTCTTTTTCCCGCAGTCGTCCGCGCTTCGAGGCTGCGGCCGATGCGCCCGCCACACCCGGCGCGGTCACCGCGCGGGGTTTTGGTTGGGGTTGAGCATCGGCGCGGCTCCTTGACGGGGGTCAAATCGCACCCGGAGATTCGCCTGCGAGTAGACTTTAAGCGCTACATCCCACCACCCATCAGGAGACACCATGGCGACGTTTCGTTTGGCGGTTTCAGCCGTCTTGACCGGTATTCTGAGCCTGGCGGCAGTGCCGGCGATGGCAGAGAAGATCGCGCCGCTCATGGCGCAGGACATGGCGGGCTTGAGAGGCAAGGAAGGTGTGATGCTGACTGTGGAATACGCGCCGGGCGAGGCGTCCACCAAGCACCGGCACAACGCACACGTCTTCGTCTACGTGCTCGCGGGTTCGGTGGTGATGCAGGCCGAAGGCGGCAAAGCCGTCACCTTGGCCGCCGGCCAGACGTTCTACGAGTCGCCCGGTGACATCCACAGCGTCTCCAAAAACGCGAGCGATACCCAACCGGCCAAATTCCTTGTGTTCATGGTGAAAAACAAGAAGGCGCCGCCGGTGGTTCCGATGAAGTAGGGCAGGGCGGCTGGCACCGACCATACGGGCGCCGGCGGGCTGTTCACCCAAGCGGTGGCTTTGTGCGTCGCGAATTAATTGGCGATTAATCGGGGTCAGATTCCAATGACCACCCGTCTGTTCGGCATCGAACGGACTCGTCGGCGTGGTTGGTGGTTAATGGGTTTGTTGTTGATACACCGAACCGAGCGATCCATGACCCCCTCTGCTTCTCGCCTTCCTGTTGTTGTTTCTCCCGCTGAGGCAGACCGGTCGCCGCACGTCTTGCGGACCGCGTCGCCATTGCTGGTTGCGTTGGCGCTGGCGTTGGCCGGCTGCGGCGGAGGCTCGGGTGGGGCCTCGGGCAGTGGTGCGGGTCCCGACCCCGGTCCGTCGACGGCTGTGAGCGACACGTCGGTCGTCATGCCCGTGGTCACGGGCACGCCGGTGCCCACCGAGCCGCCCGCCGAGCCCCCGGTCGTGGTGCCACCGGTGCCCGTTCCCGTGCCGGTGACCACCGTGTTCAACGGCGGCTTGGGCGACCCCGGGCTGCTGATGCTGCTGGTGCCCGACGGCCAGACCGAGGCCGACCCGCGCGTCACCAGTTGGGCCGACGCGGCGTCCGAGGTCGGCACCCGCATGGCGATGGTCACCGACGCGCAGTTTCTGGCGCTGGGCACTACCGGCGCACGGAAGTACGCCGGGCTGGTGCTGCCCGACCAGCTGCACACGGTGGCCTCTGACGCGCTGTTGGCGGCGGTGCGCGACTACACCACGCAGGGCGGCAAAACCCTGCTCACGTACGACTTTGGCGCGCTCACGCTCGACGGCAACCGCCAACCGGTCTATCCCATTCCGAAGTCGCGCCTGAGCGACCTCGCAGGCGTTGACTACGTGCTGTACGACGCGCTGCGCGAACGAACGGTGGGCCTGGGGCCGGTGACGGCGATGCGCAGCACCATGCGCCAGTTGCTGGTGCCGCCGGGCAAGTCGCTGCCCTATGTGGCCACCCCGGCCGCCAGCACCGGTGTGGTGGCGGCGGCTCAACTGACGAGCGGCCAGGCCCTGTTCCTTTCGGCCAGCCCCGCCGACCCGGGGGCCGTGACCGCGTTTGACCCAGCGCAGCTGCAAAGCCTGCCGCTGATGTCCGCCAGCGCGCGCCAGCTGGCCGGCACCGGCGCCGTCGCCCGGCGTACGGTAAAGGTGAAGTTTGGCAAGGCGTTCAAGGCGGCCCGGGTGGCGCGCGTCACCGCCGCCACGGCAAGCAGCACGGCCGCGGACCCGGTCGGCGTGGTCGCCATGGCCGACACCGCGTTGGCCGAACCGCTGGTCGTCGTCGCACCGGTTGCAGCGGTTGCCGCCACCGACACGCTCGATGCGTACCACGGGTACGTGCTGGGCAACCTGGTGTATCCGTCGTACGTGACCACCGGTGCCTTCGCGGGCACCACCGTGGCGACATCGCCCGACTTTGGCCTGGTGGCGGGTGTGCACCGCGTGGGGGCTGGCCAGGTGCTGTTCGTCAACCTGCCGTTGACCTACCTGAAGGGCCGCACCGACGCACTGCCGATGCATGGCTTTCTGCACTACTTCATGCAGCAGGTGGTGCGCGGTACCCGGCTGTCGACCATGCCGAATGCGGTGGCCGGCATGACGTTCGACTGGCACCTCGACTCCATGGGCGCACAGGCGCCGACGCTCGTGCTCGAAGCTGCCGGTGTGTTCCGCAAAGGGCCGTTCTCGATGGAGATGACGGCGGGCCCCGACACGATCGTTCCCGGCGATGGGCTGGGCTGGAACTTGAACCACAACCCGGTGGCGCAGCAGCTGCTGCGCCGGCTGG
>JANOBJ010000168.1:0-36057 GCA_031411575.1 Betaproteobacteria bacterium | reverse complement strand
GGTGCACGCCAACCTGCCCAAGCCGCACGACCCGTTCGTCGATCTGGTGCCCAATTCCTTCGGCGTCGCAGGCATCAAGCTGACACCGCGGCACTATGCCTACCTCAAGATCAGCGAGGGCTGCAACCACCGCTGCACCTTCTGCATCATCCCGTCGATGCGGGGCGACCTGGTGTCGCGGCCCATCGGTGACGTATTGTCCGAGGCCCGCGCGCTGTTCGAGGGGGGTGTCAAGGAACTGTTGATCGTGAGCCAGGACACCTCGGCCTACGGCGTGGACGTGAAGTACCGCACCGGCTTCTGGGATGGCAAGCCGGTCAAGACGCGCATGCTCGAACTGGTCCAGGCGCTGGGCGAAATTGCCGAACCCTATGGCGCATGGGTGCGGCTGCACTACGTGTACCCGTACCCGAGCGTGGACGAGATCATCTCGCTGATGGCAACCGGCAAGGTACTACCCTACCTCGACGTTCCGCTGCAGCACAGCCACCCGGACGTGCTCAAGCGCATGAAGCGGCCCGCCAGCGGGGAGCGCAACCTGGAGCGCATCCAGCGTTGGCGCGAGGTGTGTCCGGAAATCGTGGTGCGCAGTACCTTCATCGCGGGGTTTCCCGGCGAAACCGAAGCGGAGTTCACGCACCTGCTCGATTTCATGCGCGAAGCGCAGATTGACCGCGCAGGTTGCTTCGCCTACAGCCCGGTGGCGGGCGCGGTGGCCAACGACATCCCGGGCATGCTGCCCAAGGAACTGCGCGAGGAGCGTAGGGCGCGCTTCATGGCGGTGGCCGAGGAGGTGTCTGCGATCCGGTTGCGCCAGCGCGTGGGCGCCACCATGCAGGTACTGGTGGATTCAGCCCCGGCACTGGGCCGCAAGGGCGGCGTGGGTCGCAGCTACGCGGACGCGCCGGAGATTGACGGCACGGTCAGGCTGCTGCCGCCAGAGAAGATCAGCAAGACATTGAAGGTGGGCGAATTCACACGCGCCCGCATTGTCGGCACGCAGGGCCACGATCTGGTGGCGGTGCCAATCTGAAGGGGGTTGCGGGTGCGCCCGCAAACGAAAAAAGCCGGCAATGCCGGCCTTATGATGGTGCCCAGAAGAGGACTCGAACCTCCACGATGTTACTCGCTAGTACCTGAAACTAGTGCGTCTACCAATTCCGCCATCTGGGCATCTCAGGAAAGAGAGAGATTGTATCAAAAATTCTAACGCGATCAGCGGACTGCTCGACGAAATTGAAGGAACCATCCAGGGCCACCGCGACGGCCACGGTTTTGTGCTGCGCGATGACGGCGAGTCCGACATCTACCTGCCGCCCAATGAAATGCGCGCGGTGCTGCACAAAGACCGCGTCAAGGTTCGCATCGTTCGGCAAGACCGCAAGGGCCGTCCCGAGGGCCGCGTCGTCGAGATCGTCGAGCGTCCGCCGCAACCCATCATTGGCCGGCTGCTGCACGAAAGCGGCATCTGGCTGGTCGCGCCCGAGGACAAGCGCTACGGCCAGGACGTGATGATTCCCAAGACCGCCACCGGCACCGCCAAGCCGGGCCAGGTGGTGGTGGTGGAACTCACCGAGCCGCCAGCGCTGTTTGGCCAGCCGGTCGGGCGCGTCAAGGAAGTGCTCGGCGAGATCGACGACCCGGGCATGGAAATCGAAATCGCCGTGCGCAAGTACAGCGTGCCGCATGAGTTCTCGGATGCGTGTATCGCGCTGTCGCGAACCCTTCCCGACAAGGTGCGCCCGCAGGACAAGCGGCACCGGGTGGACCTGACCGATGTGCCGCTGGTGACGATCGACGGCGAAGACGCGCGCGACTTTGACGACGCCGTGTATTGCGAGCCCGCCAAGGTGGGCCGCGGCAAGGGCTGGCGCCTGCTGGTGGCGATTGCCGATGTGAGCCACTATGTGGAGACCGGCAGCGCCATCGACATCGACGCCTACGACCGTGCGACCAGCGTGTATTTCCCGCGCCGGGTGATTCCCATGCTGCCGGAAAAGCTCTCCAACGGCCTCTGTTCGCTGAACCCTGATGTCGAGCGGCTGTGCATGGTGTGCGACATGCTCGTTACCGCCAAGGGCGACGTGCATGCTTACCAGTTCTACCCTGCGGTGATGTTCAGCCACGCCCGCTTCACCTACACCGAAGTGGCTGCGATTCTGGCCAACACCCGTGGCCCGGAAGCGCTGCGCCGCAAAGACCGCGTGGCCGATCTGCTGAACCTGCATGATGCCTACCGCGCCCTGCTTGCCGCGCGCAATGTGCGTGGCGCGGTGGATTTCGAGACCACTGAAACACAGATCATCTGCGACGAAAACGGCCGTATCGACAAGATCGTGCCGCGCACCCGCAATGAGGCGCACCGGCTGATCGAGGAAGCGATGCTGGCCGCCAACGTCTGCAGTGCCGACTATATTTTGCAGAGCAAGCATCCCGGTCTGTACCGGGTGCACGAAGGGCCGACGCCAGAGAAAAAAGACATCCTGCGCAACTACCTGAAGGCCATCGGCGTCGGGCTGACCATCACGGACAACCCGTCGCCAGACGAGTTCCAGAAGATCGCCGAAGCGACCAAAGACCGGCCCGACGCGCAGCAGATCCACTCGATGTTGCTGCGCTCGATGCAGCAGGCGATCTACACGCCCGTCAACAGCGGGCACTTTGGCCTGGCGTACGAGGCGTACACGCACTTCACCAGCCCGATCCGGCGTTACCCCGACCTGCTGGTGCACCGCGTGATCAAGGCCATCCTGTCGGGTTCGCGCTACCAGTTGCCGGTGCTGCCGACACCGGGAGAGGCGCACGCCAAGCTGGCCAAGCGGCTGGAAAAAAACAATGGCTCACGCCTGCAGGGCCGCGTGGCCGACCCCAGCCAGAAGCCCAAGAAACAAAGCCTGGAAGTGCAGGCCTGGCAAGCCGCCGGCCTGCATTGCAGCGCCAACGAGCGGCGCGCCGATGAGGCCAGCCTCGACGTGGAGGCCTGGCTCAAGTGCAAGTTCATGCGCGAGCATCTGGGCGAGGAGTACGGCGGCGTGGTCACCTCGGCCACCGGGTTCGGTATCTTCGTGACGCTCGACGCGCTCTATGTGGAGGGCCTGGTCCACATCACCGAACTGGGCGGCGAGTACTTCAAGTTCGACGAGGCGCGGCAAGAACTGCGCGGCAAGCGCACCGGTATTCGCTACGCCATCGGCACGCGCGTGCGGGTGCAGGTCAGCCGGGTTGACCTGGACGGTCGCCGGATTGATTTCCGGCTGGTGCGCGAAGGCGAAGAACTGGTGTCGCGTGCCATGAAGGACAAGGGCGCCGCGCCCGCGGGCACTGCCCGCGGCGGCGCGGAAGGCGCACCGGCCAAGTCATCGCGCCAACGGGCGACGAAGGCAGCGGAGGGCGGACGCGACCGCGCGCCGCGCTCGCCGATCGACGCGTTGAAAGCCTCGGTCAAAAAAGCGGCGTCCAAGAGCAAGAGCCGCAAGCCCCGGCGCTGAAGGCCGGGCCGAACGGATGGCCGTTGAATGATGATCCGGTTGGTGCAGGTCACCAGCTCGCCAGGAAAATGAGGAGACTCCCATGACTGTTGCATCCAAAGTTGCCATCGTGACCGGCGCCGGTTCGGGCGTCGGCAAAGCCGCTGCGCTGGCCCTGCTCAAGGACGGCTGGCAAGTCGCCCTGGTGGGCCGGCGCCGTGAGCCGTTGGAGGAGGTGATCGCCGTGTCCGGCGCGGGCGCGCGCGGCCTGGCGGTCAGCGGTGATGTGTCAGACCCGGCCTCGGTGCAGGCGCTGTTTGAGGCCACGGTGAAAGCGTTCGGCCGTGTCGACCTGCTGTTCAACAATGCGGGCGTCAACGCGCCGGGCGTGCCGCTGGAAGACCTGACGCTCGCGCAGTGGAAAAACGTGGTGGACATCAACCTGACCGGCATGTTTCTGTGCATCCAGCAGGCGTTTCGCGTGATGAAGGCGCAGACGCCGCGCGGTGGCCGCATCATCAACAACGGCTCGATATCGGCCACCACCCCGCGGCCGAATTCCATCGCCTACACCGCGACCAAGCACGCGGTGACGGGCCTGACCAAGACCGCGTCGCTTGACGGCCGCAAGTACGACATCGCCGTCGGGCAGATCGACATCGGCAACGCTGCCACCGAAATGGCTGCGCGCATGGCCACCGGCGTGATCCAGGCCAGCGGAGAGATCGCCATCGAGCCGCTGATGGACGTGAACATCGTGGGCCAGTCGATCGTCTACATGGCGAGCCTGCCGCTCGAAGCCAACGTGATGTTCCACACCGTGATGGCGACCAAGATGCCCTTCGCCGGGCGCGGTTAGCGCACGGCGTCCGAATGCGAGGGCGCGGTTAGCGCACGGCATCCTATAGCGGGGCGAGGCTAGCGCACGGCCCCGGCGAGGCCGCCCGCCGTGAGCGCGGTGGCGGCGGGCCATCCATCCGCCAACTCGCCGTGCACAAAAACCGCCGCTGCCGCCGCTGAAAACGCATCACCACCCCCCGCCAGACGGGCACCAACCATACCGGCCAGCACGTCGCCCGTGCCAGCGGTGGCCAGCCGTGCATTGCCGGTCGGGTTGATCCGGGGTGTTTGCCCAGGGTGCGCGACCACCGTGCCCGAGCCCTTGAGCACCACAGTGCAGCCCCAGCGATCGACCAGCAACTGCGCAGCGGCCACGCGATCCGCCTGCACGGTGGCGGTCGGGATTCCCAGCAGGCGGGCAGCCTCGAGCGGATGCGGGGTGAGCACCGTGGCGCCGCTGCGAGAGGGGTCGCGCGCTGCGCGGGCGCGTAGCAGCGTCTGCAACTGGCTGTCAGCCGCGATGGCGTTCAGCGCATCGGCGTCCAGCACCAGCCGCGCTGGGCGCGAGAGCGCCTGCGGCAGTACGCCGCGGACGGCGTCGCCACCCCCGCAGCCGCAGACCACGGTCATGTGCGCGAGGTCGAGCGAGTCAGCCGCGCGAAACATCAGCTCCGGCCGGGTGGGGTCGACCGCCACCGAGCCGCCATCCAGCAACGCCACGAACACGCGGCCCGCGCCCCCGTGCAGCGCTGCCGTGGCCGCCAGCAGGGCGGCGCCGGTCATGCCCGGCGCACCGCCCACCACGGCCACGTCGCCAAAGCTGCCCTTGTGCGTGGCGTGCGCCCGCAGCGCGTCGCTCGGGCGCGGGTTGAGCCAGGCTTGCGGGGGCTCAAGGCCTGCGTCAACGCCGAGGTCATCCCACCAGATCTGGCCCGCCGCATCGCGGCCCTGCGCGGTGAACAGCCCAGGCTTGCAGGTCAGCAGGCTGAGTGTGTTTTGGGCATGAAATACGCTTGTTGTCCGCATCCCCTGGTCATTTTTTGCTATTATATTAGTAGCATCGTTACCGGTGTCAGCGTTCAGGCCCGAGGGCACGTCGACCGCCAGCACGGGCGCTTGCAGCGTCCCCAACACCTGAATCAATGCCGCCAGCCGGCCCTCGGGCGCATGCGTGACGCCGATGCCGAGCAACGCGTCGATCGCGATGTCATGCGGCGTCAACCTGTCCGGCGGCCCGTCGGCAAATCTCACACCCGCCTGACGTGCGCGCGCCACGCTGGCCAGCGCGTCGGCCGGGGCTCGGGCTTCATCGCCCAGCCAGGTGACGACCGGCTGCTTGCCCCACTGCTGCAAATGCATGGCTGCTTCGAGCCCGTCGCCGCCGTTGTTGCCGGGGCCACAGGCCAGCCAGACGGTGCGCGCGTGCGGTGCCAGCGCCATCGCCAGGCGCGCCACCGACAGCCCCGCGCGGCGCATCAGCGTATGCGGCGCCAGGGTGGCCAACGCGGCCTGCTCGATGCGACGCGTCGCGGCCACGCCGTACAGCGGCTGCGCCTGACCAGGAACGATGCGATGCGGGGCGGCTGTCATGCGGACATTGTGCCGCGCCGGTCACTCAGCGGTGCAGTCGCTCGACGCCAAAGCCGCTCATGTCGATTTCTGCGGGTCGTCCGGCGATCTGGTCGGCGACCGCGCGCGCGCTGCCGCAGGCCAGCGCCCAGCCGCTGGAGCCGTGCCCGAGGTTCAGCCACAACCCGGGAATGCCGCTGGCGCCGACGATGGGCGGGCCGTCGGGCAGCATCGGGCGCGCGCCTTTCCATTCCTGCACGCCGCTGGACATCAGGCCGGCGCCGGGAAACCAGTCGTGCAGCACCTTGTACAGCGTGCGCAGCGAATCCTTCCGGTTGACGCCCAGCGAGCCGCCGAGCTCGGCGCTGCCCGCCACGCGCACCCGCTGGCCCAGCCGCGAGATCGCGACCTTGTAGCGCTCGTCCATCACGGCGCTGCGCGGCGCATTGAGTGGCTCGCGGATGTTGGCGCTGATCGAGTAGCCATAGACCGGTGCCAGCGGCACCTTCAGCCCGAGTGGCCGCAGCAACCCGGCGGACGCCATGCCGGCGCACATCACCACCGCGTCGAACTCGCGCGGCATCGATTCGCCTGCTATTAAAACGGTAGCTACAGAAGACCGTCCCACCTGCACTACCGAGCGATTGAACTCAAAATTCACGCCCCGGCCCTGGGCTTCGGCCCGCACCAGAAGGGTGAACTGACGGCAGTTGCCCACCTCGTCGGCCGGCAGGTGGATGGCGCCTACGAAGGCGGTGTCCGGGTTGAGCGCGGGCTCGATCTGGCGCGCCGCTTCCTCGTCGATGGCCTTGAACGCCACGCCCGCGTCGCGCAGCACCTGCAACCCAGGCTGCACCAGCTTGCTGTCTTTTTCAGAGCGCAGCAGAACCATGTAGCCTTCGCTGCGGTCATATTCGAGTTCCAGGTGCGCGATCAGGTGGCGCATCCGCTCGCGGCTGTAGAACGCCAGGCGCTGCAGGTGGGCGCGGTTGGTCAGGTAGGTCTGCAGATTGCAGGCGCGCCACCAGCGCCACATCCAGCCGAGCTCGGCCAGCGTCAGCGGCAGGCCAATCTTCACCGGGGCGTGGCGGCTCAACAGGTAGCGCGCCACCTTGGCCGGCATGCCCGGCGCCGCCCAGGGCGTGACGTAGCCGGGCGCGATGACCCCGGCATTGGCGAAACTGGTTTCGGCTGCCACGGTGCCGTTGCGCTCGAAAACCGTGACGTCGTGGCCGTCCGCTCCCAGTTCGTAGGCCGTGGTGACGCCGATCACGCCGGCGCCGATCACCGCAATTCTCATGGGGCCGCGCCCGTTTGCCGCAGTGTGCTTGAAATCATGTTTTAAGAGTGAAATGGGCCTGTTGTGGCCATCAGATGGTCATAGTATGCTATAAATTATATAGCAATTGTTCAGCTTCGCAGGCGATGTTGAGCACCGTGTCGTCGCGCATCGCGCCGTGCCAGAGCATCAGCCCCGCAGGCAGTTCGTCCGGCGCGTGGCATGGAATGGAGATGGCGCAGCCGTCCAGCATGTTGACCACGCTGGTGTTGCGCAGCAGCAGGGCGTTGACGCGAAAAAACTCGGCATCGCGCGCGGCGTCCTGCGCCGTATCGGCGCCGTCGGCCGGCGCGACGCTGGCAATCGTCGGCCCATAAATGGGCACAGTGGGCGACAGCACAGCGTCAAAGCCTTGCAGCGCCGCCTCAACGCGCGCGATCCACGCCTGGCGGGCCCGACCCAGCGCGATGTACTCGTGCGCCGCCATGCTGGCACCGCGCTCGATGCGGGTGCGCACGCGGGGGTCGTAGCCGGCCCCGCGCTGCTCCAGCAGGGTGCGGTGCCAGGCATAGGCCTCGGCCGCCGAAAAGCCGCCGGTGGACTGGATGGCGCCAAGGTCGCGAATCGCGTCCAGCGCAACGTCGTCCACCTGCGCGCCGGCAGACCGCAGCGCGCGCACGGTGCGCTCGAAGGCGCGCGCCACACCCGGGTCGAGCCCGTCGAGCATCGTGGTGGTGGCCACGGCCAGCCGGTAGCCGGCCAGCGGGGCCGCGCTGCGCGTCACCGTGCGTTGGCTCAGGATTTCATGCGCAACGATGGCATCGCGCACGGATCGCGTCATGGCGCACACCGTGTCCAGCGTGGTCGACAGCGGAACCGCCCCGTCGGTGGGCACCCGCCGGGCCGTGCTCTTGAAGCCCACGATGCCGTTGAGCGCCGCCGGGATACGGATCGAGCCACCGGTGTCCGAGCCCAGCCCGATGAAGGCGGCCCCGGTCGCCACCGATACCGCGGCACCCGACGACGATCCGCCCGGCACGCGCGGCTGGCCAGGCTCGCCCACCGCGCGGCCCCAACGGCCGTCCCAGGCGGCGGGGGTGGGCACATGCGGGTTCAGGCCGACGCCGGAGAACGCGAATTCCACCATGTGGGTGCGCCCGATCACCGCACCACCGGCCGCTTTCAGGCGTGCCACCGCCGGGCAGTCTCGATCGGCGGGGGCGGCGTCAGCGAGCACGGTGGAGCCGGCTGGCGTCGGCTGGCCGGCCATGTCGAACAGGTCCTTGACCGACACCGCCAGCCCCGCCAGGGGCGCGCCAGGCGCGGCCTGTGCCGCGGCCAATCGCGCGCTGTCGCACAGCGGGCGCACGAACGCGTGGGCGCAGGGTAGCGAGCCGGCGGCGGCGATGGCGGCTTCGATTTCGTCAGTCGGGCGGGTGGCTCCCGAAAGGATGGCTTGCCGGGTGTCGTGAAGGTCGCGCAGCATGGTCGGGCAGGCAGGGTGGTGAGACAGCGTAGCGGGCGGGGGTGACAGGGGGGAAAGAGGTGGCCTGTGCTATACTCTTTGGGTTTTGCAGGACAGCGCTTTCAGCCCTGCCGCTCAAGACAAAATAGCAAACCAGTCCCAAACAAGGTGTTGCACGGGTTGTAGCCGCTTTTCACACAAGCTGCTCGGCGCATGCAAAACGGGCTGGATTTTAGACCCAACCTTTGGAGTTATTCATGTCAATCACCATGCGCGCCATGCTGGAAGCCGGCGTCCACTTCGGACACCAAACCCGCTTCTGGAACCCGAAAATGGCCCCGTTCATTTTCGGCCATCGCAACAAGATCCACATCATCAACCTGGAAAAGTCGCTGCCGATGTTCCAGGAGGCAGCCAAGTTCGCCAAGCAGCTGGCGGCCAACCGCGGCACCATCCTGATGGTGGGCACCAAGCGCCAGGCGCGCGAAATCGTCTCGGCCGAGGCGCAGCGCGCCGGCGTGCCTTACGTTGACCAGCGCTGGCTGGGCGGCATGCTCACCAATTTCAAGACCGTCAAGACCTCGATCAAGCGCCTGAAGGACATGAAGGCCCAGCAGGAAGCCGGCCTCGAGTCGCTCTCCAAGAAAGAGGGCCTGATGTTCAAGCGCGAGATTGAAAAGCTCGAAAAAGACATCGGCGGCATCCAGGACATGGCCGCCTTGCCGGACGCGATCTTCGTGATCGACGTGGGCTACCACAAGATCGCCATTGCCGAAGCCAAGAAGCTGGGCATTCCGCTGGTCGGCGTGGTGGACTCCAACCACTCGCCCGAAGGCATCGACTACGTGATCCCCGGCAATGACGACTCGGCCAAGGCCGTGATGCTGTACGCCCGCGGCATCGCCGACGCCATCATCGAAGGCCGTGCCAGCGCCGGCAACGAGCTGGTGAAGACGGTTGCTGCCGAGAGCGGCGACGAGTTCGTGGAAGTGCAGGAAGCGGCTGCCTGAGCGCCTCGCACGGCTCTGAAAGGGGGCTTCGAGGCCCCTTTTTTTTAGTCCTGAACCGAATTGAATACTGAACTGAAGACGGAGAAATTCTGATGGCTGTTATTACCGCAAGCATGGTTGCCGAACTGCGTGGCAAGACCGATGCCCCGATGATGGAATGCAAGAAAGCCCTGACCGAAGCCAATGGCGACTTCACCAAGGCTGAAGAGCTGCTGCGCGTGAAGCTCGGCAGCAAGGCCAGCAAGGCCGCCGCCCGCATCACCGCCGAAGGCGTGGTGGTCAGCCACATTGACGGCACCATGGGTGCCCTGCTCGAAGTCAATTGCGAAACCGATTTCGTGACCAAGAACGACAGCTTCCTGGCGCTGGCCAACGCCGCCGCCGCGCTGATCGTCCAGCACAACCCCGCCGACGTGGCGGCGCTGTCGGCCTTGCCGTACAGCCAGGACGGCTTTGGCCCCACGCTGGAAGACGTGCGCAAGGGCCTGATCGGCAAGATCGGCGAGAACATGAGCTTTCGCCGCTTCAAGCGATTTGCCAGCGGCAGCCAGCTGGCGGCCTATCTGCACGGCACGCGCATCGGCGTGGTGGTCGAGTTTGACGGCAACGATGTGGCCGCCAAGGATGCCGCCATGCATGTGGCCGCCATGAAGCCGGTGGCGCTGACCAGTGCCGACGTGCCCGCCGAACTGATCGAAAAAGAGCGTTCGGTGGCAACCGCCAAGGCCGAGGAAGACCGCAAGGTCGCCGAGGCCGCGGGCAAGCCGGTTCAGTCGGCCGAAATTGTGGCCAAGCGCATCGACGGTGGGGTGCAAAAGTACCTCAAGGAAGTGTCGCTGTTCAACCAGTCGTTCGTGAAGAACGACAAGCAGACCGTTGAACAGATGCTCAAGGCGGCTGGCACCACCGTCAAGGGCTTCACCCTGTACGTGGTGGGCGAAGGCATCGAGAAAAAAGTGGACGACTTTGCCGCCGAAGTAGCCGCGCAGGTTGCTGCCGCCAAGGGCGCCTGACTCGACCCTGAGTAGCCTGGGCCGAGCCGGCCCGGGTTGCACCCAGCCGTCCCTCGGACAAGGCCATTACACTGACGACCGACCAAGGAGCCCTTTCATGACCAGCCCGAAACCAGCCCACAAGCGCATCTTGTTGAAGCTGTCCGGCGAGGCCCTGATGGGCGACGACGCATTCGGCATCAACCGCGCGACCATCGTGCGCATGGTCGAAGAGGTCGCCGAGGTCGTTCACATGGGCGTAGAAGTTGCCATCGTGATTGGCGGCGGCAATATCTTTCGCGGTGTGGCCGGCGGCTCGGTCGGCATGGACCGCGCCACGGCCGACTACATGGGCATGCTGGCCACCGTGATGAATGCGCTGGCGCTGGCCGATGCCATGAACAAGCAAGGGCTGATTGCACGCGTGATGTCGGCCATTGCCATCGAGCAGGTGGTCGAGCCTTACGTGCGACCCAAGGCGCTGCAATACCTGGAAGAAGGCAAGGTCGTGATCTTCGCCGCGGGCACCGGCAACCCGTTTTTCACCACCGACACCGCGGCCGCGCTGCGGGGTGCCGAGATCGGGGCCGAACTGGTGCTCAAGGCCACCAAAGTGGATGGCGTTTACACCGCTGATCCCAAGAAAGACCCATCGGCCACGCGCTACACCTCGATCACGTTTGACGAAGCGATGCGGCAAAACCTGGGCATCATGGATGCCACCGCGTTTGCCTTGTGTCGCGACCAGAAGTTGCCGATCAAGGTTTTTTCAATCTTCAAGCACGGTGCGCTCAAGCGCGTCGTCCTGGGCGAGGATGAAGGAACGCTGGTCTATGCCTGACAATGCCGGATCTGGCGGCGCCCAACCGAGGCATCACGGCAGGGAGGCCTGATGCTTGCAGGGGCGTTGCGCAAGAGGAGAAACACATGACGATCGCCGACATCAAAACCACGACCGAATCGAAGATGGACCAGTCCATCGCCGCGTTCAAGAACAACCTTGCCAAGATTCGCACGGGCCGTGCCAACCCGGCACTGCTGGATTCGGTGCAGGTGGACTACTACGGCTCGATGACGCCGCTGAGCCAGGTGGCCAACGTCACCCTGCTGGACGCGCGCACCATCAGCGTGCAGCCTTGGGAAAAAGGCATGGGCGCGAAGATCGAAAAGGCCATCCGCGAGAGCGACTTGGGCCTGAACCCCGCGTCCATGGGCGACCTGATCCGGGTGCCGATGCCGGCGATGAGTGAAGAACGCCGCAAAGAAATGACCAAGCTGGTCCGCAACGAAGGCGAGTCCGCCAAGATTGCGGTGCGCAGCCTGCGCCGTGACGCCAATGAAACCGTCAAGAAGCTGGTCAAGGACAAGCTGGCCTCCGAAGACGATCAAAAGCGCGCCGAGGCCGATATCCAGAAAGTTACCGACCGCCACATCACCGAAATCGATCGACTGGTCATGGGCAAGGAACAGGAGATCATGGCTGTCTGACGTGCCGTGGGGCCTTTCACCCATGCGCTGCACCTGAAGCCAATAACCAAACACCATGAGCCAAATCCCGCAGCACATTGCAATCGTGATGGACGGCAACGGCCGCTGGGCCACCCGCCGCTACCTGCCGCGCGTGGCTGGCCATCGCCAGGGCGTGGAAGCGCTGCGCCGTTGTGTACGCGCGTGCGCCGAACGCGGGGTGGCCGTGCTGACGGTGTTCGCGTTCTCTTCTGAAAACTGGAACCGTCCGGCCGACGAAGTGTCCGGGTTGATGGAACTGCTGGCCGTGGCGCTGGCCCGTGAGGTACCGCGCTTGCAGCAAGATGGAGTGAAGTTGCACTTCGTGGGCGACCGGGCGGGCCTGTCCCGCAAGGTGAGCGCCGATCTCGAACAGGCCGAAGTGGTCACGGCCGGCAACACCCAGCTCACGCTCAATGTGTGCTTCAACTACGGCGGCCGCTGGGACATTGCACAGGCTGCGGCCCGTCTGGCCGAGAGCGGTGAGCCGATCACCGAGCTCAGCCTGGACCGCGCCATGTCGCTGGCCCACGTGCGCGACCCCGACCTGCTGATCCGGACTGGCGGCGAGCAGCGCATCAGCAACTTCCTGCTCTGGCAGGCGGCGTACTCCGAGCTGTATTTCAGCGAACGGCTGTGGCCTGATTTCGATGAGGCGGAGCTGGATTGCGCGCTGGCCGCCTTCAGCCAGCGGGAGCGCCGGTTCGGCAAGACCTCCGAGCAGATGGCCAAGCCGCCGCTGCATCGGGTCGCCTGAAACCCCCGTCCATGCTCGGCCAACGCATCATTACCGCGGTTGCGTTGCTGGCTATCCTGCTGCCTGCCCTGTTTTATCCATCGCCGGTGCCGTTTGGCGTGGTTGCACTGGTCTTGATGGGAGCCGGTGCCTGGGAATGGGCACGGCTCAATGGCGCCACCGGTTCGGCAGCGGTAGCAGTTGGCGCCGCCTGCGTGGCGCTGTGCCTGGCATCCTGGGCTGCCGGCTGGCTGACCGCAACCGTTTCCACGGCCTGGGTGATCGTTGGCGGTGCCTGGGTACTCGGCGGCGCGTTGCTGCTGCGCGGCGGCGTCTCGGGCTGGCCGCGTATTCCGCGCAGCATCAGGCTGGTGGTGGGCGTGCTGGGGCTCTGGCTGGCCTGGCTGGCGGTGGCACAGGCGCGGGTGGTGGGTATCAATTTTCTGCTGTCAGTGCTGCTTCTGGTGTGGGTGGCAGACATCTTTGCGTACTTCGCGGGGCGAGCCTTCGGACTGAAGTTCACGAAGGCGCGGCTGGCGCCCGCCATCAGCCCCGGCAAGAGCTGGGAAGGTGTCTGGGGCGGGATGGCCGGTGTGGTCGCGCTGGCGGCAGCCTGGGTCTGGGCCGATGCGCACTGGCAGGCGCAGGTGGACAGCCTGTACACGCGCCTGGCGCATCAGGGCTGGTGGCTGTTGCTGACCGGTGTCGTGTTCATGGCGGCGATGAGCGTGGTGGGTGATCTGGTGGAGTCGCTCATCAAGCGCAGTGCCGGTGTGAAGGACAGCAGCGGCCTGTTGCCCGGGCACGGTGGCGTGCTGGACCGGGTCGATGCGCTGTTGCCTACTTTGCCGCTGGCGATGACGCTGGCATCGTTGACCGCGCGATGAAGCAGCGCCTCACCATCCTGGGCTCGACCGGATCGGTCGGCACCAGCACGCTTGACGTGGTGGCGCGGCATGCAGACCGCATCGAAGTCTTTGCATTGAGCGCGGCCACCAGGGTCGATCTGATGTTCGAGCAGTGCGTGCAGTTCCGGCCGACCTATGCCGTGATGGCGAGCGAGCCCCACGGCCGTGCCCTGCAGCAGAAAATTGAATCAAATGGGCTCAAAGTCCAGGTCCTGTGGTCATCTGATGCTATTGAAATGATAGCTTCCCATGAATCGGTGGACAGCGTGATGGCGGCGATCGTGGGTGCCGCGGGGCTGGCGCCGTGTCTGGCGGCCGCGCGTGCCGGCAAGCGCCTGCTGCTTGCCAACAAGGAAGCGCTGGTAGTCGGTGGCGAGGTGTTTCTTGCGGCCGTGCAAGCTGGCGGCGCAACCCTGCTGCCGATTGACAGTGAGCATTCGGCGATTTTCCAATCCTTGCCGGAAGACCCGGCAAGCTGGCCTGAGCGCGTCGAGAAGATCATTCTGACCGCCTCGGGTGGGCCGTTTCGCACCCGTGATGCGGCGTCACTGCGTGACGTCACGCCTGAGCAGGCCTGCGCCCACCCCAACTGGGTCATGGGCCGCAAGATCTCCGTGGACTCGGCGACGATGATGAACAAGGCGCTGGAAGTCATCGAGGCACGCTACCTGTTCGGGATGGCGCCGGAGCAGCTTGAGGTCGTGATTCACCCGCAAAGCATCATCCATTCGATGGTGCAGTACCGCGACAGCTCGGTCGTCGCGCAGTTGGGCACGCCCGACATGCGGGTGCCCATCGCCTACGGCTTGGCCTGGCCCGAGCGCATGGAATCCGGCGCCGCGGCGCTCGATTTTTGCAGCGTACCGGCCATGACTTTTGAATCCATCGACAGCCAGGATCACCCGGTGCGCTTCCCGGGCCTGCGGCTGGCGTGGGAGGTGCTGAGGGCCCCCACCGGCACGGCAGCGGTGCTGAATGCTGCCAATGAGATTGCGGTGGCCGCATTTCTGGGAAAATCGGTCCGGTTTGACCAAATTCACGATATCAACCTTGCAACTTTGGATGCCATGACGTTCTCCAAGCCCCATACGCTGGAAGACCTGCTGCAGCTGGATGCCCAGGCGCGTGCCGCGGCATCCGCGGTGGTAGCCAGGCTACAAAGTGCGAAGGTGAGGTAACCCGATGTTGACCGTGGTGGCATTTGTGGTGGCCCTCGGGCTGCTGATCGCGGTGCATGAGTACGGGCACTACCGCGTAGCCGTGGCCTGCGGTGTCAAGGTGCTGCGTTTTTCCATTGGTTTTGGCAAGACCATTCTGCGCTGGCAACCCAAAAACCAGAAGAACGGTCAGACCACCGAGTTTGTGATTGGGCTCGTGCCGCTGGGCGGCTACGTCAAGATGCTTGACGAGCGTGAAGGCCCGGTGCTGGCGGCTGATCGCCACCTGGCTTTCAATACCCAACCCTTGCGGTCACGCGCAGCCATTGTGGCTGCCGGGCCAACGGCCAACCTGCTGCTGGCCGTGCTCCTGTACGCCGCCGTCAACTGGATGGGTGTGGAAGAGCCCAAGGCGGTGCTGGCGAGTCCGGTGGCCGGATCCATTGCAGAGCGCGCCGGGCTGACCGGTGGCGAGCAGGTCCTGCGCGCCGGTTTCGTCAAGGACGAACTCGAGCCGATGGAATCGTTCGAGGGGCTGCGCTGGTTGCTGACCCAGGGAGCGCTCGAGAGTCGCGACATCCGGATGGAGGTGGTTCCCGCACCGGGCAAAACGTCGCGCGAGGTGGTGCTGGCGACGGGCTCGATCAATGCCCGCGATGCCGATGCCCGGCTGTTCCGCCAGATCGGACTGATCGGGCCCTGGACCCGACCGGTGATCGGCGACATCCTGCCCGACAGCGCCGCAGACCGCTCCGGCCTGGCCAAGGGCGACCTCGTGCTGTCCGTCGGCGGGGTGCCGGTAGTCGATGGCCAACAACTGCGTGAATTGATCCGCAAGTCTGTTCAAGGCCAGACCGCACTGGCGCAGACCTGGCAAATTGTCCGGGCCGGCGTCACCGTCGAGCGCCGTGTGGTGCCCGACCTGGTACAGGAGGGCGGCACCCGGATCGCCCGCATCGGCGCCTATGTGGGTGCGCCGCCCGAGATGGTCAAACTGCGTTACGGCGTGATCGAAGGGCTGTGGCGCGGGATTGATCGCACCTGGGATGTGTCGATCCTCACACTGCGCATGATGGGCAAAATGGTCATTGGCGAGGCATCTCTCAAGAATCTCAGCGGACCCCTCACCATTGCCGACTACGCCGGCAAGTCGGCCAGTCTGGGGCTGACCCAGTACCTCGTGTTCCTGGCCTTGATCAGCGTCAGCCTGGGGGTGCTCAATCTGCTGCCACTCCCCGTCCTCGATGGCGGACACCTGATGTATTATCTTTGGGAGTGGGTGACCGGCAAGGGCGTGTCGGACGTCTGGATGGAGCGGTTTCAGCGAGGCGGCGTGGCCGTGCTGCTGGTCATGATGTCCATCGCGCTGTTCAACGACGTGACCCGGATCTTTGGTTAACCTAACCCTAACGGCGGGCCGCACACGGCGGTTCCGGCAAATCCAGCTTTCATGAAGAAAACATTCAAACGCTTCCGCATGCGGACTGTTGCTGCGGTGGCGGTACTCGCTTTTGTCGCGAATACGGCGTGGGCAGTCGATCCTTTCACTGTGCGCGACATCCGGGTAGAAGGCCTGCAACGGGTAGAACCCGGGACGATCTTTGCGTCGCTGCCCTTTCGGGTGGGCGATGCCTACAACGATGAGAAGGGCTCGGCCGCCATCCGGGCGCTGTTCGCACTCGGGCTGTTCAAGGATGTGCGTCTGGAGACCATCGGCGATGTCCTGGTGGTCATCGTTGAGGAACGCCCCACCGTGGCCAGCGTTGATTTTGTCGGCACGAAAGAGTTCGACAAGGAAGTCCTGCAGAAAGCGTTGCGCGACGTCGGTCTTGCGGAAGGCCGGCCCTACGACAAGGCCCTGACCGACCGGGCCGAGCAGGAGCTCAAGCGCCAGTACATCAACAAGAGCCTGTACGGCGCGGAAGTGGTGACCACCGTCACACCGATCGAGCGCAACCGCGTCAACCTCACTTTTTCCGTGACCGAAGGCGAACCGGCGAGGATCAAGGAGATTCGGATTGTGGGAAACAAGGCGTTCAGCGAGTCCACGCTGCGCGGTCTGTTTGACCTTGACACCGGCGGCTGGCTGAGCTGGTACACCAAGGCAGACCGGTATTCGCGCACCAAACTCAATGCTGATCTGGAAACCCTGCGCTCGTATTACCTGCAGCGCGGCTATCTGGAGTTCCGGATTGATTCGACCCAGGTGGCGATTTCGCCAGACAAACAGGACATTTCGATTGCCGTGAACGTTACCGAGGGTGAGCGTTTCGTGGTGTCCGGCGTCAAGCTGGAGGGCAACTACCTCGGCAAGGAAGAAGAGTTCAAGTCGCTCGTGACCATTGCCCCGGGAGAAGCCTATAACGCCGACCAGGTGGCCGATACCACCAAGGCGTTCACCGACTACTTCGGCACCTTCGGCTTTGCGTTTGCCCGCGTGGAAGCGCGCCCCGAAATCGACCGCGTGAACAACCGCGTGGCCTTTGTCCTGCAGGCCGAACCCTCGCGGCGAGCCTATGTCCGCCAGATCAATATTGGCGGCAACAACCGCACGCGCGACGAAGTGGTGCGGCGCGAGTTCCGGCAGTTCGAGTCTTCCTGGTACGACGGCGACAAGATCCGACTGTCGCGTGACCGGATTGACCGCCTCGGTTTCTTCAAGGAAGTGAACGTCGATACGCAGGACGTACCGGGATCCCCGGATCAGGTCGATCTGAACATCAATGTCGTCGAAAAGCCAACGGGCAGCTTGCAGCTCGGCGCGGGCTTTTCCAGCGCTGAAAAGTTGGCGCTTTCTTTCAGCGTCAAGCAGGAAAACGCCTTTGGATCCGGCAATTACCTGGGCGTGGAAGTCAACACCAGCAAGTTCAACCGCGTCGTCGTCCTCAGCACCATCAATCCGTATTTCACGGCCGATGGCATTTCGCGCGCGATCGATCTGTATCACCGCACGTCCAAGCCCTACACCGACCAGGGTGGAAACTACGAACTGGTGAGCTCGGGTGCGGGCATGCGTTTTGGCGTACCGTTCAGCGAATCAGATACCGTTTTCTTTGGGGGCGGGGTCGAACGCACCACGATCAAGCCCGGCACCAACATTCCGGCGGCGTATCTGGCTTATGCCAATCAGTTTGGCTTTACCAGCACTTCGTTCCCGCTCACTCTCGGCTGGTCACGCGATGACCGTGACAGCACGCTTGTGCCGACCAAAGGCCGATTCCAGCGGTTGAGTTCCGAGTGGGGGGTCGGCGGCGATGCGCGTTATCTGCGCGGCAACTACCAGTACCAGCAATACGTGCCGCTGAACAAGCAGTTCACCGTCGCCTTCAATGGCGAGATCGGACTCGGCAAGGGGCTTGGCGGCCGCCCGTTCCCGGTGTTCAAGAATTTCTACTCCGGCGGTCTCGGCTCGGTGCGCGGTTTCGACCAGGGCACCTTGGGCCCGCGAGACATCACGGGGTCGTCGATTGGGGGCGCCAAAAAGGTCAACCTGAATCTGGAAGTGATTGCACCGTTCCCTGGCGCTGGAAACGACCGTACACTGCGCGTTTACGGGTTTGTCGACGTGGGCAATGTCTATGGCGAAAATGACCGGATCACCGCCACCGATCTGCGTGCGTCGGTTGGCTTGGGTTTGAGTTGGCTGTCTCCCATTGGTCCTTTGCGTCTCGCAATCGCCAATCCGGTGCGCAAGTTCGCTGGCGATAGAATCCAGAAATTGCAGTTCCAAATCGGTACCTCCTTCTGATGAATTATTTTTCCCGACAATGCTGGTCTATCGTGGTGTTCGGCCTCGCGGCTGTCGCGTCGCACGCCCAGGCTGAAGAGTTCCGTGTTGGGTACGTCAACACCGACCGGATCTTCAAGGAAGCCAACACCGCGAAGTCTGCCCAGACCAAGCTTGAGCAGGAGTTCTCGCGTCGCGAGAAAGAACTGGTGGACCTTGGCAACTCGCTCAAGACCGCCGCCGACAAGTTCGAGCGCGAGGCGCCGACGCTGCCGGAGAGCCAGCGTTTGACACGCCAGAAGCAGTTGGTCGATTCAGACCGCGATTTCCAGCGCAAGCGTCGCGAATTCCAGGAAGACCTGAACGCCCGCAAGAATGAAGAGCTTCAACAGGTTCTGGAGCGCGCCAACCGCGTGGTCAAGCAAGTCGCCGAGGCCGAAAAGTACGACGTGATCCTGCAGGAAGCTGTCTATATCAATCCCAAGCACGACATCACCGACAAGGTGATCAAGGCGCTCAACGCTTCCGGCGCCCGCTAGGCGTGCGGAGCCGCACGGTGTGGCGCTGCGTCTAGGCTCCATCGTCAGCGCGCTGGGCGGGGAGCTTTACGGCGACCCTGAGGTGCTGATCGAGCGCCTCTCGTCGCTCGACGCTGCGACAGCATCTGACCTGAGCTTTCTCAGCAACCCCAAGTACCGCCAGCAGTTGGCAAGTTCCCAAGCGGCCTGCGTGATCGTGGGGCCGGGCATGCAAGATGTCGCGCAGGCACGCGGGGCTTGCATCGTCGATCCCGATCCGTACCTCTACTTTGCCCGTACGACGCAGCTCTGGAAGCGAACCCACACACACCCCAACCCCATCCGCATCCACCCCAGTGCGGTGATTGACCCCGCCGCAGAGGTCGATCCCACCGCGTCAGTGGGTGCGCTTTGCGTGATCGAGCGTGGTGCTGTCATTGGCGCGCATACCGTGCTGCGCTCGCGCGTGACGGTGGGCGAAGACTGCACGATTGGCGAGCGCTGCCTGGTGCACCCGGGCGTGGTGATCGGTGCGGATGGTTTCGGCTTTGCACTCCACGCCGGGGCCTGGGAAAAGATCGAGCAGCTGGGCGCCGTGCGCATTGGCAATGATGTGGAGATCGGCGCCAATACGTGCATAGACCGGGGTGCGCTGCAGGACACGGTCATTGAAGATGGCGTGAAGCTCGACAACCTGATTCAGATCGCGCACAACGTGCGGATCGGCCGGCATACCGCCATGGCCGGTTGTGTGGGCGTAGCCGGCAGCGCCACCATTGGCGCGCATTGCACGGTCGGCGGTGGCGCCATCGTCTTGGGGCACCTGACGCTGGCTGACCATGTGCACATCTCGGCGGCGTCGGTGGTCACGCGGTCGATCCTCAAGCCCGGTCAGTACACCGGCATGTTTCCCATCGACGACAATGCGACGTGGGAGAAAAACGCAGCCACCCTCAAGCAACTCCATGGGCTGCGCGAACGCTTGAAGGCGCTCGAAAAATTCCGAGAAACCGAGTAATTGTCATGATGGACATCCACCAGATCCTGAAGAAGCTGCCGCATCGATACCCGATCCTGCTGGTGGACCGTGTGCTTGAGCTGGAAAAAGGCAAGCGCATCAAGGCGCTGAAGAACGTCACCATCAACGAGCCCTATTTCATGGGGCATTTCCCGCATCGCCCGGTGATGCCAGGCGTGATGATGCTGGAAGCCATGGCCCAGGCGGCGGCGTTGCTGTCGTTTGACGCGATGGACGTGTCGATTGACGACAAGACGGTTTACTACTTTGCAGGTATCGACAGCGCGCGGTTCAAGCGCCCGGTCGAACCGGGTGATCAGTTGATCATGGATGTGTCGCTGGAACGCATGAAGGCGGGCATCTTCAAGTTCAAAGGCGTCAGCCGCGTCGGGGAAGACATTGCCTGCGAAGCCGAACTGATGTGCACCATGCGCCGGGTTGGCTGATGGAACGGGAGTAGCTGGCCGTGACGAGCATTCATGCCACTGCATTGGTTGACCCCCGCGCCGAACTGGATGCCTCGGTTGCCGTTGGTCCGTATGCGGTGATTGGACCGCACGTGAAGGTAGGCGCGGGCACGACCATCGGCGCGCATTGCGTGATCGAAGGGCACACCACGATTGGCCGCGACAACCGGATTTTCCAGTTTGCGTCTCTGGGCGCAGCGCCGCAGGACAAGAAGTACGCAGGCGAGCCCACCCAGCTGCTGGTGGGGGATCGCAACACTGTTCGTGAGTTCTGCACCTTCAATACCGGCACCGCGCAAGACAGCGGCATCACCCGCATCGGCAACGACAACTGGGTCATGGCCTATGTCCACATCGCCCATGATTGCCAGGTGGGCGACCAGACCATTCTGGCCAACAACGCCACCCTGGCAGGCCATGTGCACCTGGGCGACTGGGCCATCATCGGCGGCCTTACGGGCGTTCACCAGTTCGTCAAGATTGGTGCGCATGTGATGGCGGGATTTGCCAGTGCCGTCACCCAGGACGTGCCGCCCTTCATGACCGTGGACGGCAACCCGCTGGCTGTGCGCGGCTTCAATGCCGAAGGCTTGCGCCGCCGGGGTTTCACCCCCGCTCGCCTGGCCGCCGTGAAGCAGATGCACCGCCTGCTGTACCGGCAGGGCAAGACGCTGGAAGACGCCAGCCGCGAGATCGCCGCGCTGGCCGCTGACATGCCCGACGCGAAAGCCGACGTCGAGATGATGTCGGCTTTTCTGGCCGGCGTCACCCGCGGCATTGTTCGCTGAACCGCGCCCAATGCCGTCGATGGCGCCACGGTTTGCGATGGTGGCCGGTGAGGCCTCGGGCGACTTGCTGGCGGGCCTGCTGCTGGATGGCCTGCGCGCCCGTTGGCCGGACATGAGCGCCTCCGGCATTGGCGGCCCCCAGATGGCGCGGCGCGGCTTCGAGGCGATCTGGCCGCACGACAAACTGGCTGTGCGTGGCTATGTGGAGGTGCTGCGCCACTACCGGGAGATATCGGGCATCCGCCAGCAACTGCGCCAGCGGCTGCTGCAGCAGCGGCCCGATGTGGTCGTGGGGGTTGATGCGCCAGACTTCAACCTGGGACTTGAATCCGCCCTTAAGGCGCAGGGCGTCCGGACCGTGCACTTCATCTGCCCTTCGATCTGGGCCTGGCGGGCCAATCGCGTCGAGAAAATCCGGCGCAGCGCCGACCACGTGCTGTGCATCTTTCCATTTGAGCCGCCATTGCTGGCGCAACACGGCATTGCCGCCACCTACGTGGGTCATCCACTGGCAAGCGTGATCCCGATGCAACCTGACCGGGCGGCCGCCCGGCGGGCGCTGGGCCTGGCCGATGCGGATCAGGTGGTGGCCATCCTGCCGGGCAGTCGGGCATCTGAGGTTCAATACCTCGCAAAACGGTTCTTTGACGCTGCAGTGCTTATGCAGCGGTCATTTCCTGCTATCAAATTTGTAGTTCCTGCGATGCCTGCGCTGCAGGCTGCGATCGAGGCGCATGCCCGTGACAGCGGGCTTGTCCAGGGTTTACAGATCGTCGGCGGCCAGTCGCACGCCGTGCTGGCGGCCTGCGACGTGACCCTGATCGCCAGCGGCACCGCCACGCTGGAGGCTGCGCTGTTCAAGCGCCCGATGGTGATTGCGTACAACATGCACGGATTGAGCTGGCGCATCATGCGGCGCAAGCAGCTGCAGCCTTGGGTGGGTCTTCCCAACATCCTGTGCCGCGACTTCGTGGTGCCTGAGTTGCTGCAGGACGCGGCCACGCCACAGGCCCTGGCGGACGCGGTTCTGGGGTGGTTGGCCGCACCTGAGAAAATTGCGGCTTTGCAACACCGATTCACCGCGCTGCACGACGAACTTCGCCGCGACACCGCCATGCTTGCTACCGATGCCATCCAGAAAGTTATTGAAAGCTGAGCCGCCGGGCCGACCGAAGGCGAATAGCGGGGTGCGTGCAGCGCGAACACTCGCCATGGAGCAAGTCCTGCTGGCGTGGCACACCCCCGGCCTGGTGGCGGGGGTCGACGAGGCCGGCCGCGGCCCGCTGGCCGGCCCGGTCGTGGCCGCTGCCGTCATCCTCGACGATTTGAACCCGATTGCCGGGTTGGCCGATTCCAAGAAACTAAGCGCGCGGCGGCGCGAGCAGCTGTACGACGAGATTCGCGCCAAGGCGCTGTGCTGTTCGGTGGCCGAGGCGAGCGTGGAAGAGATCGACCGCCTCAACATCCTGCAGGCCACGCTGCTGGCCATGCAGCGCGCCGTGGAGGGCCTGCGGCTGAAGCCCGTAAAAGTGCTGGTTGACGGCAACCGGTTGCCGGCGCTCGATGTGTTGGCCGAAGCCATTGTCAAGGGTGACGCCACCGTGCCCGCCATTTCAGCCGCTTCCATTCTGGCCAAGGTGCACCGCGACCGCTGGTGTGCCGAATTCCACCTGCAGTACCCGCAGTACGGTTTTGCGGGGCACAAAGGCTATGGCACGGCGGAGCACATGGCGGCGTTGCGGGCTCATGGCGCCTGCCCGCAGCACCGTCGCTCGTTCTCACCGGTGGCCGAGGTGCTGCGGTGACGTCAGCTGGCGTTGTACTTGTCCAGTCGCGCGACAACGCGATGTTCAAGGATTTGCGCCGGCTGGTGCAGGACAACTCAGCCTACCGCCGGCAGGGCCGCATCTGGATCGAGGGCGACCACCTCTGCCGCGCCGCGCTGGCACGCGGCTGGAAACCGGCTATCGCAGTGTTTTCAGAGTCTTTTTGGCCGCAGGTCCCCGTCGGATGGTCAAACATTGCTATCAAAACGATAGTAATCGCCGATGCGCTGCTGGCGCAGCTCAGCGCGCTGGAGTCGCCTGCGCCGATGGGTTTTGTGTGCGATCTGCCAGCGCAGGTGCCCATCGCACCCCACACCGCGTCGGTCATTCTCGACCGGGTGCAGGATGCCGGCAATGTCGGGTCGATCCTGCGCAGCGCGGCGGCTTTCGGGTTTCACCAGGTGATTGCGCTCAAGGGCACGGCCGCACTGTGGAGCGCCAAGGTGCTGCGTGCGGGCATGGGCGCGCATTTCGGCCTGCGATTGGTGGAAGGATGCGAACTGGATGCACTGGATGCCCTGCAGGTGCCCATCATGGTGACGAGTTCGCACCAGGGAACGCTGCTTCAGGAGGCGCAATTGCCCATGCCCTGCGCCTGGGCGCTGGGTCATGAGGGGCAGGGCGTGGGGGAAGCGTTGGCGGGTCGCGCCGGCATGGCGGTTCGCATCGGACAGCCCGGTGGCGAGGAATCGCTTAACGTGGCAGCAGCAGCAGCGATCTGCCTGCACGCCAGCGCCGTGGCAAGCGCGGGGAAAACGCCCACCGCTCGGCTATAATGGGAGGCTTTCCAGCATCCCCCAACGCCCCGGCGCAATTCAAGCACTTCCCTCTCAAAAGCAACTCCAAAGAGACGACTCTTTGAACTGAGCTTGGGCGTACCGCAACCATCCGGAGAACCCAGTGCTTTTGTCTCTTCAGGGAAATTTCCCACCCGCCATCCTGGCGCTTGCAGACGGCACGGTCTTCATCGGCAATTCGATCGGCGCCACTGGCAGCACCACCGGCGAAGTGGTGTTCAACACCGCCATCACCGGCTACCAGGAAATCCTGACCGACCCCAGCTATTGCCAGCAGATCGTGACGCTCACGTACCCGCACATTGGCAACTACGGGGTCAACGCCGAAGACATCGAAGCCGACAAGATCCATGCCGCGGGCCTCGTCATCAAGGACCTGCCGCTGCTGGCGTCCAACTTCCGATCCACCCATACGCTGTCGCAGTACCTCGTCAAGGAGGGCACGGTTGCCATTGCCAATATCGATACCCGCAAGCTGACCCGTCAGCTGCGCAGCCTGGGCGCGCAAAACGGCTGCATCGTGGCGCTGGCGGCGGGTGAGAAGGTAACGCAAGCTGCGGTCGACAAGGCTGTTGCCGCAGCCCAAGGCGCCCCGAGCATGGCAGGCCTTGATCTGGCCCGGGTGGTGTCGGTGCGTGAACCCTACGACTGGACACAGACCGAGTGGCAACTGGGCACGGGCTACGGCACGCTGGCAGCGCCAACGTTCCATGTGGTGGCCTACGACTTTGGCGTCAAGAAAAACATCCTGCGCATGCTGGGCAGCCGGGGCTGCAAGGTCACGGTGGTGCCGGCGCAGACTCCGGCAAAAGCGGTGCTGGCGCTCAAACCCGACGGCGTTTTCCTCTCCAACGGCCCGGGTGATCCGGAGCCCTGCGACTACGCGATTGCGGCCACCCGCGACATCATCGAAACCGGTATCCCGACCTTCGGCATCTGTCTGGGCCACCAGATCATGGCGCTGGCCAGCGGCGCCAAAACCTTCAAGATGAAGTTTGGCCACCACGGTGCCAACCACCCGGTCAAAGACCTCGACAACGGCCGCGTGAGCATCACCAGCCAGAACCACGGCTTTGCGGTGGACGAGAAAACACTGCCAGCCAATCTGCGCGCCACCCACATCAGCCTGTTCGACAACACGCTGCAGGGCCTGGCCCGCACCGACAAGCCGGCGTTCTGCTTCCAGGGCCACCCGGAAGCCTCCCCCGGGCCGCACGACATCAGCTACCTTTTTGACCGCTTTACCGCCCTCATGCAACAAGCCGGGGGGAAACCGTAATGCCCAAGCGCACAGATATCAAGAGCATCCTCATCATCGGCGCCGGCCCGATCATCATCGGCCAGGCCTGTGAGTTCGACTACTCGGGCGTGCAGGCCTGCAAGGCGCTGCGCGAAGAGGGCTACAAGGTCATCCTGATCAACAGCAACCCCGCGACGATCATGACCGATCCGGCCACGGCCAACGTGACCTACATCGAGCCGATCACCTGGCAGACGGTCGAAAAGATCTTTGCCAAAGAAAAGCCTGACGCCATCCTGCCTACGATGGGTGGCCAGACCGCGCTGAACTGCGCGCTCGACCTCTGGCACAAGGGCGTGCTGGACAAATACCAGGGCGCCACCACCGGTCGGCCGATCGAGCTGATCGGCGCCACGCCAGAAGCCATCGACAAGGCCGAGGACCGGTTGAAATTCAAGGACGCCATGACCAAGATCGGTCTGGGTTCGGCGCGTTCGGGCATCGCGCATTCGATGGACGAGGCTTGGAGCGTTCAAAAAACCCTGGGGTTCCCGACCGTCATCCGCCCCAGTTTCACACTCGGCGGCACGGGCGGCGGCATTGCCTACAACCCCGAAGAGTTTGAAGTCATCTGCAAGCGCGGCCTGGAAGCGTCGCCCACCAACGAGCTGTTGATCGAAGAATCGCTGCTTGGCTGGAAAGAGTACGAGATGGAGGTGGTGCGCGACAAGGCGGACAACTGCATCATCGTTTGCTCCATCGAAAACCTTGATCCGATGGGTGTGCACACGGGCGACTCCATCACCGTGGCGCCGGCCCAGACGCTGACCGACAAGGAATACCAGATCATGCGCAACGCGTCGCTCGCGGTGCTGCGCGAGATCGGCGTCGACACGGGTGGATCCAACGTCCAGTTTTCGGTGAACCCGAAGGACGGCCGCATGATCGTGATCGAGATGAACCCGCGCGTGTCGCGTTCATCCGCGCTCGCGTCCAAGGCCACCGGTTTCCCGATCGCCAAGGTCGCCGCCAAGCTGGCGGTGGGCTACACGCTGGACGAGTTGCGCAACGAAATCACCGGCGGGGCCACACCTGCAAGCTTTGAGCCCAGCATTGACTACGTGGTGACCAAGATTCCGCGCTTTGCATTCGAGAAGTTTCCGACAGCCGACAGCCGCCTCACGACCCAGATGAAATCCGTGGGCGAGGTAATGGCGATGGGCCGCACCTTCCAGGAGTCGTTCCAAAAAGCGCTGCGTGGCCTCGAGGTAGGCGTGGACGGCATGAACGCCAAGACCAGCGATCGCGAAGTGCTGGAGAAAGAGCTGGGCGAACCTGGGCCCGAGCGCATCTGGTACGTGGGCGATGCGTTCGAGATGGGCATGACGGTGGACGAGGTTCACGCGCTGACCAAGATTGATCCGTGGTTCCTGGTGCAGATCGAGGAGATCGTCAAGATCGAACTTGAGCTTGAGACGAAATCCCTCGACGACATTGACCGCGACACGCTGCTCGCCCTCAAGAAAAAGGGATTCTCCGATCGGCGTCTGGCGCGCCAGCTCAAGACTACCGACACCGCGGTTCGTGCGGCCCGCCGAACGCTCGGCGTCCGTCCCGTGTTCAAGCGCGTGGACACCTGTGCCGCCGAGTTCGCGACCAACACCGCCTACCTGTATTCGACCTACGAGGAAGCCACCTACGGTGGCGTAGCCGAGTGCGAGGCCGAGCCGACCGCCAACAGGAAGATCATGGTCCTGGGGGGCGGCCCCAACCGCATCGGGCAGGGCATTGAGTTCGACTACTGCTGCGTCCACGCGGCGCTCGCCATGCGCGAAGATGGTTACGAAACCATCATGGTCAACTGCAACCCCGAGACCGTGTCGACCGACTACGACACCTCTGACCGCCTGTACTTCGAGCCGCTCACGCTGGAAGACGTGCTGGAAATCGTTGACAAGGAAAAACCGCTCGGCGTGATCGTGCAGTACGGTGGCCAGACGCCGCTCAAGCTCGCACTGGATCTGGAAGCCAACGGCGTGCCCATCATCGGCACCAGCCCCGACATGATCGACGCGGCCGAAGACCGCGAGCGCTTCCAGAAGCTGCTGCACGAACTCAAGCTGCGCCAGCCGCCCAACGCCACCGCGCGCACCGAACCCGAGGCGCTGGAAAAGGCAGCTTCGCTGGGCTACCCGCTGGTGGTACGCCCGAGCTACGTACTCGGCGGCCGTGCCATGGAAATCGTGCACGAGCAGCGCGACCTGGAGCGCTACATGCGCGAGGCGGTCAAGGTCAGCCATGACTCGCCGGTGCTGCTCGACCGCTTCCTGAACGACGCCATCGAATGCGATGTGGACTGCCTGCGCGACCCGGAAGGCGAGACCTTCATCGGCGGCGTCATGGAGCATATCGAACAGGCTGGCGTGCACAGCGGCGACTCTGCCTGTTCGCTACCACCGTACTCGCTGTCCAAGGCGACCGTGGACGAACTCAAGCGCCAGTCCGCTGCCATGGCTGATGCGCTGAATGTGGTGGGCCTGATGAATGTGCAGTTCGCTATCCAGACGGTCGACGGTCTGGATGTGATCTATGTGCTGGAAGTCAATCCCCGCGCATCGCGTACCGTGCCGTTCGTGTCCAAGGCCACCGGCATTCCGCTGGCCAAGGTAGCGGCGCGCTGCATGGCGGGCCAGTCACTGGCCTCGCAGGGCATCACCCGCGAAGTGACGCCGCCGTACTTCAGCGTCAAGGAAGCGGTGTTCCCGTTTGTCAAGTTCCCGGGCGTGGACACCATTCTCGGGCCCGAGATGAAATCCACCGGCGAGGTGATGGGCGTGGGCAAGACCTTTGGCGAGGCCTTTGTGAAAAGCCAGCTGGGTGCCGGTACGCGGTTGCCGACGCCGTTCACAGCGACCGGAGAGTCGACCGGCAAGGTGTTCCTCACCGTCAAGAACAACGACAAGCCGCGGGCGGTGGAGGCGGCGCGCCAACTGGTGGCGATGGGCTTTGAGCTGGTCGCGACGAAGGGCACGGCGGCTGCCATCAACGCCGCGGGCATTGCCTGCGTCAGCGTCAACAAGGTGACCGAGGGCCGCCCGCACGTGGTGGACATGATCAAGAACAACGAAATTGTGCTGGTCATCAACACGGTCGAGGAGCGGCGCAATGCGATCACCGATTCACGCGCCATCCGCACCTCGGCGCTGCTGGCCCGTGTGACCACCTTCACCACGATTGCCGGCGCCGAAGCGGCGGTGGAAGGCATGAAGTACCTGGACAAGCTGGATGTCATCTCGGTCCAGGAGATGCACGCCCAGCTGGCCGCCTGACCGCGTTCTGGAGACGACGGGGACGCGACCAGGAGGCGACCGAGCGGGCACTTGACCCCACCGCTTGAGGTGGGCCCACCAGTCGCGGCATAATCAGGCCAACAACACACCGCCGAACGGTAACGCTCGGCGGTTTCCTTTTTCCCGGTCGTCACACGCGCAGCGCGCAGGGGCGAGCCCGGATGCATCCGCGGCGGGCGCGGCGGCACAAGACTCTGGAGAACGTATGGCCACCATTCCGATTACCAAACGCGGCGCCGAAAAGCTCAGGATGGAGCTGCACCGCCTGAAAACCGTGGACCGCCCCTGGGTGATCAACGCCATCGCCGAGGCGCGTGCCCAGGGCGACCTGAGCGAAAACGCCGAGTACGAGGCCGCGAAGGACCGCCAGGGCTTCATCGAAGGCCGCATCCAGGAAATCGAGAGCAAGATGTCAGCCGCCCAGATCATTGACCCTTCTGCGGTGGATGCCGGCGGCAAGGTGGTTTTCGGCGCCACGGTGGAGCTGGAAGACCAGGCCTCCGGCGAGGCCGTCAAGTACCAGATCGTGGGCGAAGACGAGGCCGATCTCAAGCTGGGTCTGGTCAATATCTCCAGCCCGATCGCGCGCGCGCTGATCGGCAAGGAGGAGGGCGATACTGCCGAGGTTCAGGCCCCGGGCGGCGTCAAGCGCTACGAGATCGTCGCGGTGTCCTACCTCGGATGATGGAACGCCTGCCGGCACTGATCGCCGCGCTCTGGTGGGGCAGCCTGACCACGCTCGGGTTTTTCGTGGTTCCGATGCTGTTTGCGGCCCTGCCCACGCCCGCCATGGCCGGTGGGGTGGCCGCCCGGCTGTTCGGCGCGCAGACCTGGGTGTCGGTTGGCTGCGGCATGTTCCTGTTGCTGTTTTCACAGTCAAATCGGACCGATGTGCTTGTCGCACGGTCATCTTCAGCTATGATTTTTATAGTACTCGGGATGCTGCTCGCGCTGTTGGTGGAGTTTGGCGTGGCGCCGCGAATCGCCCTGCGCGAAAACCTGCGGTTGTGGCACGGCGTCGGTACCGGCATGTACCTGGCGCAGTGGCTGTGCGCCGGCGCAACGCTGTGGCAACTGCTGCGCAAGCCACCCGCTTGAGTGCGAGGGCGGCGGCCTGGTCGGCTATTCGTGCCAGTGCTCCGCTACCCAGTTGGCTTTCCGGATGAAGCGGAAACGGCGGTTACGCCGGCCCGCCAGCGCATCGGGCGGGTTGCACTCGCCATGAAAGATCACGATGCGCGCGCCCTCGGGCACGAAGGGCTCGCGCCAGTAGTTGGTCGGCCAGGTCGGGATGCCGTGGTACTTGAAGCTCGGGCACCAGCCGTCGGGCCAGTAAGCCAGCTTGCCTTGGCGGTGCAAAAAGTCCGACAGGTAAGCCTGCTCATTGCGAAACTGCTGCCGGACTTCTTCCACATGGGTGCGAAAGTAGGCCAGCACATCGGGATGCGCCCCGAGTTGCCAGCGGTACACCGACGAGTTGCCGGTGACGCGCCAGGGCCGCTTGTAGTCGTGGATGATCAGGAACTCGCCGGGCCGTTCGAAAAACGGGTCGAGGCTGCCGACGATGACCACGTCGACGTCCAGAAACAGCGCCGTGCCCTTCAGGCCGTACAGGTCTTCGGTGAATGTGGCCAGTTTGGTCCAGCCTCGCTCGGGGATGCCGGGCGGCAAATCGAGCGGCGGGATCGGAAAGCACTCCACCTCGGCGCGGATGCCCTCGGTGTTGTCGGTCAGGCAGACCAGCCGGAAGGGGCCACTCAGGTGGCGTCGCACCATCGCGTACAGCCGGTTCACGTACTCGGGGCCATACTTGGTGCCCCACTTCATGCAGACCACAAAGCGGTCGCTGGCCAAGCTGGCCAGGCGGGCGTCACCGATGGATGCGGGCGCGTCGGCGGCAGCGCTCATCGTCTCAGCCCTGGGCGCGCTTCTTCACCGATTTCTGCTTGGGCTTGGCGCGCTTGACCTGGCCGCCCGGTGTCAGGCGCTGGTTGCCCAGCACGCGCAGGGTTTTCACTTCGGGCCGCTGGCCGCCACGGCTGCTGTATTTCAGCACCTTGAACTCGCGCGGTCCCGGCTTGCGGTCTTCGTCCGCGGCCTTTTCTTTTTCTTTCTCCGGCTGCGGGCGCCACAGCACCAGCAGCTTGCCGATGTGCTGGATCGGCGCAGCGTTCAACTCGTCGGCCAGCGCCTGGAACATGGTTTCGCGCGCGACGCGGTCGTCACCCAGCACGCGAATCTTGATCAGGCCGTGGGCATTGAGCCCGGCGTCGATTTCTTTCTTCACGGCGGGGGTTAGCCCGTCATTGCCGATCATCACCACGGGATCGAGGTGGTGCGCGTCGGCGCGGTGAACCTTGCGTTGGGCAGGGGTAAGTTGGATTTGGGGCATACCCGTATTATCGAGGTTGAATGAAAGTCAAAACCAAAAGCAAAAAGGTCACCAAATCGTGGCTCAACGACCATGTCAATGACCCGTGGGTGAAGCTCGCCAAAAAAGAGGGCTACCGCGCGCGCGCCGCCTACAAGCTCAGGGAGATCGACGAGACGCTGGGGCTGATCCATCCGGGCCAGTTGGTCGTGGATCTCGGCTCAACGCCCGGCGCCTGGAGCCAGTACGTGCGGCGCAAACTGTCGCCCGCCGGTGCGGCCGTGGGCGAACTCAATGGCACCATCATCGCGCTGGACATCCTGCCCATGGAGCCGGTAGAAGGTGTTGTTTTTCTGCAAGGCGATTTCCGCGAGCCGGAAATGCTGGCCCGTGTGGCTCAGGAGCTGAACGGCCGACTCGCCGATGTGGTGGTATCGGACATGGCGCCCAACCTGTCGGGCATTGAATCGGCCGACGCCGCGCGCATCACCGACCTCGTGGAGATCGCGATTGAGTTCGCGCATCAGCACATGAAGCCCGAGGGCGCGCTGGTCACCAAGGTGTTTCACGGCAGCGGCTACAGTCAGCTGGTCAAGCTGTTCAAGGGCAAGTTTCGCGTGGTCAAGCCGATCAAGCCAAAAGCCTCGCGCGACAAGTCATCCGAGACCTTTTTGGTCGGTATTGGCGTGAAACAGGATGCGAAAATCTGAAAGACGGCCGTAAAAGGCGTTTACTCGGCTATGTTTGCGACCGCCAATCCCGTGCTGTCCCTATGGCCGGCAGTGGCAAAAACAATCGGAAAATGGCTTGAAAAGCCTAGAATGGGGGTCAGCTATGCGTAGTCCCCCACACCGGAGCCTGTGTTGAACAATCAGTGGTTTTCCAAAATTGCCGTCTGGCTCGTGATCGCGATGGTGCTGTTCACGGTCTTCAAACAGTTTGACACCCGTACCGGCGCCAGCGCTGGCTATGTCGGCTACTCCGATTTTCTGGAAGAAGTGCGTGGCAACCGCATCAAGACCGCCACCATCCAGGAGGGTCAGGGCGGTACCGAGATCGTGGCCGTCACCAATGATGAGCGCAAGATTCGCACCACGGCCACCTACCTCGACCGCGGCCTGGTCGGCGACCTGATCGCCAACGGCGTCAAGTTCGACGTCAAGCCCCGCGAAGAAAGCTCGCTGCTCATGACGCTGTTGGTCAGCTGGGGCCCGATGCTCCTGCTCATTGGCGTGTGGGTGTACTTCATGCGGCAGATGCAGGGCGGCGGCAAGGGCGGCGCGTTCAGCTTTGGCAAGTCCAAGGCGCGCATGCTTGACGAGAACAACAACCAGGTCACGTTTGCTGACGTGGCTGGCTGCGACGAAGCCAAGGAAGAAGTCAAGGAGGTCGTGGACTTCCTGAAAGACCCTCAGAAATTCCAGAAGCTCGGCGGACGCATTCCGCGTGGCCTGCTGCTTGTCGGCCCTCCGGGCACCGGCAAGACCCTGCTGGCCAAGGGCATCGCCGGCGAAGCCAAGGTTCCGTTCTTCAGCATCTCGGGCTCTGACTTCGTGGAAATGTTCGTCGGCGTGGGCGCGGCCCGCGTGCGCGACATGTTCGAGAACGCCAAGAAGAACGCGCCCTGCATCATCTTCATCGACGAAATTGATGCGGTCGGCCGCCAGCGCGGTGCCGGCTTGGGCGGTGGCAACGACGAGCGCGAACAGACGCTGAACCAGATGCTGGTCGAGATGGACGGTTTCGAGACCAACCTCGGCGTGATCGTGGTGGCCGCCACCAACCGGCCGGACATCCTCGACGCGGCCCTGCTGCGCCCCGGTCGTTTTGACCGCCAGGTGTATGTACAGCTGCCCGACATCCGTGGCCGCGAGCAGATCCTGAACGTGCACATGCGCAAGGTGCCCTTGGGCCAGGATGTGAACCCCGCCGTGATTGCGCGCGGCACGCCTGGCATGAGTGGCGCCGATCTCGCCAACCTGTGCAACGAAGCCGCCCTGATGGCTGCGCGCCGCAACGCCCGCGTGGTGGAGATGCAGGACTTCGAGAAGGCCAAGGACAAGATCTTCATGGGCCCCGAGCGCAAGAGCATGGTCATGCCCGAGGAAGAACGCCGCAACACCGCTTACCACGAGTCGGGCCACGCGCTGCTCGGCAAGCTGCTGCCCAAGTGCGATCCAGTGCACAAAGTCACCATCATCCCGCGTGGCCGCGCCCTGGGCGTGACCATGAGCCTGCCCGCGCAGGACCGCTACAGCTACGACAAGGACTACATGCTGAACCAGATCAGCATGCTGTTCGGCGGCCGTATCGCCGAGGAAGTGTTCATGAAGCAGATGACCACCGGCGCCAGCAACGATTTCGAGCGCGCCACCCATATCGCACGCGACATGGTGATGCGTTACGGCATGACCGATGCGCTCGGCCCGATGGTCTATGCCGAGAACGAAGGCGAAGTGTTCCTGGGTCGCTCGGTCACCAAGACCACCAACATGAGTGAAGCCACCATGCAAAAGGTGGACGCCGAGGTGCGCAAGATCATCGACGAGCAGTACACGCTGGCGCGCCGCCTGATCGAGGAGCACAGCGACCAGATGCACGCGATGGCCAAGGCCCTGCTGGAATGGGAAACCATCGACAGCGAGCAGCTTGATGACATCATGGCCGGCAAAGAGCCGCGTCCGCCCAAGGACTGGACCCCGCGCACGCCTTCGTCGGGCGGTGGCAGCGGCAGTGGTGGCGCACCCGCCGTGAAGCCGGACCCGGCACCGACGGCGGCCTGAACGGCCGGTTGTCGCGGATCGCGTGCTTGGCGCGGTCGCCCTTGCCAAAGGGCGCAAAATAGCGGGGCTTTCGAGCCCCGTTTTTCTTGGTTTCACATGATCTGGCAAACCTCCCGATTTTCGATTGATCTGTCGCTGCCGCGCGTGATGGGCATCGTCAACGTCACGCCCGATTCATTTTCGGATGGCGGCCAGCATGCGTCCACTGCAGCGGCGCTGGCGCACTGCGAGCAGTTGCTGAAAGACGGCGCTGACATTCTGGATATCGGCGGCGAATCGTCGCGCCCAGGCGCACTGCCGGTGCCGCTGGACGAAGAGTTGGCGCGCGTGCTGCCAGTGCTGCGCGGTGCGACCAGCCTCGGCGTGCCGGTGTCGGTAGACACCTGCAAGCCCGAAGTCATGCAGGCCGCGCTGCACCACGGCGCCGACATCATCAACGACATCTGGGCCCTGCGGCAGGGCGGTGCGGCCCAGGTGATTGCCGCGCACCCCACCTGCGGCATCTGCCTGATGCACATGCACCGCGAGCCGCAGACCATGCAGGCGGTGCCGATGGAGGGTGACGCAGTGCCACAGGTGCTCATGTTTTTGCAGCAACGGGTCGAGCACCTGCGGAGTCTGGGCGTCGACGCCGCGCGCATCGTGCTGGATCCGGGCATTGGGTTTGGCAAGACGGTGGCGCAGAATTTTTCACTGCTCGCGCGGCAGGCCGAGTTGCTGGCGGCGGGCTACCCGCTGCTGGCCGGCTGGTCGCGCAAGTCGTCGCTGGCAGCCGTCACGGGCCGCTCGCTCGGCGAAGTGGCTGCGCTCGACGTGCACGAGCGCATGGTGCCCAGCGTGGCGGCAGCTCTGCTGGCGGCCGAGCGCGGCGCGCGTGTGCTGCGGGTGCATGATGTGCGCGAGACCGTGCAGGCATTGAAAGTGCTGCAAGCGCTCAGCGCCGAATCGATCGCTATGAAATGAATAGCTAACAATGACCAGGAGAAGCGGACTTGAGCCGTAAATACTTTGGAACCGATGGCATTCGCGGTACCGTGGGCCAGCCACCGATCACGCCGGATTTTGTGCTGCGCCTGGCGCACGCGGTGGGTCGTGTACTCAAGCGCACTGAATCGCGCCCCACGGTGCTGATCGGCAAGGACACGCGGATTTCGGGCTACATGCTGGAGAGCGCGCTGGAGTCGGGCTTCAATTCGGCCGGCGTTGATGTGGTGCTGCTGGGGCCGTTGCCCACCCCGGGGGTGGCCTACCTCACCCGAGCGCAACGCGCCTCGCTGGGCGTGGTCATCAGCGCCAGCCATAACGCGTTTGCCGACAACGGCATCAAGTTCTTCAGCGCGCAGGGCACCAAGCTGCCCGATGCCTGGGAGCAGGCGGTCGAGGCCGCGCTGGAGGAACCACCGGTCTGGGCCGAATCAGCCAACCTGGGCAAGGCGCGCCGGCTGGATGACGCGGCAGGTCGTTACATCGAGTTCTGCAAGAGCACCTTTGCCAACGACCTGACCCTGCGCGGCATGAAGATTGTCGTGGACGGGGCCCACGGTGCGGCGTACCAGATCGCGCCCAAGGTGTTCCACGAGCTGGGCGCCGACGTGGTGGCCATCGGTTGCGCGCCGGACGGCCTGAACATCAACCACGAGGTGGGCGCCACGCACCCGCAGGCGCTGATCGACGCCGTCAAGTCCAGCAAGGCCGACTATGGCATCGCGCTCGATGGTGACGCCGACCGGCTGCAGCTGGTGGACGCCACGGGCCGCCTGTTCAATGGCGACGAACTGCTGTATTTGATGGTGGCCGAGCGCATCGCGCGCGACGAGGACGTGCCGGGGGCGGTGGGCACGCTGATGACCAACATGGCGGTGGAAGTGGCGCTGAAGGCGCGCGGCGTGAAGTTCGTGCGCGCCAGGGTGGGCGACCGCTATGTGCTCGAAGAGCTGGAAAAGCACCACTGGATTCTGGGCGGCGAGGGCTCGGGCCACCTGCTGGCCCTGGACAAGCACACCACCGGTGACGGGCTGATTTCCGCGTTGCAGGTGCTGCAAGCCTGCGTGCGCAGCGGGCAGACGCTGGCCGAACTGCTCAAGGACATCACGCTGTTCCCGCAGACGCTGATCAACGTGAGGCTGGCGGCGGGGCAGGACTGGAAGTCCAATGCGGCTTTCGCGGCCTTGAGCAAGACCGTAGAAGCCGAACTGGCCGACACCGGCCGCCTGCTGATCCGGCCCAGTGGCACCGAGCCGCTG
>JANOBJ010000167.1:0-6530 GCA_031411575.1 Betaproteobacteria bacterium | reverse complement strand
GAATGTGGCAACGGGGCAACGGGGCAACGGGGCAACGGGGCAACGGGGCAACGGGGCAACGGGGCAACGGGGCAACGGGGCAACGGGGCAACGGGGCGACGGTCGCTGTCAGGAATTTGTCAGATGTGTTTCCGCTCGCCGTGAGGTGGCCGACAGGTCGGAAGAGCTACGGGCGTTGCCTCGTAAACCGCCATTTCCGGCGCTTCGCTGGCGAGGCCCGCGAGCGCCTTGCCAAACGCCCGGGAAGCCGGAACGCGCAAGTGCGCCCACAGCGTTTCCGGGCTGGCCCAGCGCTCGACAAATATCAGCCGCAGCGCATTTTCAGGGTCGGGATGGACGGCATGCGCGATGCAGCCGGCTCCAGCCGCGAGCGCGCCACGTGCTCCCGCCCTATGCCGGCGCCTCGGCCGCGTGGCACACCACGCAGATCTTGTTGCCGTCCGGGTCGTGGATGTAGGCGCCGTAGTACTGCGCGTGGTAGTGCGGCCGCAAGCCGGGCGGGCCGGCATCGGCGCCGCCGTTTTTCAGCGCGATGTCGTACGCGGCCCGCACCGCGGCCCGGCTGGCGGCGGCAAACGCCACCATCTGGCCGTTGCCGGGCTGGTGCGGCTGGCCGTCAAACGGCTGGCAGATCACAAAGTACGGCCGCGTCCCGCCCGCGCTGTGCCAGCCCGCCCACGGCCTGGCGCGGTCACAAAAGCGCTGCTCCAGCCCCAGGCTGCCCAGCACCGGGCCGTAAAAGGCAAGCGCCCGGTCAAAGTCGCTCACGCTGGTGAAGATGTGGGAAAACACAGGAAGGCTCCTCTCGTTAGCGCAGTTCCTGGCGCACCACCAGCTTCAGGCCCGACCAGACTGCGCTGACCGCGCATACCTTGATGTCCACCCAGCCCAGCGGCAGCGCCAGCGCGCGGATCGTATCCTCGGTGATGTCGGTCGGCACCCCGGCCGAGTTTTTGGGCGAGTGGTGTGCCGGAATAGCCGGCCGGGATTGCGCGGCTGGCGGTGCTCATTGGCGCCCAACTGGCCGCGGCCCACTCAGGTTCGAGCGGATGAAGGCTTGCGTCTGCGCCTGGATGGCGGCCTGCTGCACGGCGATCACCAGGTGGCCGCCGGTGTCAAAGCTCAAGGCGCGCGCCGCCGGGATGGTGGCGGCGGCGAATTCGGCATTGCGAAACAGCTGCAGCGTGTCGTCCCGTGCGTGGATCACCAGCGTCGGGGCGCGAATGGCGGCAATCTTTTCGTTGGGCATGGCGGCCTGGTTGTCAAACGCAACGCCCTGGGAGCGCGTCGCCACCGGGTTCATGCTGTCGATGATCTGGTCGATCAGGGCGCGTTGCTCGCCGGTGAGGCCCGCGATGACCGATGGCGGCGCGCCCATCAGCCCCATCAGCTGGCGCCGTAAAAACCGGCTGACCGCCCAGTACAGAAAGTCATGCCGGAAGATCATGGCCAGTACATCCCCCTGGCGGTTGGCCTGCGCCTGGTTGCCGTCGGCCGATGACGCCACCCCGCACGACAGCAGCGTCAGCGACGACACCCGTTCCGGGTACAGGATGGCAAAGTGCAGCGCCGACGGGCCGCCATGCGACAGCGCCACCACCGCCACCCGCTTCACACCCAGGTGGTCCAGCAGGTCTGCAAACGCCCGCGCCTGGTCCTCAAAAGTTGCCGGTGTGGGCAAGCTGGAGCGCAGATACCCGAAGCGCGACGGCGCGATCCACCGAAACGCATCGCCCAGCACCGCCCGGGCAATGATTTCCCCCTGGTCGTACCCGCCGCCGCTGCCATGCACCACCAGCACCGGAGGGCCGGCACCGCCCTGGCTGAACTCGATGTCGCCGCGCGGGCCGGCAAAGACGGTGCTGGTGCCGTCAATCCGCTGGTACGCCGAGCGGATCTCGACGATGAACACGGCGGCGACGACGGCAAGGGCTGCCAGCAGGGCGACGGCGATCCAGCGCAGGGTGGACATGGAGGTTATGGCGCGCGCGGGCGCGTTTGTGGTGCGTAGATTCCAGATGGTGAAAATATGAGGTTGACCCAGATTCCCGGCCGCAAACTTTCGGTCAGTTTCTTGTCGTTGCGGGAGAGTCCACGCGCCTGCGCTCAGGCATCGCAGGGTGCTTCGGGGTCACTGGCCACGGGAAAACGGTGATACATGAAGAACTGATCATCCTGTTTCCACCCGGCAGCCTCGTAGAGCTGTTGGGCCGAGGTGTTGCCTCTCGCGACGTTGAGACTGACGCGGCTCGAACCCATTGACCACGCGTAAGACTCAACCCCGGCGAGCAACGCCGAGGCAACGCCCTTTCGTCGGCCCGACTCATGGACGAAGAGGTCATTCAGGATGAAGACCCGAGTCAGTGAAACGGACGAGAAGCTGGGGTACAACTGCGCGAAGCCCACGGCGTTGGGTCCGTCGTGGCAGCTGAAGACGACCGACTCGCCGTGTGCGAATCGTTCACGCAGGAACGACCTTGCCGCCGCGACATCGCCAGGTTGCCCCTGGAACTGCCGGTACTGATCAAAGAGTGGGGCAAGCGCATCCAGATCGATGAGCACGGTTTGGCGGACGGATAGCGTAGTCATATTTGGGTTGGCTTGGAGGCACTGCCGACGACGGTCACGTCACGTGGCGTGACGCATTCGGTCGGATGGAAGTGGCTGTAAGTCTATCGGCCTGAACCTCATCGACCCGGTCGCAGGCCCACCCCCTCACCGCTTCCTGAACACCACCACATGCTGCCACGGCAGCGTGTTCGCGGTGCGCTCGTACGTCAGCGCGTGTTGCGCTGCCTCTCGGCGGATTTGCAGCTGGGTCATCTTGTGCAGCGGTTTGATGGGGACGCGCGGGTCTTCGGCGCGGTACTCGACGTAGACCAGCTGGCCGCCAGGTTTCAGGGCGCGGACCACGCTTTCGATCACCTCGAACGGAAACTCCAGCTCGTGGTACACGTCCACCATCAGCGCCAGGTCGACGCTTTCGGGCGGCAGTTTCACGTCGTTCACCGCGCCCAGCACGGGCTTGATGTTGGTCAGGCCGGCCTTTTTGGCCATGGCGGTGAGCAGTTCGATCATTTCGGGCTGCACGTCCACCGCCAGCACGCTGCCAGTGGTGCCCACCAGCGGCGCCATGCGGCGCGCGTAGTAGCCGGTGCCGGCGCCCACGTCGGCCACCACCATGCCGGGGCGCAGGCCCAGTTCGCGCAGCAGCAGGTCGCCGCGCTCCTCTTTCTCGCGTTCCTCGCGCTCCAGCCAGGCGGCGCCCTGCCAGCCCATCACGGCTGCGATCTCGCGGCCGAGGTAGCGCTTGCCGATGCCGTCGGCGCTGGGGGCGCTGGTCTGGTAGCGGGCGGCGGCGGTGGTGGCGGACGCCGTTGCCGATGCGGGCGGGGCGGCTTTCTGGGCGGCCGCCGGCGCGCCGACGGCGGCCAGGCCGGTCGCGGCCAGCCAGTGCAGGGCGGTGCGGCGGGCGGGGTGCGTGACGGAATGACTGGCGGCGTACAGGGCGGCTTGCATGGGGGCCTTTCGGGGTGTCAGGGGGGTGACGGCTGCAGAGGCTGTCAAAGGCTCATTTTTACGTCGAATTGGCTTGGCGTGCTCATCCAGTGGTCATTGTTAGCTATAAAAATCATAGTTCTCCAAAGCCGTTCTGGCGCCACGCCTCGTACACCGTCACGGCCACGGCGTTGGACAAATTGAGGCTGCGCTGGCCCTCGCGCATGGCCAGGCGCAGGCGTTGCGCGGGCGCGAACGATTCGCGTAGTTCGGGGCTCAGGCCACGGGTCTCGGAGCCGAACACCAGCCAGTCTCCGGGCGCAAAGGCCGCGTCGTGCACGGCGCGGGTGCCGCGCGTGGTGAGCGCAAACATCCGCTCGCGCGCGGGCTGCTCGGCCGCCAGCAGCGCCGCCCAGCTGGCGTGGCGGCGCACGGTGGCGTACTCGTGGTAATCGAGCCCGGCGCGGCGCATCAGCCGGTCTTCCATCGAAAACCCGAGCGGCTCGACCAGGTGCAGCGTGCAGCCGGTATTGGCGGCCAGCCGGATCACGTTGCCGGTGTTGGGCGGAATCTCGGGCTCGACCAGGACGATGTGGAACATGCCGCGATTGTGCCGGGGCGTCGGGATTTGCCGGGCTCCGCACGGCCGGCACGCGTGCTAATCTGTCGGCGCGAAACGACACAAAACAAGGCGCACCGGCCTGGACCGGCGCTGACCGGCGCGCCGCCAGGAGACAACACGCATGAAGACCCCCATCGCCGCCACAGCGCTGCTCGCCCTGGCCTGTGCCGCGCAGGCCCGCATCGTGGAGATTGAAGTCCAGTCGGTGCGGCCGTTTGCCAATGCGCATGCTTTTGGCGCTGCGGGCGCCTACGAGCGCGTGAGCGGCGTGGCGCGCGGCGAGCTGGACCCAGCCGACGCCCGCAACCGCGTGATCGTGAACCTCGCGCTGGCCCCCAAGAACGCCCGCGGCCGGGTGGCCTACGAGGTCGACTTTGACCTGCTGCGCCCGGTCGAGCCGGCCCGTGGCAACGGCAAGATCCTGTACGACGTGACCAACCGCGGCCGCAAGTTCCTGACCCACTGGATGATGGACGCGCCGCCGCAGAACGCCAACAACCCGCTGACGCTGGAAGACGCCGGCAACGCGCTGTTTTTTCGCCAGGGCTGGACGATGGTCTGGACCGGCTGGGACCCGGATGCGCCGCGTGCCAACCACGGCATGTCGATTCGCGTGCCCACGGCACTCAACGCCGACGGCTCGCCGATCGTGCACGTGATCCGCGACGAACTGGTGTCGGCCACGCGCGGCCCGGCGCTCAAGGAGTTTCGCCTGACCTACGAGGCCGCCTCGCTGGATCCGGCGCAGTCGCGCCTGACCGTGCGCCGGCGCGAGGCCGATCCGCGCGTCGAGGTCCCGCGCGACCAGTGGCGCCTGAAGGACAGCCGCACGCTGGAGCTGCTGGGCGCGGCCAACCCCACGGGCGCCGGGCCGGCCGTGGGCTCGCTGTACGAATTGCATTACCCGGCGAAAGACCCCAAGGTGCTGGGCGTGGGTTTTGCGGCCACGCGCGACTTCATGTCGTACCTGCGCTACGGCGCGGCCGAGGTGCGTGGCCCGCACCCCGCCGGCGGGCCCAAAGGCGCGGCGATTGCCGTGGGCATCTCGCAAAGCGGCCGCTACCTGCGCGACCACATCGCCCAGGGCTTCAACCAGGACGAAAGCGCGCGCAAGGTGTTTGACGGCGTGCTGGCGCACATCTCGGGCGTCGGGCGGGTCTTCATGAACACGCCGTTTGGCATGCCCGCGCGCACCAACACCCAGCATGAAGACCACACCTACCCCGAAAACGCGTTTCCGTTCTCCGCTGCCGTGCTGGACGACCCGATCACCGGCCAGCGCGGCGCGCTGCTGCGCGGCGATGGTTTCGACCCGCTCCTGATCGAGACCAACACCTCGACCGAATATTGGCAAAAAGGCGCTTCGCTGCTCACCACCGACCCGCTCGGCCAGCGCGATGTGGCGCTGCCCGCCAGCGCGCGCGCCTACCTGATCGCCGGCACCCAGCACGGCGGGCGCGTCGGCCTCAAGCCCGACCTGGGACCCTGCCTGAACGAGCGCAACCCGCACAGCCCGGCGCCGGCCCTGCGCGCGCTCACCGTGGCGCTGGACGAGTGGGTCAGCCGTGGCGTGGCGCCGCCGGCCAGCCGGGTGCCCACACTGGCCGCCGGCACGCTGGTGCGCCCCGACAACGCGGGCTTTCCCGCCATCCCCGGTCTGGCAACCGCGCGCTTTGGCAACGACGTGGTGCTGTTCGGCGACTGGGTGAACCCGACGATCGATCCCGCCAAACGCTACCCCGCAGGCGTCTCGCGCACCGACGCCGACGGCAACGAAGTGGCCGGCATCCGCCTGCCCGACATCGCCGTGCCGCTGGCCACCTACACCGGCTGGAATTTGTACAAGGCCCCGTTCACCGAAAACGAACTCTGCGACCGCGACGGCAGCTACCGAGAATTTGCCGCCAGCCGCGCCGACCGCGAACAGGCCGGCGACCCGCGCCCATCGCTGCAAGAGCGCTATGCCGACCACGCCGACTACCGCGCCAAGGTGCGCGCGGCGGTGCAGGCGTTGGTGAAAGACCGGCTACTGCTCGACGAAGACGGCCAGGGCTACCTGCGCCAGGCCGACGCCGAGCCCGTGCGCAAACGGTTCAGCCGCTGACAGGCGATCGGCCAGGGCGTTGGGCGCGGTTCGGCGGGCGTGCTGCCGCCAGAGCGGTTTGAACGTGTTTTTGACAACAAATAGCTCTGTTGTCCTCATCTGCTGGTCATAGTTTGCTATATAAATAATAGCATTGCAAAGACGGATGAAGCAGCGCCAACGGGTGGCTGCGCGCGCTCCTGAGGCAGGTTTGTCGTCGACGGGCTACTTGCCGCTGCCACCCGTTGGCGCTGCTTCATCCGTCTTTGCAATGCTATTATTTATATAGCAAACTATGACCAGCAGATGGGGACAACAGAGCTATTT
>JANOBJ010000166.1:0-3361 GCA_031411575.1 Betaproteobacteria bacterium | reverse complement strand
ACGAGATCGGCCTGCCGCCCGAGCGCGTGATCCGCATTGGCGACAACAAAGGCAAAAAATACGCGTCGGACAACTTCTGGATGATGGCCGATACGGGCCCGTGCGGCCCGTGCTCAGAGATTTTTTACGACCACGGCGAGCACATCCCGGGTGGCCCCCCCGGCAGCCCCGGTGAAGACGGCGACCGCTTCATCGAGATCTGGAACCACGTGTTCATGCAGTTCGACATGCAGCCAGATGGCTCCTTGAACAAACTGCCCGCCCCATGCGTGGACACCGGCATGGGCCTGGAGCGACTGGCAGCGATCCTGCAGCATGTGCACAGCAACTACGAGATCGACATTTTCGACCAGCTGATCAAGGCCGCTTCGCGCGAAGTTTTTGGAGGAAGCGGCGACAAAGATCTGGACAACAAAAGTCTGCGCGTGATCGCCGACCATATCCGTGCCACCGCGTTTCTGGTGAGCGACGGCGTGATTCCGTCCAACGAAGGCCGCGGTTACGTGCAGCGCCGCATCATCCGCCGAGCCGTCCGCCACGGCTACAAGCTGGGCCAGAAGACGCCGTTCTTCCACAAGCTGGTGCCCGACCTCGTGCGCCTGATGGGTGAGGCGTACCCGAACCTGGCGAGCCAGGAAAAGCGCATCACCGACGTGCTCAAGGCCGAGGAAGAGCGGTTTTTTGAGACGCTGGAAATGGGCATGGAGATTCTCGACGCTGCCTTGGGTAAAGAGGGCGCAACGGGTGGCGCGGGCCTGAAGGTGCTGCCGGGTGACGTGGCCTTCAAGCTGCACGACACCTACGGCTTTCCGCTCGACTTGTCGGCCGATGTGTGTCGCGAGCGTGGTCTGTCGGTCGACGAGGCGGGTTTTCATGCGGCGATGGACGCGCAAAAGGCCAAGGGCCGCGCCGCCGGCAAGTTCAAGATGGACCGTGCGCTGGAATATTCGGGCGTGGCCAACGACTTTGTCGGTTACGAAAAACTCGAGCAAGCTACCAAAATCGTAGCGCTGTATGTCGATGGGACGCCCACCAACGAGCTAAAGCTTGGACAAAACGGCGTGGTGGTGCTCGATGCCACGCCGTTCTACGCCGAGAGTGGCGGCCAGGTTGGTGATTCGGGCGTGATCCACGGCGGCGAGTCGTCCAAGGCACCGCGCTTTGAGGTGGCCGATACGCAGAAGATCAAATCTGACGTGTTTGGTCACTACGGCGTGATGACGAGCGGCAGCCTGAAAGTCGGCGACGCCGTCACGGCCAGTGTCAATACGGCGGTGCGCGCCGCCACCATGCGCAACCACAGCGTCACGCACCTGATGCACAAGGCGCTGCGCGAGGTGCTGGGCGCCCATGTGCAGCAGAAGGGCAGTCTGGTGGACGCCGACAAGACGCGCTTTGACTTCACCCACAACGCGCCGGTGACCGACGCCGAGATCCGCGAGATCGAGGCCCGCGTCAACGCCGAAATCCTGGCCAACGCCGCCACGCAGGCGCGCGTGATGGACATTGAGTCGGCGCAGAAGACCGGCGCGGTGATGTTGTTTGGCGAGAAGTACGGCGACGAAGTGCGGGTGCTCGACATCGGTACGAGCCGCGAGCTGTGTGGTGGCACGCACGTGCAGCGCACCGGCGACATCGGCCTGTTCAAGATGGTCGGCGAGAGCGGTGTGGCCGCGGGCGTGCGGCGCGTCGAGGCGGTGACAGGCGCCAACGCGCTGGCCTACCTGCAGTCACTGGAGAGCACCGTGGCGCAGGCTGCGGGCGTGCTCAAGGCGCCGGTGGCCGAGCTGCAGGCCCGCATCGGCCAGGTGCTGGACCACGTGAAGGCGCTCGAGAAAGAGGTGGCCGCGCTCAAGGGCAAGCTGGCCTCCAGCCAGGGCGACGACCTGATGGCGCAGGCGGTCGAGGTCAAGGGCATCAAGGTACTCGCGGCCAAGCTCGACGGCGCCGACGCCAAGACCCTGCGCGACACGCTCGACAAACTCAAAGACAAGCTTAAGACCGCGGCCATCGTGCTGGCAGTGGTGGACGGCGACAAGGTGCAACTGGCCGCGGGCGTGACCGCCGACAGCGTGGGCCGCGTCAAGGCCGGCGAGCTGGTGAACTTTGTCGCGCAGCAGGTCGGCGGCAAGGGCGGCGGCAAGGCCGACATGGCGATGGCGGGCGGTACCGACCCGAGCAAGCTGGCCGGCGCGCTGGCATCGGTGCAAGCCTGGGTGGCTGAGCGCGCCTGACGGCGTTGGCTGTCTGGCGGATCGCCCGGCAGCCCGCTTGCGCGGTGGCGGCGTTCACGATCCTGGCACTAGATGCTATTTAAATTATAGCGAACTATGACCAGCTGATGCGGACAACAGGCCATTTTTTCTCTAAATCCGGGTAAAAACCAGATCCCAGACGCCGTGCCCGAGTTTCAGACCCCGGTTCTCGAACTTGGTCAGCGGGCGGTAGTCGGGCTTGGGCGCAAAGCCTTCGGCGGTGTTCTTCAGCAGCGGCTCCGCCGCCAGCACGGCGAGGATCTGCTCGGCATACGGTTGCCAGTCGGTCGCGCAATGCAGATAACCGCCCGGTTTCAGGCGCCGCATCAGTTTGGCCACCAGCGGCGGCTGGATCAGGCGGCGCTTGTGGTGCCGCAGCTTGTGCCACGGGTCGGGGAAGAAGATATGGATGCCATCCAGGGTCTGCTCGGGCAGCATCTGGTCGATCACCTCCACCGCGTCGTGCGCCACGATGCGGATGTTTGTCAGGCCCCGCTCGCCGATGCGCTTGAGCAGCGCGCCCACGCCGGGTTCATGCACCTCGCAGCACAAAAAATGGGTCTCGGGTTTCAGCGCCGCGATGTGTGCCGTGGCCTCGCCCATGCCAAAGCCGATCTCCAGCACGGTGGGCGCCGCGCTACCGAACGCGGCGGCCAGGTCTATTGGCCGTGGCGAATAGGGCAGCAGAAACGTCGGCCCCAGCGTCTCAAAAGCCTTGGCCTGGCCGGTGGTGGTGCGGCCGGCGCGGCGCACAAAGCTCTTGATGGTCTTGGGGTGGGTCACGCCGGGCGGGGCGCTGCTTGCTGAACCGGGCGTGGCGTCGGTCGTGGCTGCAGGGAGGTCGGTCTTGGGTTCAGGGTTCACGGGGTGCGATTGTAGAGACCGCGCCAGGCGTCCACCCAGTGCGCCAGTGCTTCGGCGGGCGTGGCGGCACCAGTCGGCGGCAGGCCCAGCATGTCTGCTGCGGCGTGCAGCGCGGCCAGTGCCGCCGGCGTGTCGTGCACATCAAGAGCCTGCGCGCCGTTTTGCTTGGAGAGTTTTTCGCCGTTGGCCCCGAGCACCAGCGGCGTGTGCAGGTAGCGCGGCGAGGCCACGCCCAGGGCGCG
>JANOBJ010000165.1:0-30046 GCA_031411575.1 Betaproteobacteria bacterium | reverse complement strand
AGTGGTCGGTTAATGGTTTCCCTTGGTCGCGAGTCGATATAGTCTGGCCATTGCAACAGAAAACATGGAGCAGCACATGGCCACCGACATGATCGAGGTGCGGACGGAGGGCGGCAAGGTGGGCGTGGTCACACTGAACCGCCCCAAGCAGCTCAATGCGCTGAACAACCAGCTGATGGACGAGCTGGGCGCCGCCCTGAAGACTTTCGATGCCGACGAGGCCATCGGCTGCATGGTCGTCACCGGCAGCGAGAAAGCCTTCGCCGCCGGGGCCGATATTGGCGCCATGGCCAGCTACAGCTTTGCCGATGTGTACAAGGGCGACTACATCACCCGCAACTGGGAAACCATCCGCACCATCAGGAAGCCGGTGATCGCCGCTGTGAGCGGGTTTGCGCTGGGCGGCGGTTGCGAACTGGCGATGATGTGCGACTTCATCATTGCCGCCGACAACGCCCGCTTCGGCCAACCCGAGATCAAGCTGGGCATCATCCCGGGCGCGGGCGGCACCCAGCGCCTGCCGCGCGCGGTCGGCAAGGCAAAGGCGATGGACCTGGCGCTGACCGGCCGCATGATGGACGCCACCGAGGCCGAGCGTGCCGGGCTGGTGAGCCGCGTGGTGCCGCTGGACAAGCTGATGGACGAGGCACTGGGCGCTGCGCTGATGATTTGCGACTACTCGCAGATCGCGGTGATGGCGGCCAAGGAGTCGATCAACCGCGCGTTTGAAAGCGGTCTGGCCGACGGCGTGATGTTCGAGCGCCGCCTGTTCCACGCGATGTTCGCCACCACCGACCAGAAGGAAGGGATGGACGCGTTTGTCAACAAGCGCAAGGCCGCTTTCCGCCACGAGTGACGCAGCCCCGTTACACCATGTTGCGGCCGCTACACGTGGGGTGGGCTGCAAGCAATGCGCAATGCCGTTAAAGTGTCCGCTCAACGCAAGACGGTTTCGCGCCATCACGCGACGACGCCTCACTTGGCAACCAGGAGAGCCCCATGACGAAAACCCGCCGACAGTTCATCCAGATCGTTCCGCTTTCGGGCGTGGCACTGCTGGTCGCCTGCTCCGACAAGGCGCCGCCGCCGGCCGCCGCGCCCGCACCTGCCCCGGCTGCGCCCGCCGCTGCCGCGCCCGCGCCTTCGCCCTCGCCACCACCCGCTCCGGCGCCGGCGCCAGCCAGCCCGGCGGCCACCGGGCCGATGGTCGACGAGAAAGACCCCACCGCCGTTGCGCTGGGATATGTGGCCGACGCGGCGCAGGTTGACAAGACCAAGTACGCCAACTACGCCGCTGGGCAGGCCTGCTCCAACTGCGCGTTGTACCAGGGCGCTGCCGGCTCAGCGGCAGGCCCCTGTCCGCTGTTCGCGGGCAAGCAGGTCAGCGCCAAGGGTTGGTGCGCTTCGTATGCCAAAAAGGCCGCCTAGTCCTCATCAGCAGGTCACTTATTGCTACTATTTTTGTAGCACCATGACGCGGTTCGGTTAGCGTGTCAGCGCCCGCAGCCGGGCAATCTCGGCTTGCAGCGCGGCCAGTGCTGTGGGGTCAGCGCGGGCAAGGGCCACACGCGCAGTGGTAGCCGGGCGCGTGCTGTAGCGCACCCACGGCGGCGCAAGCTCCAGTACCGCAATCACCCGGTCTTCGCGCAGCAGTTCAATGCGGGTGCCGAACGCAGCGGCCATGTCGGCAACGCCCGGCTCGGCCGCCGGGCGCTCGGGTATAGCGTCCACCAGCAAGGCAGACAACCCAGGTGACTCATCGCGCGCTACCGTGAAGGCTCGCCCGCCTTGCACGATGCGCGCCTGCGTCCACTGGTCGAACGCCAGCCTCGCGCCGGTGTCGGCGGTCGTGGCTCGCCCGAGCATTGAAGTGGCGGCCGGTGCGGACCGTTGAGGGGCCGCGGGGAGGATTGGCGCGGCCGCGGGGGCGGCAGGCGCGGCGGCAGCACCGGGCGGCGGCTGAACCGCTTTGTTTTCAGCTTGAGTGGCCGGCACCGGGGGGGCGGGTGCCGCTTTTGCCAACGGTGGCGGCACCGAGTCTGCGGCTCTCGCACCGCCCTGCCCGTGTGCAGCCTCTGGTGTGGCGGGCGTTTCGTGGCGAGCACGCGAAGGCTCGGCCAACGGCGCGGGTTGAGCGGACGGCGCAGGTTCGGCAGACGGCGCCGCTGTGGTGGTCGGTTCCGGGTGGTCGGTGCGCAGCTTGGGACCGGCCGCGGCGGAGGGCGTGGCGCCGTTGGCAGCCACCGCCGGCGGCTTGGGCACAGACATCGGCGCGGGAATGCGGGGTTGCGCCGCGACCGGCGCCGCGACGGAAGCGGCATCCCGTGCGGCACCCCGCGCAGCCGCGGATTCAGCACCGGGTTGGGCGCCAGACCCAGCCGCCGATTCGGTCGCAGAGCGCGGCTCGCCGGTTTCGCGTTCAGCCACCGGTGCGGCGGTGTCGCGGTCGGGCCGCGCATCGGGCACGGGCTCGCCACGCCACAGCAGCGTCACCATGCTGGCCAGCAGCACCGTGGCGAAAGCCGCGTTCCACGGCATGCGCGCCCCGGGCGATGCTGGCCACAGGCGCCGCCACCAGCCCCGGCCATCGGTGCGCGCCAGCGTCGGCAGTGGCGTTGAAACGGATTGATTAGCTATAGTTTTAATAGCAATCTTCGTCTGCTCGGCAGGCACTTCCAGCTGATCTGGTGCAAAATCCAGCGCCCGGTGCAGGCGCGCGTCGCGCCAGTGCTCGCGTGCCGAGTCAGGCGCCGGGCCCGCGCTGCCGGTACGGTCGTCGGTCATGCCGGCTTCTCCAGCACCACCAGGTAGCGCTGCATGCAGCCGCGCAGTTTCTGCAGCGCATAGCGCAGGCGGCTTTTGACGGTCTCAAAGCCCAGGCCGAGGCGTTGTGCGAGGGCGTCCAGACTCGCGCCGTCCTCATGGTGCAGCAAAAACACAGCGCGCTGGGTGTCGGGCAGTTCGTCCAGGCAGTGCAGCAGTTGTTGCCCGGCCGCGCGCCAAAAGGCCACGTCTTCGGCCGACGGGTGCGACAGGTCCAGCGTGGCCTGAATCCAGTCAAGCCGGTCGGTGCCGCCGTCGCCGTATGGTGGGGCGTCGTCATAGCTCAACTCCCGCCCGCTCACGCGCAGACGGTCCATGGCGAGGTTGTGCGCGATGGTGAAGGCCCAGGTTTTCCAGGTCGCACCTTGCGGCGCAAAGCTCTCGCGCGCGGCAATGATGCGCAGCCAGGTGTCCTGAAATACCTCATCGGCCTGCGACACCAGGCGGGCGCCGAGCAGCCGCCGCACAAAGCGGAACAGCGCGCCCTCGTGCCGCGCGTACAGCACCTCAAACGCACCGGCGTCACCCCGCGCGTAAGCCAGCATCAGTTCATCGTCGGGCATGGCAACGGCGTTGCGGTGGGGATCGGCAGGGGCAGAGGCAGAAGCATCAGGCGCGGGCATACACAGATTTTCACACCACGTTGTACGGGCGACGGGCGCGTTCGGGGTTAATCCCGGGCAAATAAATCACCCCGTGCCGTGCCGGCCGCCGTATCAGCCTGCACCACAACACTGGAGGTCTGCATGTTTACCCAACCCCCACGCCTGACGCTCGCCGCGCTCAGCCTGCAACTGCTGCTGTCGGCCTGCAGCGCCACGGCGCAGTCGCCCGCCTACCCTGAGGCATCGCGCTGGCCGGAGCCCCGACCTTTGGCCTGGCCGCAACCGATCCAGCCACCCCGCGTGCAAACGCTGCCGAACTTTCAGGCGCCGTCGGCCCCGCATTGCGCGCGCGCCATCGTCACGCGCGAGGTGCCCGGGTTGATGCCGGGGCAGCAAGGATCAACCTGGCGCGGCCGCGGGTCGGCCCATGAATCCGCGCGACTGGACAAGGCGGCGCCGTCCGCGCCCGTGGCTGGCGCACCCAGCGCGCCCACGGGTGCGGCGCGTGACGCCGCGGTTGCCGCCGCGCCCGCGCCTTCGCTGTCAGCGGCACCCCGCGGCGAGTCCAAAGCGCTGGCCGAGGCCCGCAACAGCGCACACCGCGAGGGGGCTGTGCCCGCCCCGCCCGCGCCGGGCATCGCGCAGCCGCCGCGCCCCGTGGCACCGCTGGTCACGGCCGGCATGGTGGACGACAACGCCGACTTTGCGGGCTATCTCGGCTTTCGCCAGCGCACCCGCGTGGCGCACCGCGCGCGTGACGTGAGCGAGCGCTACCTGCTGGAGGTGAAAGACGCGCGCGGCCAGGGCGTGCCCGATGCCGAGGTGGCGGTGCAGTCGCCGCGCGGCCATGCGATGTGGGCGCGCACCGACACGGCCGGCCGCGTCTGGCTGCACCCGAACGCGTTCGACCCGGCGCGCTCGGCGGTGTATGAGGTGGCGGTGCGCAAGGACGGCCGCCAATCGGGCGCCATCCTGCAGCGCGGCCAGAAGAGTGCGGTGGAGGTGACGCTGGACGCGCGCAGCGGATTCTTTGCCGGTACGCCCCGCGCCCGGCTTGACCTGGTGTTTCTGATCGACGCCACCGGCTCGATGGCCGACGAAATCGACAAACTCAAGGCCACGCTGCAGACGATTGCGGCCGAAGTGGCTGCACTGCCCAGCGCGCCCGACCTGTGCTTTGGCCTGGTGGCGTACCGCGACCGCGGCGACGCCTTCCTGACGCGCAGCCATGACCTCACCAACGACCTCGGCGCCTTCCAGGGCGTGCTGAACGCGCTGCACGCCGATGGCGGCGGCGACTACCCCGAGGCAATGAACGAGGCGCTGCACGAGACCGTGCACAACCTGAGCTGGCGCGGCGACGGCGCAACGCGGCTGGTGTTTTTGCTGGCCGACGCACCGCCTCACCTCGACTATGGCGGCCCGCAGTACGACGACGACATGCTGGCCGCCCTCGGCAAGGGCATCAAGATTTTCGGCGTGGGCGCCAGCGGGCTGGACCGGCAGGGCGAATACATCCAGCGCCAGATCGCGCAGTACACCGGCGGGCGTTTTGTGTTCTTGACCTATGCGCAGGCGCACCAGCCGTCCAGCGGCCCGGGCCGCGAAACGGTACACGACGTCAAAAACTACTCGGTGGACACGCTGGACCGCCTGATCGTGCGGCTGGTGAGCGACGAACTGGCCCGTTTGCCCAAAGGCGGCTGAACTCGGCCAGAGGCGCCTGCCTGCACTGCGGTTGGCCCGGCCATTGGTTATAATGGAGGGCTAAGGCGCTTTAGCTCAGTCGGTTAGAGCGATGGAATCATAATCCACAGGTCCGCGGTTCGAATCCGTGAAGCGCCACCAAATTACAACGCCCCGCGTTGACAACCAAGGCACTGTCCCGCACAGTGCCTTTTGTCCTTCAACAGCCTCTGGATGTACACCATGAACCGCTGGAAACGCTCGCCAAATGCTCTATTTTCAATAGCGGCTTATGTCCTGTTGACGGGGACTTTGGCCACCATTGCCGTGCAAACGCAGGCCCAGGCGCCGGAATCGCAAGTACTGGCGCCCGGGCAGCCCGGCGTGCGCCAGTTCCCCAAGGCTGCCGAGCGCGGCACGCTGGTGGTGACTGCACCGCCCGAGGCGCGGCTCAATGGCCGGGCCGATCGGCTCTCGCCCGGCGCGCGCATCCGCGACCCGAACAACATCCTGGTGATGTCGGGAGCGGTGGTGGGTCAGACGCTGACAGTGAACTACACCCGCAACGCGGGCGGGCTGATCCACGAGGTGTGGATTCTCAACGCCGACGAAGCACGCGAAAAGCGCGCTGGCGCGGCGCCGACGCGCAACTTCGTGTTCAGCTCCGAGGCTGACGTGGCGCCGCGCGACGACGGCAAGACGCCGTTCGACAAGCTGCCCAAGTACCCCAAGCAGTAGCGCGCCGCGCCGTCCGCCCAGCGGACCGTCTGGCACCTGTTTTCAAGCCTTTTGTGGCTGGTGTCCGCATCCCCTGGTCATAGTGTGCTATTATATTTATAGCAATTAACTGGAATCGAGAATCTTCGATGTCACGCAAAGTCTTCATCAAAACCTTCGGCTGCCAGATGAACGAGTACGACTCGGACAAGATGGCCGACGTGCTGAACGCCGCGCAGGGCTACGAGCCGACTAAGAACGTGGACGAGGCCGACCTGATCCTGTTCAACACCTGTTCGGTGCGCGAGAAGGCGCAGGAAAAGGTGTTCTCAGACCTCGGCCGGGTGCAGCACCTGAAGAAAAAAGGCGTGTTGATCGGCGTGGGCGGCTGCGTGGCCAGCCAGGAAGGCGCCGAGATCATCAAGCGCGCGCCCTATGTGGACGTGGTGTTTGGCCCGCAGACGCTGCACCGCCTGCCCGAGCTGCTGGACGCCCGCGCGCGGCACAACCGCCCGCAGGTCGACATCAGCTTCCCCGAGATCGAGAAGTTTGACCACCTGCCGCCCGCGCGCGTGGACGGCGCCACCGCCTTCGTGAGCATCATGGAAGGCTGCAGCAAATACTGCAGCTACTGCGTGGTGCCCTACACGCGCGGCGAAGAGGTGAGCCGCCCGTTCGAGGACGTGCTGGTCGAGGTGGCGGGCCTGGCCGACCAGGGCGTGAAAGAGGTGACGCTGCTGGGACAGAACGTGAATGCCTACCGCGGCAGGATGGGTACATCCGGCGAGATCGCCGACTTCGCGCTGCTGATCGAGTACGTGGCCGACATCCCCGGCATCGAGCGCATCCGCTACACCACCAGCCACCCCAACGAGTTCACGCCGCGCCTGATCGAGGCCTACGGCAAGGTGCCCAAGCTGGTGAGCCACCTGCACCTGCCGGTGCAACACGGCAGCGACCGCATCCTGATGGCGATGAAGCGCGGCTACACCGCCATGGAATACAAGAGCACGGTGAAAAAGCTGCGCGCCATCCGCCCCGGCTTGGCCATGAGCAGCGATTTTATTGTGGGTTTTCCGGGCGAGACCGAGGACGATTTCAACCGGATGATGAAGCTGATCGACGACGTGGGCTTTGACAACAGTTTCAGCTTCATCTTCAGCCCGCGTCCCGGCACGCCGGCCGCCGCGCTGCACGACGAGACGCCGCACGCGGTCAAGCTCCAGCGCCTGCAGCACCTGCAAAAAGTGATCGACGCCAGCATCCAGCAGATCAGCGCCAGCCGCGTCGGCACGGTCCAGCGCATTCTGGTGGAAGGCCCCTCGCGTAAACCTGGCAAGGACGCGCCGGAGCTGATGGGCCGCACCGAGTGCAACCGGGTGGTCAACTTTGCCGGCCCGGCGCGGCTGGTGGGCCAGATGGTGGATGTGACGGTGACGCAGGCGATGCACTACAGCCTGCGCGGCGAGGTGGTGATGGCGGACGTTGGCGCCGAAAGCACGCTGGCAGCCTGATCACAGCCTCCGCCTGCGGGACGATTGGTTGCTATATTATTTATAGCAAACTATGACCAGAGGACGCGGACCACAGGCACATTTGTCTTGCAAAACCGCTCAGAACGGCATTTTCGGCATGCCGCCGCCTTTCATGCCGCCGAGCTTTTTCATCATCTTCATCATGCCGCCGCCCTTCATCTTCTTCATCATGTCCTGCATCTGCTCAAACTCCTTGAGCATGCGGTTGACTTCCTGAACCTGAACGCCCGCGCCGGCGGCGATGCGGCGCTTGCGGGTGGCCTTGATCAGGTCGGGCTTGCGGCGCTCCAGCGGCGTCATGCTGTGGATGATGCCTTCCTTGCGGCGGATGTCGCGCTCGGCGCGGTCCATGTCCACCTGGCCCGCCTTGGCGGCCATCGCGGCGGGCAGCTTGTCCATCAGGCTGGACAGCCCGCCCATCTGCTTCATCTGCTGGATCTGACCCAGAAAGTCATTCAGGTCAAAGCCCGCGCCGCTCTTGACCTTGGCCGCGAGTTTTTGCGCGGCCTCCATGTCCACGCCGGCCGTGACCTGCTCGACCAGCGCCACGATGTCGCCCATGCCCAGGATGCGGCCGGCGTGGCGCTCGGCGTCAAACACCTCCAGGCCGTCGAGCTTTTCGCTGGTGCCCGAAAACTTGATCGGCGCGCCGGTGATCTGGCGCACGCTCAAGGCCGCGCCGCCGCGCGAGTCGCCGTCGGTCTTGGTCAGGATGATGCCGGTCAGCGGCAGCGCGTCCTTGAAGGCTTTGGCGGTGTTGACCGCGTCCTGGCCCTGCATGGCGTCCACCACGAACAGCGTTTCCACCGGGTTCAGCGCGGCGTGCAGGCTCTTGATCTCGGCCATCAGCACGTCGTCGATGGCCAGCCGGCCCGCGGTGTCGACCAGCAGCACATCAAAGTAATGCTTCTTCGCGTAGTCGATCGCGGCCAGCGCAATGTCCAGCGGCTTCTGGTCGGGCGTGCTCGGAAACCACTCGGCGCCGGCCTGCGCGGTCACGGTTTTCAGCTGCTCGATGGCGGCCGGGCGGTACACGTCGCCGGACACGGTCAGCACCTTCTTCTTGCGCTTCTCGATCAGGTGCTTGGCCAGCTTGGCGGTGGTGGTGGTCTTGCCCGCGCCCTGCAGGCCGGCCATCAGGATCACGGCCGGCGGCTGGGCGGCCAGGTTCAGGTCAGACACGCCTTCACCCATGGTGGCGGCCAGCTCGCGGTTGACAATGCCCACCAGCGCCTGGCCCGGCTTGAGCGAGCCCAGCACCTCCTGGCCGAGCGCCTTGTCCTTGACGCGGGCGATGAAATCCCGCACCACGGGCAGGGCTACGTCAGCTTCCAGCAGGGCCATGCGCACCTCGCGCAGCATGTCGGCCACGTTTGATTCGGTGATGCGCGCCTGCCCGCTGATCTGCTTGACCACACGGGAAAGTTTGTCGGTAAGGGCTGAGGCCATGGTGGGTGCCGGAAGGGGCTTGCCCCGAAATTGCCGTCCAGGCTGACAGCAGGGGGCAGGCGAAACGCTAAACTGTGCGCATGATTCTACCCAGCGTGTCTCCGGCAGGGCTGCTTCTGGCGGTGGCGGCCGCGGCGGCGTATGCGCTGCCGGCGGCCATCTCGTCACGGCTGCAGATGAACGCACTGCGCCTGGTGCTGGGCGCCGCCTGGGCCCTGCACGGTTTGACACTGGCCTACGGCCTGTTCGGCCCCACGCCGCAGTTTGGCTTTGCGCCGGCCCTCTCCATGACCGCCTGGCTGGCGCTCACCGTCTACGGCGTGGAAAGCCGGGTGTTTCCGCAGCTGCGCGCGCTGGGCGCGCTGGCCGGCCTGGGCGCGGCAGCCGTGCTGGTGGCGATGGTGTTCCCCGGCACGCCCCTGCATGTGCGGTTGTCGCCGTGGCTGCCCTTGCACTGGGCGCTGGGCATTGCCTCCTACGGCATGTTTGCGGCCGCCGTGTTCCACGCCTGGCTCATGACGCGGGCTGAAAAACAGATGCGCCAGGCCGCGCAACAGGACGCCGGGCTGCCGTTGCTCACGCTGGAGCGGCTCACCTTCCGCTTTGTCACGGCGGGCTTCGTGCTGCTGTCGGCCACCCTGCTCGCCGGTTGGCTGTTCAGCGAAGACCTGTACGGCGCGGGCAAGGTCTGGCAGTGGAACCACAAGACCATTTTCTCGGTGCTGTCGTGGCTGGTTTTCGCCACGCTGCTGGTGGGCCGATCGCGCTTTGGCTGGCGCGGGCGCAAGGCTGTGCGGGTGCTGTATGCCGGCTCGGGCTTGCTGCTGCTGGCTTACGTGGGGTCGCGCTTCGTGCTGGAAGTGATGCTCGGGCGCGCGTCATGAAGTACCTGATCGTCCTGGTGGTGGTGTTCGTCGGCATCTGGCTGTGGCGCAGCAACCGGCGCGCCGACGCCATTGCGCAACGCGAAGAAAACGCGGCCAAGCCCGCGCAACCCGCCCTCGCGCCCCAGGACATGGTGCGCTGCCCGGTGTGCGCGCTCCATCTGCCGCAGGCGGACGCCATCGCGGGCCAGCGCGGCCACTACTGCACCGCCGCGCACCGACAGCAAGCCGAGGGTTGAGCCCCTGATGAGCACGGCCCCGGAAGTCTCGTCCTGGTTCAGCCCGATCGAAATCGAATCGCCGCCGGAAGCGGCCACCGAAGATCTGGCCTTCGTGCGGCTGTGGCGCGGCTTCATGACGACGCGCGTGATGATCGCCATCGTCTTGCTGCTGGTGCATGGCGTCATCTACCTGCTGACCCACACCACGCCCGTCTGGCTGCTGGTCGGCTGCGTCGTGTACCTGGCCGCCACGTTGGCCGTGCGCCTGGGGCTGCGTGAACGGCCCCCCGGCAGCACCTTCGATCCGCAATGGGTGTTCACCATCGGCGTTGACGTGGTGATGTTTTCCGCGCTGCAGGTGCTGCAACCCGGCGGCATTGCCTACGCGCCGCTGTTCATACTGCCCGTGCTGATGGCGGCGGTGCTCGGATCGTCCATGCTGGCGCTGGGCACGGCGGCGGCCGTCACGCTGCTGTCGCTGCTGGATGCGTGGCGGGTTTCGCTCTCAGCCGCGGGCGATCCCAGCGCCGCCTTTGTGCAGGCCGGATTGACCGGTACTGGCCTGTTCGTGATGGCGTTTCTCACCAACCACCTGGCCGCACGGCTGTCCCGCGAGGAGCAGGCGGCGCGGCGCAGCCTGCGGGCCGCGCATGCCCAGACCCAGGTCAACGAGCTGGTGATCGAGAGCCTGACCGACGGCGTGATGGTCACCGACAGCCGGGGCATGGTGCGGGCGGCGAACCCGGCGGCGCGGCAGTTGCTCGGCGCCAGCGGGGGTGCGCGCCCGGTCCCGTTTGCGCTCAGCGCCGAGAGCGGCTGGAGGCCGCTGGTGGACATGGCGCGGCGGACGTTCAGCCAGCGCACGGCACAGGCGGGCGACCTGGCCATCCAGCACAGCGGGCACAGCGCCCGGCGCGTCCACATCCGCACCCGGCTCACGGCCACCGGGGAAACGCGCGCGGACAGCCTGTGCGTCATGTTCATCCAGGACCTGCGCGAGATGGAAGCCCGGCTGCGCACCGAAAAGCTGGCCGCCATGGGCCGCATGTCGGCCGCCGTGGCGCACGAGATCCGCAACCCGCTGGCCGCCATCACCCAGGCCAACGCCTTGCTGGATGAAGACCTGCACGAGCCTGCGCAAAAACGCCTGACCCACATGGTCGACCAGAACGCGCAGCGGCTGGCGCGGATTGTCGAAGACGTGCTGGATGTCTCGCGCGTGCACCAGAAGCTCGCCAACCGCCCCTCGACGCCGCTCGGGCTCGATGCGTCCACCCATATGATCTGCGCCGACTGGCACCGTCAAAACGGCTGCGGCGATCGCCTGCGCGTGCTGCTGGAAGCACCCGCCACCGAGGTGCCGTTTGACATCGACCACCTGCGCCGCGTGCTGGTGAACCTGCTGGACAACGCCTTGCGCTACGCCAGCCGCGAGCCCCAAGCGATCCAGGTACTCACGCGGGTGCGCGCCGAGAGGCTGGCCAGCCTGCATGTGTGGAGCGACGGCGCGCCGCTGGACCCGACGGTACAGGACCACCTGTTCGAGCCGTTCTTCTCATCCGAAAGCCGCTCCAGCGGCCTCGGGCTGTATATCTGCCGCGAACTGTGTGAACGGCACGGCGCGGCGATTGGCTACGAACGGTCGCGCCGGCGCCGGGGTGCCGATACACCTGAGGGCAACGAGTTTTTTGTCGCCTTCGGCGCGGTTGCCGCCTGATTTGCCACAATAGTCTCTCCCCATGCCACCCAGCCCCGCTCTTCCAACCCCGCACATCCTGGTCGTCGACGACGAGCCGGACCTGCGAACGCTGTATGAGCTCACCCTGTTGCGCGAAGGGTACCGGGTCGACGCAGCGGGCACGCTGGAAGAGGCCTGGCAGCACCTGGACGAAAAGCATTTCCAGGTCGTCATCACCGACATGCGGCTGCCCGACGGGGTTGGGCTTGACCTGCTGCGCGGCCTGCTGGAACGCCAGCGCACCGAGCGCTGCATCATGATCACCGCCTATGGCTCGGCCGAGAACGCGGTGGAAGCGCTCAAAGCCGGCGCCTTTGACTACCTGACCAAACCGGTCGATCTGAAGCAATTTCGCACCGTGGTGGCATCGGCCATCCCGGAACCGGTGGTGGCAAAAGCAGCTGCACCACGCAGCTCGCGTGAGACCAACGGTCGGACGCCCGCCGTTGGCGCTGACGCGACGGCCGGCCATCCGGGCCTGCAACGGCTGGTGGGCGAGTCGGAGGCCATGCGGGGCGTGAAGGAGCGCGTGCTGAAAGTCGCCCGCAGCATGGCGCCAGTGCTGGTGCGCGGTGAATCGGGGACCGGCAAGGAACTGGTGGCGCGCGCCATCCACGCCTGCAGCCACCGTGCCGACGGCCCGTTCGTGGCCGTCAATTGCGGCGCCATCCCGGAGAACCTGCTGGAAGCAGAGTTTTTTGGCGCCAAGAAGGGTTCCTACACCGGTGCCACGCAGGACCGGGGCGGTTATTTCCACGCCGCGCGCGGCGGCACGCTGTTCCTGGACGAGATTGGCGATTTACCGCTCGGCATGCAGTCCAAGCTGCTGCGCGCGATCCAGGAACGCAGCGTGCGCTCACTCGGCTCGACCCAGGAAGACACGGTGGACGTGCGTGTCATCAGCGCCACCCACAAGGATCTGGCGGCCGACGTGCAGGGCGGCCGGTTTCGCCAGGACCTGTTTTACCGGCTCAACGTGATCGAGATTGCGGTGCCGCCCCTGCGCGAGCGGCGCGGCGACCTGCCCCAGCTGTGCGAAGCGCTGCTGGCTCGCATTGCCCAGGAGTCCGGCATGCCGGTGCCCGCCCTGTCGCCCGCCGTGGTGGCGCAGCTGAGCACGCTGCCGCTGGAAGGCAATGTGCGTGAGCTGGAGAATCTGCTGCACCGCGCGGTGGCGCTGAGCGATGGCGATGAACTGCATGTGGACCTGTCGCCCACCCAATCGTCCGGCCCGGCGCCCTTGATCCCGCTGGAAGCGCCGTCGGTTGCGGGTGCTCAAACGGTTCCCGGCGACCTGCAGGCGCATCTGGACCAGATCGAGCGCGACATTCTGGTGAAGGCGCTGAATGAAACCGGCTTCAACCGCACGGCGGCGGCAGCACGGCTGGGGCTCAGCCTCCGGCAGATCCGCTACCGCATCGCGCGGCTCAATATCTCGACGCCCTTTGGCGACGAGCCGCATGACGACGCCAGCTGAAGACACACCTGCCATGGCGGACTGGGAGCAGGGCTGGTACCGGTTTGCAAGGCGCTGCGATTCGCCCAACCGCGGCGCCCGGCCCGTTGCTGCGGTGATCGACTTGATCGTGCTGCATTCGATCAGCCTGCCGCCGGGGCAGTATGGCGGCGACGAAGTGCGGCAGCTCTTCACCAATACGCTCGACTGGGGCGCCCATCCCTACTTTGACACCATCCGCGGGATGGAAGTGTCGGCGCACTTCTTCATCCGCCGCAACGGGGAACTCTGGCAGTTCGTCAGCTGTGATGACCGCGCCTGGCATGCCGGCGCTTCGCACTACCGTGGCCGGGACAATTGCAACGACGACTCGGTCGGCATCGAGCTGGAAGGCCTGGAAGGCACGGCATTCGAGGAAGCCCAGTACGAGACGCTGGCCAGCCTGTGCGCCGTGCTGGCGCAGCGCTACCCGATTGCCCACATCGCCGGTCATGAGCACATCGCGCCAGGCCGCAAACAAGACCCGGGCTCCGGGTTCGACTGGTCAGCGTTACAGCGATCGCTCGGATGGATGCATTCGCGTTTTCCCCAATAAGGCCGCAGGGCCTTGGTTCCGACGCTTCGCGGCGCGCCTCGAAAGGGCTGGAATGCAGGCGCAGGCGGGCTTCTTTCGCTATCAAAACGACGCTGCCGGCGAGACCCTGATGTGGTCAATCTGTTTCCTTGGCGATACACTACCGGTAGTGGCTTGTAATAGCACCAGACCCCAGATATAGTGTGTGGCTGTTGTAGCGCCAACATGCCAAAATTGACCGGATGCCGTGCCGCCACGCCCGGACTTGAGAGATAAAAACGTCGAAGGAAAAGGAAGTAAATGCAGACTGCCATGAACGCGCCCGCCGCCACCGGGACCGGCGCAACGATCCAGACAAAAGGCTCCATCAGCAGCCACGTGACGGCCAACCCACTGGCCCACTACCAGATCATCCGGCGCAACGGCGCCGTGGTTCCTTTCGAGCCGAACAAGATTGCCATCGCGATGATGAAAGCGTTCCTGGCGGTGCATGGCACGCAGGGCGCGGCATCGGCCAGCGTGCGCGAAACCGTGGATGGATTGACGCAGACCGTGATCAGGGCTCTGATGCGCTCGCGCCCCGGCGGCGGCACATTTCCCATTGAAGATGTCCAGGACCAGGTCGAGCTGGGCCTGATGCGCGGCGGCCACCACGAGATCGCTCGCGCCTATGTGCTGTACCGCGAACGGCGCACGCAGGAGCGCGCGCGCCAGGCTGCGCCGGTAGTGACCGAGGCGCCTACGCTGCACGTGATCGATGGTGGTGAGCGTGTCGCACTCGACATGGGCCAGCTCAAGGGGCTGATTGAGTCGGCTTGCGCCGGCCTGGGCGCTGACATCAAGCCCGATCCCATCCTGGCCGAGACCATGCGCAACCTGTACGACGGCGTGCCGATGGACGAGGTGCACAAGGCCTCGATCCTGGCCGCTCGTACGCTGATCGAAAAAGACCCCGACTACACCTACGCGACGGCCCGGCTGCTGCTACACACCATCTTCAAGGAAGTGCTGGGCCGCGAGATCGCCCCAGCCGAAATGGCACACAGCTACGCCGACTACTTTCCGGGCTTCATCAAACGGGGCGTGGGCGCCGAGTTGCTTGACGAAAAGATGATGCAGTACGACCTGCACAAGCTGGGCGCGGCACTCAAGGCCGAACGCGACCTCAAGTTCGACTACCTCGGCCTGCAGACCCTGTATGACCGCTATTTCCTGCATGAGCGCAAGACCCGGATCGAGCTGCCGCAGGCGTTCTTCATGCGCGTCGCCATGGGCCTGGCCCTCAACGAGATCGACCGCGAAGCCCGCGCCATCGAGTTCTACGAGGTGCTGTCGTCGTTTGATTTCATGTCGAGCACGCCCACGCTGTTCAATAGCGGCACGCTGCGCTCGCAGCTGTCGTCGTGCTACCTGACGACCGTGCCCGACGACCTCGACGGCATCTATGAGTCGATCAAGGAGAACGCCCTGCTGTCCAAGTTTGCCGGTGGTCTGGGCAACGACTGGACGCGGGTGCGCGCGCTGGGTTCGCACATCAAGGGAACCAACGGCGAATCACAGGGTGTGGTGCCTTTCCTGAAGGTCGTGAACGACACAGCAGTGGCTGTGAACCAGGGCGGCAAGCGCAAGGGCGCGGTCTGCACCTACCTGGAAACGTGGCACCTGGACATTGAAGAGTTCCTGGAGCTGCGCAAGAACACCGGCGATGACCGCCGTCGCACCCATGACATGAATACGGCCAACTGGATCCCCGACCTGTTCATGCGCCGCGTCGTCGAGAAGGGCGAGTGGACGTTGTTTTCCCCGTCCAACGTGCCTGATCTGCACGACCTGTTTGGGGCAGCCTTCGAGAAAGCCTATGTCGCCTACGAAGCCAAGGCTGCGCGGGGCGAGATCACGCCTTCACGCAAGGTGCAGGCCGCCGATCTCTGGCGCAAGATGCTCACCATGCTGTTTGAGACCGGTCATCCCTGGATCACCTTCAAGGACGCCTGCAACGTACGCTCGCCCCAGCAGCATGTCGGCGTGGTGCACTCGTCCAACCTGTGCACCGAGATCACGCTCAACACCAGTGACACCGAGACCGCCGTGTGCAACCTCGGCTCGGTCAACCTGCTGCAGCACTTGAAGCAGGCTCCCGGCGATTCGGCCGGTGGCGCGTGGGTGCTTGACCACGACAAACTCAAGGTGACCATCGCGACTGCGATGCGCATGCTCGACAACGTCATCGACATCAACTATTACGCCGTCAAGAAGGCGCGCGACTCCAACCTGCGCCACCGCCCGGTGGGCCTCGGTGTCATGGGCTTCCAGGACGCCTTGTATGAGTTGCGCGTGCCCTACGCATCGCAGGCCGCCGTGGAATTTGCCGATCAGTCGATGGAAGCGGTTTGCTACTACGCCTATTGGGCCTCGACCGAGCTGGCCAGGGAGCGCGGCAAGTACGCCAGTTACAAAGGTTCGCTCTGGGACAAGGGCGTCCTGCCGCTGGACACGCTCGAGCTGCTGACCCGCGAACGCGGCGGGTATGTCGAAGTAGACCGCGCCGCGACGCTGGACTGGGACGCGCTGCGCCAGAAGATCGCCGCCGACGGCATGCGCAACTCCAACTGCGTGGCCATTGCACCGACCGCCACCATTTCCAACATCATCGGCGTTGACGCATCGATCGAACCCTGTTTTGGCAACCTGTCGGTCAAGTCCAACCTGTCAGGCGAGTTCACGGTGATCAACCATTACCTGGTTCGCGACCTCAAGCGCTTGGGGCTGTGGGACGACGTGATGGTGATGGACCTCAAGCACTTTGACGGCTCGCTGCGTCCCATCGACCGTGTGCCGCAAGAGGTCAAGGCCCTGTACTCCACTGCATTCGAGGTCGAAGCGGCCTGGCTGGTGGAGGCTGCCGCGCGCCGGCAGAAATGGATCGACCAGGCACAGTCGCTCAACATCTACATGGCGGGCGCGTCGGGCAAGAAGCTCGATGACACCTACAAGCTCGCCTGGTTGCGCGGCCTGAAGACCACCTATTACCTTCGCACACAGAGCGCGACGCACGCCGAGAAATCCACGGTGCAAAGCGGCCGTCTCAACGCGGTGTCGTCGGGTGGTGATGCACCGGCATCGGCCTTGAGCGCGCTCGATGCGGCTGCGGCCGCCGCACACGCGCAGCTCAGTGCCATGCCCGCCACCGACATCCAGTTCTGCGGCGTCGATGACCCGACATGCGAAGCGTGCCAATGAGTGACCGGTTGCATCGCGCGAAGAACTCACGCGATGCAATAGAGCAACAAAACAGCATCGCGATGTAAACGAACACTTTCCATTTCATCACCTTGCTTTCATAATCCGCACATTGGAATCCTCTATGTTGTCCTGGGACGAAGAAGTCAAGCCCTCGTTGCAAAGCGCTCTGCAGCAACCCCACACCAGCGGCCCATCAGCCGGCCGCTCGTTGGAATTCTCTCCTCCACTTTCTGCCGGCGCTGCGCCCGTCGCGCCCATTCGCACGCTCAATGATGGCGCACGCGTCCCGAGCATCGTGAAAGCCGTTCCGGCCGTTGTAGCCGCCGCGGGCACCGAGCGTCGCCGCGTCAACGCTGCCGACAAACGCATCATCAACGGCCAGACCGACGTGAACCAGCTGGTGCCGTTCAAGTACAAGTGGGCTTGGGAAAAATACCTGGCCACGTGCGCCAACCACTGGATGCCGCAAGAGGTGAACATGACGCGCGACATCGCGTTGTGGAAAGACCCCAACGGCCTGACTGAAGACGAGCGCCGCATCATCAAGCGCAACCTCGGCTTCTTCGTCACCGCTGATTCGCTGGCCGCCAACAACATCGTGCTGGGCACCTACCGCCACATCACGGCGCCTGAGTGCCGCCAGTTCCTGCTGCGTCAGGCATTTGAAGAAGCCATTCACACCCACGCCTACCAGTACATCGTGGAGTCGCTGGGTCTGGACGAGAGCGAAATCTTCAACGCCTACAACGAGGTGCAGTCGATCCGCGACAAGGACCAGTTCCTGATCCCCTATATCGAGGCGATCATGGACCCCAACTTCCATACCGGCACGCCCGAGACGGACCAGACACTGCTCAAGTCCCTCATCGTGTTTGCCTGCCTGATGGAAGGCCTGTTCTTCTACGTCGGTTTCACGCAGATCCTCGCGCTGGGTCGCCAGAACAAGATGACCGGCGCTGCCGAGCAGTACCAGTACATCCTGCGCGACGAATCGATGCACTGCAATTTCGGCATCGACCTCATCAACCAGCTCAAGCTGGAGAACCCGCACCTGTGGACCGCTGAATTCAAGGCCGAGATCAAGGCGCTGTTCATGAAAGCGGTCGAGCTGGAATACAAGTACGCCGAGGACACCATGCCGCGCGGCGTATTGGGCATGAACGCCTCCATGTTCAAGGGCTATCTGCGTTACATCGCCAACCGGCGCGCCACGCAGATCGGCCTTGAAGAGCTTTTCCCGAATGAGACCAACCCGTTCCCGTGGATGAGCGAAATGATTGATCTGAAGAAAGAGCGCAACTTCTTTGAAACCCGGGTGATTGAATACCAGTCGGGCGGCGCGCTTTCGTGGGATTGAAGTCTTTCATAACAACAATGCGTTCAAGAACCGCATCGGCCATGGATCACACCACAGAGTGTGGCCGCGGACGATGCCCCCGTGTTCATGGTGCTGGGCTCGATCCCAACGCCATGAATCGCTTCGTGCCATCCAACAGGCGTGGAGTGCTTCTACTGGTTGATTTTTCAACTTGATCAAGGAGAAAGAAATGGCAACTGCAAAGAAACCGGCAGCCAAAAAGGCGCCGGCAAAGAAGGCTCCCGCTAAAAAGGTAGCCGCGAAGAAGGCTCCGGCCAAAAAAGCCCCGGCGAAAAAAGCCGCTGCCAAGAAGGCTCCGGCCAAAAAGGTAGCTGCGAAGAAAGTAGCCGCGAAGAAGGCTCCTGCGAAAAAAGCAGCAGCCAAGAAGGCCCCGGCAAAGAAAAAGGCCCCTGCGAAGAAAGCAGCAGCCAAAAAAGCGCCGGCGAAGAAAAAGGCTGCGGCGAAAAAGCCCGCGGCCAAGAAAGCAGCGAAAAAGCCCGCTGCGAAGAAAGCAGCGAAAAAGCCCGCTGCCAAACCCGCAGCAGCTGCACCCGCTGCCCCTGCGGCTCAGACGACTCTGAACCCGCAAGCAGCCTGGCCGTTTCCGACAGCCAGCAAGCCGTAAGGCAAGGCGGTTTTCCGCTTCAGGCCCGGCTCCGAAAGGAGTCGGGCCTTTTCATTGGTGCTGGCGTTCAGTCCCAACGCATGCCCGCGCCTGCATCCGTGGCCGGTGCAATTTGCTATATTAAATATAGCAAACTATGACCATATAACGCCGACTACAGCCCGATTTCCTTCAGATTCACGGTGTAGTTCTGCGGTCCGCGCTGCGCAATCTTGAGCGCGCCGATCTGGTTGCCCAACGCCGCACAGCGCACCAGCGACCAGCCTTGTTCCAGCCCGTGGAGCAGCGCGCCGCGCCAGGCATCGCCGCAACCGGTCGGGTCCACCACGGCGGCGGCCTTGACAGGCGGCACGACAGTTTTCTCGCCATCCACCCAGACCTCGCAGCCTTCGGCGCCGAGCGTCACCACCAGGCCGTTGACGCGGCGCGAGATCTCGGCATTGCTCCAGCCGGTACGGTCGTTGAGCATCTTGCCTTCGTAGTCGTTCACGGTGACCCAGCTCGACTGGTCAATGAAGCGCGCGAGATCGGCGCCATCGAACATCGGCAGCCCCTGCCCCGGGTCGAACACAAACGGAATGTCGGCGGCCTTGAACTGCGCGCCATGCTGCAGCATGGCGTCGCGCCCGTCCGGCGAGATGATGCCCAGCTTCACGTCGCTGCGGGCTGTGATCGCCGTGGTGTGGGCCTGCATCATCGCGCCGGGGTGAAACGCCGTGATCTGGTTGTTGTCATGGTCGGTCATGATCATGGCTTGCGCGGTATAGGTGTCGCCAACCTCGCGCACATACTCGGTGCTGATGCCGAGCGACTGGAGCCGCTGCAGGTATTCCGCGCCATCGCTGCCTACCGTGGCCATCGGCAACGGCGTGCCGCCCAGTGCGTTCAGGCTGTAGGCGATATTGCCGGCGCAGCCGCCAAAGTCTCGCCGCAGCGCAGGCACCAGGAACGAGACGTTGAGGATGTGCAGCTGGTCGGGCAGTATCTGCTCGGCAAAGCGGCCCTCGAAGGTCATGATGGTGTCGAAGGCCAGAGAGCCACAGATGATTGCTGCCATGGTGAGTGCGCGGTAACGCGAAGTAGGTTGAAAAAGTTCAGGGATAAAAAGCCAGCACGCGGTAGCCAGCGATGCGAGACGGGTTTGCGCTGGCGGCCACGCTGATGGGGAGCGAGCCGCTCCATTCCGCACCGGGCGCCAGAACCGCGACCGCGCCCAGTTCTTCAGCGGTCAGCACGCGCCGCACCACGGGCTGATCGCGCGTATCCGTCAAGGCCAGCTCGATCGCCGGCATGGCCACCCCCAGCGGCGCGGTATTCTTGACCACCAGGTTCAGGCGGTAGACGTCTTCACGAACCTTGTTGAACGACGAGCTGTCGATCACGATCGACTCGATCTGCCGGAACGGCCGCACCGCACAGTCGAACAACCCGCACAGCGCCTGCAACGCCGGTTTGGCGGCCGGGTACAGCGCGGCCAGCCGGTCGCGTTCGCGCAAACCCACCTGCAGCGCGAGCAGCGTCAGCAACAGCACAGCCAGCGCGATCAGCCCCGCGCGCACGGCGGGGCGCCGCCAGAACGCCTTGCGCTGCGCCTCACGCACGAACGACACGTCTTCCACCGGCACGGTGCCTTCAGCTGCCGTCTCAGTAGTCAATCCAGACGGCGAGGCATCCTCCGACGCGCGGTCTGCTGCGTCGGGCGAACCTTCGTCGGCACGTGCGGCCGTGTCCGGCACGGGTGCGTAGCCTTGCGACAAATCATGGCCGTCGTCGCTGCGCAGGGGCGCAATGTCTGTGGTGGGGAATCCGCTACCGGTCAACGGCATCGCGTCGGTGGCCACCGCCGGTTGTTTGAGCCAGGCGGGCGCTGCCCAGGGGATTGGCAAGGGCGCGGTTTCGTCGAGAGAACCGAAGACCGACTCGTTCCCCTGACTCTGTGGCAGCGGCAGCGCGGCGGCATTGCCGTAAGCATCCTGAACCGCTGGCGTCCGCATGTCATCCGGAAGATAGGGCGGTGGCATGAAGGCATGTTCAACGGGATCGGGCGCCGGCTCGACCGCAGGCGGATCGGGGGATGCCTGCATGTTGACGGACGCGTCGAAGATCACCGCGCAGTGCCCGCACCGGACCCATCCCTCGGAGATCTTGAGTTGGTCGGGCACGACTTTGAACATCGTGCCGCAAGCGGGACAGCGTGTGATGAGGCTCATCGAGTCGCTATTGTAGGGACGCACGCCGCGGTTGACCCGCCGTGGCATCAGGCCTGCGCGACCATCAGAATCCAGCCATCCTCGGCGTCGGCCACCGCCAGTTGCACGTGCGGCGAATAGGCCGCCTTCAATTCGTCGGCCTGCCGTTCCAGGATACCCGCCAGTACCAGATGCCCGCCTACGGCCACATGCGCGCACAGCAGCGGTGCCAGCACCTTGAGCGGCGTGGCCAGGATGTTGGCGAGCACGGTGTCGTAGCGGCCGGCCGCGCGCTCCGGCAGGCCCGCGTTCAGCACCACGCCGTTGGCTTGCGCGTTCTGCAGGGTGGATTGCACCGCAGCAGGGTCAATGTCCACCGCATCCACCGTCAGCGCGCCATAACGCGCTGCGCCAATGGCCAGGATGCCGGACCCACAGCCGTAGTCGAGCACCCGCTGCCCGGCGGGCGCATGCCGCGCGATCCAGCGCAGGCACATGCGGGTGGTCGGGTGCGTGCCGGTGCCAAACGCCAGTCCCGGGTCGAGCCGGATGATCTGCCGCGCCTGTGCCGGCGGCTCATGCCAGGTCGGCACGATCCAGAACTCGGGCGTGATTTCCACCGGCGCGAACTGCGACTGCGTCAGCCGCACCCAGTCCTGCTCGGGCACGGGCTTCACGCCCAGCACCTTGCAACCTTCAAAGAAATCCTGCGCCGACAGCAGTGCAGCCGCTTCGAGCGCTGGCGTTTCCGAGGGAAAGAGCGCCAGGATGCGTGAGCGCTGCCACCCGTCCTTGGGTGGCGGCATGCCGGGCTCGCCGAACAGCGCCTGTTCGGCGTCGGTCTGCGCATCGGCATCCTCCACCGAAACACTCAGCGCATCCAGCGCGTCCAGCGCATCGCTGATGAGCTCGACCCGGTCTTCCGGCGCCAGCAAACTCAGCTCAAACATGGACAAGCCGTTTCGTGGGCGGCCATCACCGCTTGTGGTGGCCCAACCACTCTTCCAGGTAGTGGATGTTGGTGCCGCCGGCCATGAACTTGGCATCCACCATGAGTTCGCGGTGCAGTGGAATATTGGTGTTGATGCCTTCGACCACCGTCTCGGCCAGCGCTGTCCGCATGCGGGCCAGCGCCTGCTCGCGCGTGTCGCCGTGCACGATGATCTTGCCGATCATCGAGTCGTAGTTGGGCGGCACGAAATAGTTGGTATAGATGTGCGAATCGACCCGCACGCCCGGGCCACCAGGGGCGTGCCACATCGTGATGCGCCCTGGCGACGGGACGAACTTGTACGGGTCTTCGGCGTTCACGCGGCATTCAATCGCGTGCCCGCGAATCTCGATCTGGCGCTGCGTGAACGGCAGCTTTTCGCCGGCCGCCACCATGATCTGCGTCTTGACGATGTCCACGCCCGTGATCAGCTCGGTCACGGGATGCTCCACCTGCACCCGCGTGTTCATCTCGATGAAATAGAACTCGCCGTTCTCATACAGGAACTCAAACGTGCCCGCGCCGCGGTAGCCGATCTTCTTGCACGCCGCCACGCAACGTTCGCCGATTTTCTCGATCAGCTTGCGCGCGATGCCGGGCGCCGGCGCTTCTTCCAGGATCTTCTGGTGACGCCGCTGCATCGAGCAATCGCGCTCGCCCAGATAAACCGCATTGCGGTGCTTGTCGGCCAGGATCTGGATTTCAATGTGCCGCGGGTTCTGGAGAAACTTCTCCATGTACACGGCGGCATTGCCAAACGCAGCGCCCGCTTCGGCCTTGGTCATCTGCACGGCGTTGACCAGCGCGGCCTCGGTGTGCACGACCCGCATGCCCCGCCCGCCGCCGCCGCCGGCCGCCTTGATGATCACCGGGTAGCCCACCGCGCGCGCAATCCGGCGAATCTGCACCGGATCGTCGGGCAGTTCGCCTTCCGAACCCGGCACGCAGGGCACGCCCGCCTTGATCATGGCCTGCTTGGCCGAAACCTTGTCGCCCATGATGCGGATCGATTCGGGCGTCGGGCCGATGAACTGGAAGCCACTCTTCTCGACCCGTTCGGCAAAATCAGCGTTTTCGCTCAGAAAGCCGTAGCCGGGGTGAATCGCCTCGGCGTCGGTCACTTCTGCAGCCGAGATGATGGCCGGCATATTGAGGTAGCTCAGGGCCGACGGCGGCGGGCCAATGCACACTGCCTCTTCGGCCAGCTTCACGTATTTGGCCTCGCGGTCAGCCTCGGAGTACACCATCACCGCCTTGACGCCGAGTTCGCGACACGCCCGCTGAATCCGCAGGGCGATTTCGCCGCGGTTCGCCACCAGTATTTTCTTGAACATGAGTGTGCGCTAACTTTCGCTTTACTCGATGATGAACAGGGGTTGCCCGTATTCCACCGCCTGGCCGTTGTCGCTCAGGATTTGCGTCACGGTGCCGGTCTTGTCGGCCTCGATCTCGTTCAGGATCTTCATGGCCTCGATGATGCAGATGGTCTCGCCCTCCTTGACCGTGCTGCCGATTTCCACAAACGCCTTGGCGCCGGGGCTGGCCGATCGATAGAAGGTGCCCACCATGGGGGATTTGACGATATGGCCTGCCGGCACTTCGGGCAGCGGCGCCACCGCCGGTGCGGCCGGTGCGGCGGCAACAGCAGGTGCCGCCATGGCCGGGGCCATCATCATCTGCGGCGCGGCCGACTGCACGACAGGGGGGCCGCCCTTCACGATGCGAACCTTGCCTTCTGCCTCGGTGATTTCAAGTTCGGAGACGTTGGAATCAGACACCAGGTCGATCAACGTTTTGAGTTTGCGCAAGTCCATGAGGTCTCCAACAACTGCCAAGAGAGAAGCGGCGAATTTACTCTAAATTCTCGCAACTTCTTTTAATTTTTCTTAATTTCTTCTAACTTGAACAATCACACCCTTGAAACAGCGACCTACCGAAGCGTTGACCAGGTTTTCAGGTCGTCCTCCGACACTTTTCCCATTTTACGGTGCAACACAGCCCCGGAACTGCCCATGACCACCGTAAACGGCAGCCCGCCCGTGGCGTTGCCCAGCGAGCGACCGAGTTCAGTACCTTCCAGCCCGGCCATTGCCATCGGAAAACTCACCGGCAGCTTTTGCAGGAACTGGCGTACGGGGGTGGGCTGGTCAATCGCCAAGCCCACCACTTGCCAACCGTTGGCAGCCTGTTCACGGTAAAAGCGGTCCAATAGCGGCAGTTCTTCCACGCAGGGCGGGCACCAGGTGGCCCAGAAATTGACCAGCAGCGGCTTGCCCTTGAAGCGCTGCATGTCGAGCTTGGCGCCATCCGGCGTCTCCAGGCTCAGGCGCCAGAACGCTGCCTCGGCTTCGCCGCCGGAAGAACCTGTAGCAGGTGCCGCCTCGCTTCGTGCAGGCGCAGTGCCAGACGGGGCATGCGGCTGCAGACGCCACCAGGCCACCCCGCCGCCCGCCATCGCAGCCATCGCCGCCACGCCCAGCATCAGACCGCGCCGAATGCCCGGTTGCGCGGCGCCGCGCTCACCGCCGTCTTCAGTGTGTGGATTTTCCATGGTGTGAATCATGCCCCAATCAGGCGCCCATCAGGCGTCGCAAGGCCGGCAGGTCGCCCCGCGGGGTCCGGCCTTTGGCATCGGCTTTCAGTGCGCCGCGCAGGTCGTCGTGGTCATACACCATCAAATGGACCCCAATGGTTTCGCCGAGTTCACGGCACTCGCTGTGCAGGCTCAGGGCGTCCACCGTCTCGCCGTGAAACCCCGTCACGCTGCGCGGCTCATAGCTCACATTGTGGTCGATCAGCGCGATTTCGGCCGATTTCGGGTCGTCGCAAAACAGCTGGATATAGATGTCCGACAGCCGCGTGGCGGTGCCGTGCCAGACCGCGCCACCCAGGTGCGGCCGGAAATCAGCCATCCGCTCCATCCAGGTGAGGGCCAGCCGGCGCAGCGCGGCCAGTTCCACCGGCTGGGTGTCGGCGCAAAACAGCTCGATGTACTCGCGCACCGCGTCTTCGAGCTCGTCATTGGCAGGCAGTGCGCTGCGCGGCGGCAGGCCCAGGTGCTTGACGGCGCGGCGCTTGGCCGGGCCGTACTCGAGCCCCTCTTCCACCACCATGCGGGCCGCGGTGGCGGCGATCTCGGATTGCAGGCTGTCCATAGGCGGCATTTTGCATTGCCGGCCCGCGGCGCGCCGCTTAAAGTGGCGAACACAACCGATAACAAGCCCCGGAGACGCCATGCACAGCACCATGATGAACGTGCCACTTTCGCTCAACCACCTGCTGGAGCGCGCGGGCACGCTGTTTGCCACCAACGAGGTGGTGTCGCGCCTGCCCGACAAAAGCCTGAAGCGCCAGACCTTTGGCGACATCTACCGCCGCACCCGCGCGCTGGCCTCAGCCCTGCAAAAACTCGGCCTGCAAGAAGGTGACCGCGTGGCTACGCTCAGCTGGAACCACCATGCCCATCTGGAATGCTATTTCGGCATTCCCGCGGCTGGCGGCGTAATGCACACGCTGAACCTGCGCCTGGCGCCGGACGAGATCGGCTGGATCGCGGGTGACGCCAAAGACCGTTTTCTGGTGATCGACGACGTGCTGCTGCCGCTGTACAGGCAGTTTGCGCACCTGCACACGTTTGAGAAAGTGATCGTCTTCCCGTTCTCGGGCGCGGCCGTACCCGCCGAGTTTTCCAACTACGAAGCCCTGCTGGATGCCGCCGACCCCGACGGCTTCGCCTATGCCCCGCACGACGAAAACGACCCCGTGGCCATGTGCTACACCTCGGGCACCACCGGGCGGCCCAAGGGCGTGGCGTACTCGCACCGCTCGACCATCCTGCACACGCTGGTCGGCTGCCTTGGGGACTTCTGGGGCCTCAAGGGGCTGGACGTGCTGATGCCCGTGACGCCGATGTTCCACGCCAACTGCTGGGGCGTCCCCTACGCGGCCATGATGATGGGCGTCAAGATCGTCTTCCCCGGCCCGCACTTGCACCCCGACGACCTGCTGGATTTGATGACCGCCGAGCCACCCACCATCTCGCTCGGCGTGCCCACCATCTGGATGGGCCTGATCCAGACCTACGACGCCGCGCAGGCCGAAGGCTCACCCAATAAAGGCCGCTGGAAGCTGCCGGCCGGCATGCGCTCGCTGGTGGGTGGTGCCGCCGTGCCCGAATCGCTGATCCGCGCGTTTGACAAACACGGCATCTGGCTGCTGCAGGGCTGGGGCATGACCGAGACCTCGCCGCTGGCCACCGTGTCGTACCCCAAGGCAGAGCTGCGCGGCGCATCGATGGAAGAACGATACCGCCGCGCTGCCATGGCCGGCGTGCCGGTGCCGCTGGTGGACGTGCGCATCCGCGACGATGCCGGCGCCGACGCGCCGTGGGACGGCAAGGCGGTCGGCGAGATCCAGGTGCGCGGCCCGTTTATCACGGGCAGCTACCACGAAGTTCCCGTGACCGAAGACAAATTCACCCCCGACGGCTGGCTACGCACCGGCGACGTGGCCAGCGTCGACCCGATGGGTTTTGTGCGGATCACCGACCGCACCAAAGACCTCATCAAATCCGGCGGCGAATGGATCAGCTCGGTTGACCTGGAAAACGCCCTGATGGCCCACCCCGACGTGGCCGAGGCAGCGGTCATCGCGATTCCGGATGAAAAATGGAGCGAGCGGCCCCTGGCCTGCGTCGTCTTCAAACCCGGCAAAAGCGTGTCACCCGAAGCCTTCGCCACCCACCTGCTGGCCCACCAGTTCGCCAAATGGCAACTCCCCGACCGCTACGAAGCCATCGACGCTGTGCCCCGCACCTCGACCGGCAAGTTCTGGAAGATGAAGCTGCGGGAGCGGTTTGTGAAGTGAGGCAGCCCGGGGCACGCCCCCGGGTTTGCAGCCCTGCGTTGCCGCTGTGCGGTTTCGGCCGGGATATTGATTGCTACATTATTAATAGCAAACTATGACAGACTGACGGGCACCAGAGCACGATTTGGCATCAAAAACCGCGTCAAATGCGTTTTGAGCGCGCTCCGCTTCCAACGCGGCCAGCGGCTCGCCGCCAGCCTGCCGCCCACTCATGCCCGCGACTCCACCAACCGCTTCAGCGACGCCAGCGTCCCGGGCAGGCCTTGGCGAACCTGGGCGCCGACCAGCCGTCCCAGCAGGAACGTCAGCGCGCCCGAGAACGTGACGCGGTGCACCACCGAGGTCACATCACCCACTGGCGTCAGTTCATGTTCGAAAACCATGTGGAAAAGCGGAACCCCTCTGGCCACAGTGAAGGAGCGGTCGGGAACCACAGAAGTCACCTTAATCCCAATCTCGCGGCCCTTGGCTGGCGCCAGCCGCCCCCAGGTCTCGACTTGAAACGGCCCGGCCAGCGACGACGACTTCGTGTCCGGGTCCCAGGTGTTCCAGCGCGCCACGTCCGCGTAAACCGCAAAAATGGCCTGTGGCGGCGCGTGGATGACGATTTGTTCTTCGATGACCATGGTTTGGGGGATGGGCGTCAACAGGTGCTCGGGCCAGGCGCAGCGAAATGCTCTGCGTCGTCAGCGTGACGTTCGGCAGCGTCACCGCCCGAGCATCCAGACCCGTCCAGATTCGCGTTGAAATCGTGCGACTCCCGGTTCGCGCGCTCCCGGGCCTCGGGCGCAAACGTCGGGACGGGTGAGGTGCCGTCAATCAGGCTATTTCAACGATGATCCGGCCGACGAGTTCCAGTTGGTCGATCAACATCTCGGCAGTTTCGGGAATCAGCACGTTGTCGCCCACAATCAATTCATCGGTCGAGGAAAACAGGGCGTGGACGATATCCTCCCCAGTTGCCTCGGGGGGCGCACCATCGAACAATCCGGGCACATGGTCGTAGCCGCCTTCTTCCAGAAAGGTGTTCCCGAACGCGTGTACGTTCGCCAACTGCTCGTCATAGTCGTCACCGGCGAATTTCAACGCATAGCTCCCGTTCCCGGTTGGAACGACGGCTTCCCAGTCACCGTTGTAATGAATTCTCAAGGGGTCAGCCACGGTAGCCTCCAGGTACAGGTGGTCAGGGGTTGATCGTCACGCTCACGGTCAGCGAACTGTGACCCGAAACGGGTTTCCCGATGGCGGTGAATCCAAGATTTTTCGGCCACGCATACTGGGTCGAAGGATCGTCGCCCGATGGCAGCCACCCCGGACAATAGCCCGTTGGATCCTGCCAAGAAACATACCAGATGGGACGGAATCCCCCGCCGGCGAACTGGAAATTGAAGTGGATCCAGACGGAGACATGCACGCTGTTCGGCCCGGTTGTGCCATAGGTCATCGAGATGTCGGCGGGCCCTTCGTCCACGCTCGACAACAGCTGGTTCGCGCCGATCGATTCCTCGTTGCCGCCGTGAAACAGGGTTGGACCGGGCGACTGCGTCAGGCCGCCGAAACCGGCTTGCAGATTGGACCAGCTGGTGATGAGCGAAAGGTCAGTCGGCAACCAGTTGATGTAGGTGATCAGGATGTCCGCCGGAGAGTCGGCCGCCCGCGCCATGCGCGCCTGTCCGGCGGGCTTGACGATCACGCCACTGAAAAGCAGCTCATCGACGTTCGTGCAGGTGACGCTTTCGGTCCGGAATGGCGAGCCATCGGTTCGCTCCCCTATCGCGTAGTAAGCGCCGTTCTGGACTGGCGGGCCGACGGTGCCCGGCAGCGGGTTTGCCAATTGCAAGCCCGTGGCGAACGCGTCGCTGGTCAGGTTTTCGCTGAGCGTGCCCGCCGCCGCCTTGAGGGCCACCTGGCCCGCTGGGTCGTACAGCACAACGTTTCGGATCGGCAGGGTGGCCATGAGCGTGTCTCCGTGCGTGTGGTGTGTCAGAACGCCAAATCACCGGGCCGCCTCGCGCACAAGGCGGACACATTTCACTATACGCCGATCCGCGCGAAACGTGCACGGGAACCTCCCGGTCCGGGTGCCGTCTGCGGGACCCGGACGCCGGTGGCCTGGGTCAGCCGGTCCGCCCCTATCGAACGCTATCGTTTAAATAGCAAACTATGCCACTGGACGAACACCGCAGCCCCAAAACACCCTGAAAACCGCTCCAACCGCCCTGCCCCGGCCCCGCGACACGTCGCCCGCCCCGCCCGCGCCCGCCGCCTCTCTAGAATCCCCCCATGCACATTCACATTCTTGGCATTTGCGGCACGTTCATGGGCGGGCTGGCGGCGTTGGCGCGGGAGGCGGGGCATCGGGTGACGGGGTGCGACGCGGGGGTTTATCCGCCGATGAGCGAACAGTTGCGCGCGCTCGGGATTGAGCTGATCGAGGGCTTTGCGGCCGACCAGATGGCGCTTGCGCCCGACGTGTACGTGGTGGGCAACGTGGTGTCGCGCGCGCGGCTGGCCGACGGCACGCCGAAATACCCGCTGATGGAGGCGATTCTGGACGCCGGCGCGCCCTACACCAGCGGGCCGCAGTGGCTGGCAGAAAATGTGCTTCTGGGTCGGCATGTGCTGGCCGTGGCCGGCACGCACGGCAAGACCACCACCACGTCGATGCTGGCCTGGGTGCTGGAAGACGCGGGGTTGCAACCGGGGTTTCTGGTGGGTGGCGTGCCGCTGAATTTTGGCGTGTCCGCGCGGCTGGGCAATGTGGCCCCCACGCTCCCCGCTTCGCATGCTTCGATGTCGCCCGTGGGGACTGCCCTGCCTTGGCGCGGCCCGGCGGCAAGCGGGGGGGCAGTGGGCTTTGCGCAGGTCAAGGAGGAGCCCGCGCAGCGGGCGGGGGACACGGAGCAAAGCCCACTGCCCCCCCGCTTGCCGCTGTTCGTGATCGAAGCCGACGAGTACGACACCGCGTTTTTTGACAAGCGCAGCAAGTTCGTCCACTACCGGCCGCGCACGGCGATTTTGAACAACCTGGAGTTCGATCATGCTGACATCTTTGACGATCTTGCTGCCATCGAGCGTCAATTTCAC
>JANOBJ010000164.1:0-18662 GCA_031411575.1 Betaproteobacteria bacterium | reverse complement strand
TTCAATTCCGAGTCCATTGTCGGCGACTGAAAATATCCATTCCCTGTCGCCTCGTTTGGCACTCACGGTGATCTCGGGGGTCCGTCCCCCGCGGTACTTGATGGCATTGTCCAGCAGGTTCTGAAAGAGTTGTACCAGTTGGGCCGCATTGCCCGTGACATGAGGCAGTTCGCCCCGGTGGATGGTTGCCCTTGAATCAACCATGGCACCATCGATCAGGAAAAGACTGTCGGCCAGCGCCTTGTTGCAATCGACATCCTGCATCGGTTGATCATGGGCATCAAGCCGTGCGTAGGACAGCAATCCGTCGGTGAGACGGTCCATCTGGACGGCGGCTCCGGCGGCACGACGAATCAGGTCAAGCGCCTTGGCATCGAGAGAACCCCCATAGCGTGACTGTAGAAAATCCAGGTAGCCGGTGATGGAGCGCAGCGGCGCCCTCAGATCGTGCGATGCAATAAAAGCAAACTGCTGCAAATCGCTGTTGCTCTGCAGCAGCACTTCAGTCCTGTGCAGGCGCACTTCAAGTTCCTGCTTGGCTTCCTGCAGGGCCTTCTCGGCTTCACCGCGCGACTCGACTTCGCGCTGTAGCGCTTCGTTGGCGGAACGCAGCTGCGCGGCCGAGGGCAGCGCCAGCAGCGTCGGCATCAGGTGAATCAGCGCCGCGGCCGTGGCTACAGACACCAGCGCCGTGAAGGCCTTCAGCGTCCCCGAGTACCAATAAACAGGGTCCCAGATCGTCCAGACGTCCATCACATGGGTGGTACCGCACGCAATGATGAATGCGCCAAACAACAAGCCGAGCCAGCCGAATGGGATGTCTCGCCGACGCCTGACAAAATGCAACAGCGCGACCGGGATGGCCAGATACGACAGCGCAATCAGCGAGTCACTGATGACATGCAGCCACAGCAAGGACGGTGAACCCGTGATGCAAAAGCCGTGCGGCAGAAGTTGCGCGCCGCGGGTCGATTGGGCCCACCAACTGCCTGCCACCAAAAGCAGCCCCAACGACACAGCCGCCGCGGTAATGTTGCGATGGCGGCTTGCGGCGTAAGTCATACGAACTCCTCGAAAGCTAACTGGCCGGGGCGCGGTGGTTCACCGCTTTTCGGCAAGATTTTACCGTTGGGGTGATGCCGGCCGGCGCTGGATCTGCCTGGGCCGCCGAGGTGTGTTGCGGGCATCGTACGGAACCGGGCAGCGGCTTGGAGGTCGGCTCGCTGTTCATGTACTCACTTTTCTTTGGCCGAGCGAAGACGCAGCGAGTCGGCTGCCGGGCCGAGGCCCGGCTTGCTTCTACAGCCCACCCCCTTGATCAAAGAAACACAGCACGCGTCAGCGTTGCTTCAGGCCGCGCCAGCACTCCGGTCACCCGGCCACCGCCCTAGACCAGCGGCCGTTGCGGAGGCCGCCCGTCGCCATACAGGTCGGCCAGACGCGTGAGGGCTTTCACGTCGCGCAGGTAGAGCCGGCCGTCCTCCACGCGGTGCAGGCCGCGCCGCTCGAGCTTGCGCAGGGTCTTGTTGGTGTGCACCAGCGACAGGCCCAGGCCGTCGGCGACGTGCTGCTGCGTCAAGGGAAACGGCACGCCCCCGGCGCCGGCATCGGGCTGCAGGGCAGCGGCGCGCTTGAACAGCAGGATCAGCAGCGTGGCGATGCGCTCTTCGGCGCTGCGGCGCCCGACCGAGAGCAGCGTGTCGTCCACCAGCGACTCTTCGTGTGCGGTGAGCCAGGTCACGTTAAAGCCCATCGACGGCTGCTGGCGGTGCAGTTCCCACAGCGAGTCACGCCGGAACACGCAGAACACGCTGTCGGTGAGGGTGACGACGCCGTGCGCCGCGCCGTCGCCCATCTTTTGCTGCACGCCAATGAAATCGCCCGCCAGCAGGAAGTTGAGGATCTGCCGCCGCCCGTCGCTCAGTGTTTTGAAACGAAACGCCCAGCCCTGCAACAGGGTGTAGAGCGGCGCGTCGGTCTGCCCCTCGTGGATCAGCGTTTCGCCAGCGGCCATCTGCAGCTCGCGCTGCTTCAGGGTTTCCAGCAGGGCCAGCTCATCGGCGTTGTGGTCCAGGAACAGCGCCAGTTTGCGCAAGGGGCACTCGGTACACGGCACGGCTGGCATGGTGGGTCCTTGAGGGTTGGTACGCGCGGAACAACGGCGTTGCGCCGGGGTCGGCACTGTGTCTTATTACATCATCGGCCAAGGCGTGCAACCGTACAGTGGATGCACTTCTCCTCAACAGGGTCGCCCATGAAAGTCTTGACTCGCGTCTTCTCGTGCCTCCAGCAAACCAGCGTCCGTGCGGATAACCCGGCCACGGCCCCACCGCAGTCGGTGCGCGCCACCGACATGCGCATCGCCGACTGGGACCTGCTGTTCCACGCCGTCCTGGCGCGAATGGGCGCGATGGTGGATACCCAGATCGAGGCCGACCAGGCCCAGTTCATCCACAACGTCGAAGACGTGCAGCAGGCGGTGCGCGAGGGCGTGGAGATGCTGCGGCGGCTCCATGTCGAACTGGCCGAGGAGCGCACCGAGCGTTCCATTTTGCTATCATTTATATAGCATACCATGACCACGGGGCGACGACAAACAGCCCAAACGGCCTGAAATCCGGCTCCACTACACCACCACGGGCTCGGGCTCCAGCAGGATGCCGAAGCGCTCGTACACGCTGGTCTGGATAGCCTTGGCCAGCGTCATCACCTCGCCGCCGGTGGCAGGATGTTCAGCACCGCCGCGGTTCACCAGCACCAGCGCCTGTTTCTCGTAAACGCCGGCGTTGCCGACCGACTTGCCCTTCCAGCCGCAGGCATCGATCAGCCAGCCGGCTGCCAGCTTGACGCTGCCGTCGGCCATCGGGTAGTGCACCACCTTGGGCTCGCGCGCGATGATGTCCACGCACTGCTCGGGCGTCACGGTGGGGTTCTTGAAGAAGCTGCCGGCGTTGCCGATGACGCGCGGATCGGGCAGCTTGGCGCCGCGAATCGCGCAGACCCAGTCAAAAATCTGCTGCGCCGACGGCTGGCGGATGCCGGTATCGGCCATCTTGCGTTCCAGATCGGCATAGCCCAGTGCCGGTTTCCACGGCTTGGGCAAGCGAAAGCGCACTTGCGTGATCAGCGCGCGGCCGGCCAGCCCAAAGGTGCTGGCGTGCTTGAACACCGAATCGCGGTAGCCAAAGGCACACTTGGCAGCGTCCAGCGTGAAGGCCTCACCGGTGGTCAAGTCAATCCCGTCGAGCGACTCGAAGCGGTCTTGCAGCTCGACCCCGTAGGCGCCGATGTTCTGCACCGGTGAGGCGCCCACGGTGCCCGGGATCAGCGCCAGGTTTTCCAGGCCGGGCAAGCCCTGCGCCAGCGTCCAGGCCACGAGTTCGTGCCAGTTTTCGCCCGCGCCGGCCTGCACGATCCAGGCTTTGGGCGACTCGTCCACCAGGCGCCGGCCCAAGATCTCGACCTTCAGCACCAGCGGTTTCACGTCGCCAGTCAGCACGATATTGCTGCCGCCGCCCAGCACGAATTTGGGCGCCGCGGCCAGCGCCGGGTCGGCCAGCACCTGGCGCACGTCGTCGGTGTCGGCAATCCGCACCAGCGACTGCGCCTTGGCGACGATGCCAAAGGTGTTCCAGGGCTGCAGGGGCACGTTGTGCAACAGGTTCATGGGAGAATTGTCGCATTCCCCTTTCATGGCCCCGCCCCAGCATGCCTTCTTTTGACACTGTTTGTGAACCGAATCTGGTCGAAGTGAAAAACGCGGTCGAGAACACCGCCAAGGAGATCGGCACGCGCTTTGATTTCAAGGGCACGTCGGCCAACATCGAGCTGAAGGACAAGGAAATCACGCTGTTCGGCGACGCCGAGTTCCAGCTGACCCAGGTTGAGGACATCCTGCGCAACAAGCTCACCAAGCGCAGCGTCGATGTGCGGTACCTGGACATGGGCGATGTGCAGAAAGTCGGCGGCGACAAGGTCAAGCAGGTCATCAAGGTGAAGACCGGCATCGAGACCGAACAGTCCAAGAAGATCCAGCGCCTGATCAAGGACAGCAAGCTGAAGGTGCAAGCCGCGATCCAGGGCGACGCGGTGCGCGTGACCGGCGCCAAGCGCGACGATTTGCAGGCCGCGATGGCGCTGATCAAAAAAGACATCGTTGACGTGCCGCTCACCTTCAACAATTTTCGCGACTGATGACGACCCCCCAGAAGCGGCCTGCGGCCGCCTCACCCCAGGGGGCGCCACCAGCGGCCTGGCGGAGCCAGCTCCGCGGTGGCCGCTGGTGTGGGCAAGCGCTCCGGCTGGGGCGGTTGTTGCGGCACCGGCTCGGGTTACTGCGGCTGCTGTTGCTGGGCGTGGGGGTGGCGTTGGGCACGGTGGCGGGGGCGCAATCGGTCGCGCTGTCGGGCATGCTGGGCAGTCGGGCGCTGTTGATCGTGGACGGTGGCGCGCCCAAGAGCGTGGCGCCGGGCGAGGCTCACCAGGGCGTGAAGGTGCTGTCCACCGCGGGCGACCAGGCGGTGGTGGAAATCGGCGGCAAGCGGCACACGCTGCGGGTCGGTGATGCACCGGCCAGCGTGGGCGGCAAGGTGGGCGGCGGCAGCGGGAACAAAATCGTGCTGACGGCGGCCAGCGGCGGCCACTTCCTGACCCAGGGCAGCATCAACGGCCGCGCCGTGCAGTTCATGGTGGACACCGGCGCCACCGTGGTCGGCATGGGCATGAGCGAGGCCGAGCGCGTGGGCCTGAACTACCGCGCCGGGGTGCCGGTGCGCATGAGCACGGCCAACGGCATGACGACCGGCTGGCGGCTCAAGCTCAATTCGGTGCGCATCGGCGATGTCGAGGTGTACGAGGTGGACGCGGTGGTCACGCCCGAATCGATGCCGTACGTGCTGCTGGGCAACAGCTTTCTCACGCGCTTCCAGATGCGCCGCGACAACGACCAGATGACGCTGGAGCGGCGTTACTAAAGCGCGGGCGGCGCTAGCGCACCGCCGCCGTCACCACGATCTCCACGCGCCATTCAGGCGCACCCAGCTTGGCCTGCACTGTGGCACGCGGGGGCGCGTGGCCGGGCACCACCCAGGCATCCCACACCGCGTTCAGGCCGGCAAAGTCGGTCAGGTCGGCCAGGAAGATCTGCACCATCAGGATGCGGGTCTTGTGGCTGCCGGCCTCGCCCAGCAGACGGTCGATCATGGCCAGCACCTCGACCGTCTGGCCGCGGATGTCCTTGCTGCCGTCGTCGGCCACCTGCCCCGCCAGGTACACCGTGCCGTTGTGGACCGCCATTTCACTGAGGCGCGGCCCCACGTGGTAGCGCTGAAGATCACTCATTTACCGGCTCCCAGTCTGGATTCACGCCCTTGCAGCAGGCGGGTGATGTTTTCGCGGTGCCGCCACACCAGCAGCATGCCCATGACAAACAGCGCCAGCACCACCGACCGTTCGGTGTACCACTGCAGCCGGTCGCCAAACAGGTAGTAGGCCGGCGCAAACGCCGCCGTCACCAGCGAAGCCAGCGACGAGTAGCGGAAGAAAAACGCGATGATCAGCCAGGTGGCGCCCGCCGCCAGCCCCAGCACCCAGTGAATGCCGAACACCACGCCAAAGAACGTGGCCACGCCCTTGCCGCCCTGAAAGCGGAAAAACACCGGGTACAGGTGCCCGACAAACGCCGCCAGCCCCACCAGCGCAACCGTGCCATCTTCCAGTCCGTAGGGCTTGCCGAGCAACCGCACCAGCAGCACCGGCACGAAGCCCTTCAGCGCATCGAGCAGCAGCGTGATGATGGCGGCGGGCTTGCTGCCCGAGCGCAGCACATTGGTGGCGCCGGGGTTTTTGCTGCCGTAGCTGCGCGGGTCATTCAGGCCCATCAGCCGGCTCACGATCACGGCAAAACTCAGCGAACCCAGCAGGTACGCGGCCACGACGGCGAGAAAAGGGTAAATCAGTTCCAACGGTGTCTCCGGGGTTCACGGGCGCTCAGACAGGTGCCGACGCATCCAGGCCGCGCCTGCACGCGGCGCAAACCGCCTATTCTGCCAGCGCGCATTGCACCGGCCGGGCGCCCAGGAGTTGCACGCAGACCTGCGGGTCAATTCCCACCAGATAACCGCGCCGCCCGCCATTGATGGCGATCTTCGGCAAAGCCAGGATGGTGTCTTCGACGTAGACCGGCATCGCCTTGCGCGTGCCAAACGGTGAGGTGCCGCCGACCAGATACCCGCTGTGCCGGTTGGCCGCCTCGGGCGCGCAGGGCTCGACCGACTTCACGCCGATCTGCCGCGCCAAGGTTTTGGTGCTGACCTTGCGGTTGCCGTGCATCAGGACCAGCAACGGCCGTGCTTTTTCATCCTGCATGACCAGCGTCTTGACCACCGTAAACGGGTCCAGCCCGAGTTCGGCCGCGCTGTGCTGCGCGCCACCGTGCTCGAGGTAGTCGTAAGGGTGCTCGGTAAACGCCACGCCGTGCGCCTTCAACAGCGCGGTGGCGGGGGTTTCGCTAATGTGGGCTTTCCTGATCATCGTCGGTCTGCGCCGTTCGCACGCGGCATTGCGCGGCGCCCGTTACAGCGCCGGGTCGCGCAGCTCCCAGCGGATCGCGTCCACGGCTGCCAGCAGCTCGGGCGACAGTTTTGTGCCCCAGGCGTCGAGGTCTTCGTCGAGCTGGGCGACCGAGGTCACGCCGATGATGGTGCTGGCGACCTGCCACTTGGTGTAGCAGAAGGCCAGCGCCAGCTGCGTCGGCGTGAGGCCGTGCTCGCGGGCCAGCGCGTTGTAGCGGCGCGCGGCGGCCAGGGCTTCCGGGCGGCCCCAGCGCTGCTTGCGCACGGTTTCAAACTTGGCGATGCGGCCGTCTTTCGGCGCGTCGGCACCTTCGGTGCCCGAGGCGTCGTACTTGCCGGTCAACAACCCGAAGCCCAATGGCGAATACGCCAGCAGCGACACGCCGAGCCGGTGGCAGGTTTCATCGAGCCCGTTCTCGAAGGTGCGGTTGATCAGGCAGTACGGGTTCTGGATTGTCGCCACGCGCGGCAGGCCGTGCTGTTCGGCCAGCCTCACGAATTCATGCACGCCGTAGGGCGTTTCGTTGGACAGGCCGATCGCGCGCACCTTGCCGGCCTTGACCAGCTGGCCCAGGGCTTCCAGCTGCTGGTGCAGCGAGGTCTGCGAGCGCTCCTTGGCCGGGTCGTAGTACACGATGCCGAAGGCGGGCACATGGCGCTCGGGCCAGTGGATCTGATAGAGGTCGATCACGTCGGTCTTCAGGCGCTTGAGTGACGCATCGCACGACGCCAGGATGTCTTGCGCGGTCATGCCGGCGCCCTCGCGCACCCAGGGCATGCCGCGCGACGGGCCGGCCACCTTGGTGGCCAGCACGGTCTTCTGGCGCGCGCCGGGGGTGCTGGCAAACCAGTGGCCGAGGATGGTTTCGGTGGCGCCGAAGGTCTCGGCCCGTGCCGGCACGGCGTACATCTCGGCCGTGTCGATGAAATTCACGCCGCGCTCCAGCGCCCGGTTCAGGATGGCGTGCGCGGCCGGTTCAGCCACCTGCTCGCCAAAAGTCATGGTGCCCAGGCAGATGGGGGTAACGCGCAGGTCGCTTTGACCGAGTGGAAGTGTGTTCATGGCGTGGGAGTTTACGGATTTGGCGGGGAGGCTGCTGCGGCGGGGGTGGCAGCGGCAGCGGCCGAGGCTGCGGCCGTTGTTGCAGCGGCGCGCGCCTCCTCCTGCAGCCGCAGCACGCGGCGCTGCACCTTGCCGGTGGTGGTCATGGGCAGCGCGTCGATGAATTCGATCTCTTTCGGGTACTCGTAGGGCGCCAGCTTGCCGCGCACGTGGGCCTGCAGCTCGGCGATCAGTTTTTCGGCTGTTTTGGCATCTAATCGGCCTGTCGTCCGCGTCCCCTTGTCATAGTTTGCTATATATTCAGGAGCAATCACGACATAGGCCTTGACCAGTGCGCCGCGCTCGGCGTCGGGCTTGGGCACCACGGCGGCGTTGGCCACGGCCGGATGCTTGACCAGGCAGTTCTCGATCTCGCTCGGCCCGATGCGGTAGCCGGCGGCCTTGAAGACATCGTCGGCGCGGCCCTGGTACCAAAGGTAGCCGTCGGCGTCGCGGGTGGCCAGGTCGCCGGTGCGGCACCAGTCACCGGTGAACTTGGCGGCGGTGGCGGCGTCGTTCTTCCAGTAGCCCAGAAAGAAGATCGGGTCGGGCTGGCCGTGGATGTCCAAACGGTTCACCGCTACGTCGCCGGGCACGCCGACCGGGCATTCATCGCCGTTGTCGTCGATCACCGCCACCCGGTGGCCGGGGTAGGCCTTGCCCATGCTGCCGGGTCTTGCCGGCCAGCCAATGGCCCCCACGCTCGTCGCTGCGCGTACTTCGCTGGACAAGACGCTGTCAGAGCCAGCGTCCCTTCGGCCTGTCCGGCCCTGCGCAGGCAGGACCGGAGCCGCAGTCCTCAGCCCCGAGGGGGCCCATTGCATGGCGCAGTTGCCCACGATGTAGTTGATCTCGGTCTGACCGAACATCTCGTTCACGGTGACGCCCAGCTGGTCCTGGCAGTAGGCGAACACCGCGTCGCCCACCGCCTCGCCCGCGCTCATGAGGGCTTGCAGCCGCAGCGTGAAATGCTGGCGCGGCGCGGGGTAGGCCTTCATCATGGCCTTGAGCGCGGTGGGGAACAGGAAGGTGTGCGTCACAGCGTGCTGCTGCATCAGCGTGAAGGCCAGTTCGGGGCTGAAGCGGCCGTTGTACGCCACGATGGGGCGGCCGAAGTACAGCGTGGGCAGCAAGGCATCCATCAACCCGCCGGTCCAGGCCCAGTCGGCCGGAGACCAGAAAACGCTTGGCGTTTCTGGCTCCGGCAGACCGGCCGTTGCCCCGGCTGTGCCCGCCCCCACCCCAGCCCTCCCCGGCGCGGCGGAGGGAGAGGTCGCCCCAGCGGTCGGACTGAACCCAAACCAGTTCTGGCTGCAGACAAACCCCGTCAGGTTCCCGATCAGCGCGCGGTGCGGGATCAACGCGCCTTTGGGCGGGCCGGTGGTGCCGCTGGTGTAGATCAGCACGGCGCCGTCGTCGGCCCGGGTCTTGACCGGTGCAAACGAAGCCCTGGCACCGGCCAGCGCATCCGCATAGTTCAGGTCGCCCTGCCCGGCCGCCGTGCCCGCCGCGATCAGGGTGTGCAAGCCCGGGCAACGGGCGCGCGTGGCCAGCAAGTTGGCCATCGAGCTGTCGTCTCCGATCGCCACCACGGCGTCGCTGTCCTGCAGCCGGTATTCCAGCGCCTCGGGGCCGAACAGCATCGACAGCGGCACCGCCACCGCGCCCATCTGCAGCACCGCCATGTAGGCCACCGCCGTCTCGAAGCGCTGCGGCATCACGATGGCCACGCGGTCGCCACGCGCCACGCCGCACGCCCTCAACACGTTGGACAAACGGTTGGCGGCCCGCTGCAGCTCAAAATAGGAGTGAAAAGTGCCACTGGTGCCCGCCACGTGGTCACGGATAGCTATTCTTTTTGTAGCATCCGGTTGCCGTGCCCAGCGCCCGCAACAAACCACGGCGATGTTGAAATACGCCGGCACCTGCCAGCGGAAACCGCGATGCATCTCGGCGTAGCGGTCAGCGGCGGGCGCGGTGCTGGCCGCGGGGGTCTGGCTGGCCGGGCTGGACGGGCTAGCCGGGCCGCGCCTGTCACCTACCGGGCTGACGCGCATGTTTTGTCTCCGTATCATGGTGGGAATGTACCAAGCGAAACGCCATTCCCGCAGCGAGTTTGTCCCGATCCGCAACCTGAGCTACCACGTGCGCCTGTGGGGCACGCCCTCCCCCGGCGTGGCGCCGCTGGTGATGGTGCACGGCTGGATGGACGTGGCCGCGTCCTACCAGTTTGTGGTGGACGCCTTCGCGCAGGACCGCTATGTGATCGCGCCCGACTGGCGCGGCTATGGGCTGACCCAGACTGAAAAAGTCGATTGCTACTGGTTCCCCGACTACCTGGCCGATCTTGATTTTTTGCTCGACCATTACTCGCCCGAGCAGCCGGTGGACCTGGTGGGCCACAGCCTGGGCGGCAACATCGCCATGCTGTACGCGGGCGTACGGCCGGCGCGCATCCGCCGGCTGGTCAATCTGGAGGGTTTTGGCATGCCCGCGACGCGCGCCGCGCAGGCGCCGGGCCGCTACGCGCGCTGGATGGACGAGCTCAAAGGCCTGCACCGCGGCGACATGGCTTTGAAAGGCTATGACGACGCAGCCGGCGTGGCGCGCCGCCTCATGAAGACCAACCCCCGCCTGGACGCCGACAAGGCCGAATGGCTGGCCCAGCACTGGGCCAAGGCCGTGCTGCAAGGTGACGGCACCACCCAGTGGCAGATCCTCGGCGACCCGGCGCACAAGATCACCAACGCCCAGCTGTACCGGCTGGACGAGGTGCTGGAGCTGTACAAAACCATCACCGCCCCGACCCTGGCGGTAGAGGCCAGCGACGACTCGCTGAGCGGCTGGTGGCGCGGCAGCTACACCCTGGCCGAGTACCACGAGCGGTTGAAATCCGTGCCCCAGGTGACGCGCGGCACCATCACCGACGCCGGGCACATGCTGCACCACGACCAGCCGCAACAATTGGCCCGGCTGATCGAGGCCTTCATCGCGTGAGAAAATAGCGGGTTGGCCCATTGGGCCCCTTTACAACCAACAGGACGCACGCACATGGACGCAGAACAGATCAACCAGATCGGCGCACAACTCACCGATCTCGCCGCCCGGACCGAAGCCTTACGGGGGTATCTTTGACTTCGATGCCAAATCCGAACGCCTGAGAACCGTCAACGCGTCGCTCGAAGACCCCAACGTCTGGAACGACCCGAAGAAAGCCCAGGAGCTGGGCCGTGAGAAAAAAGCCCTCGACGGCGTGGTGGTGACGCTCACCAACCTCACGCGTGAGCTGGCCGACAACCTCGAACTGTTCGAGATGAGCAAGGCCGATGGCGACGAGGCCGGCCTGCTGACGATCGACGCCGAAACGTCCAAGCTGGCCACCGACATCGAGGGCCTTGAGTTCCGCCGCATGTTCAACAACCCGGCCGATCCGCTGAACGCTTTCCTGGACATCCAGGCCGGCGCGGGCGGCACCGAGGCCTGCGACTGGGCCAGCATGCTGCTGCGCCAGTACCTCAAATACGCCGAACGCAAGGGTTTCAAGGCCACCATTGAAGACGAGTCGGCGGGCGACACTGCGGGCATCAAGGGCGCCACCATCAAGGTGGAAGGCGAATACGCGTTTGGCCTGCTGCGCACCGAGACCGGCGTGCACCGGCTGGTGCGCAAGAGCCCGTTTGACTCATCGGGCGGGCGCCACACGTCGTTCGCATCGGTGTTTGTCTACCCCGAGATTGATGATTCGATCGAGATCGACATCAACCCGGCCGACGTGCGCACCGACACCTACCGCGCCAGCGGCGCCGGCGGCCAGCACATCAACAAGACCGATTCGGCCGTGCGCCTCACGCACATGCCGACCGGCATCGTGGTGCAGTGCCAGGACGGCCGCAGCCAGCACAGCAACCGCGACGTGGCCTGGAAGCGGCTGCGCAGCCGCCTGTACGACCACGAGATGCGCAAACGCCAGGAAGAGCAGCAAAAGCTCGAAGACACCAAGACCGATGTCGGCTGGGGCCACCAGATCCGCAGCTACGTGCTCGACCAGAGCCGCATCAAGGACCTGCGCACCAACTACGAAACCTCGGCCACGCAGAAGGTGCTGGACGGCGATCTGGATCCGTTCATTGAAGCGTCTTTGAAGCAGGGGGTCTAGACATGATCTCCCCCCCGAACCGGCCTGCGGCCTCCTCGCCCTCAAGGGGGCGCCACCAGAGACCCGTCCTGAGCGTGACGAAGGGCGGTTTCACAGTGGCACCTGAACGTGGGCATGTCGAATGAAATCGGTCCAAGCGCTGATCTTCGACATGGACGGCACCATGATCGATTCCATGCCGTGGCATGCGAAAAGCTGGCTGGTGTTTTGTGAGCGGCATGGCATTGCCATCGACATCGACGACCTGATGCGGCGCACCACCGGGCGTACCGGGCTTGAGTGCATGCGCGAGCTGTTTCAGCGCGAGGTGGACCAAGCCGAAGCCTGGGCGCTGATCCATGAAAAGGAAACGATTTACCGCGATCTGTTTGCGCCCCGCTTCGCGGAAGTGGCCGGGTTTGGCCAGTTTGCGGTGCAGGCCCGCGCGCAGGGCTTGAAGATCGGCGTGGGCACGGCTGGCGACCGGCACAACATCGCGTTTGCCTTCTCGCACCTGCGCATGGCGCACGCGCCACATGCCGTGGTGGGCGGTGACCAGGGCTTCGCGGGCAAGCCCGAACCGTCGATTTTTATGGAGGTGGCGCGGCTGCTGGAGGTACCGCCGGCCGCCTGCATCGTGTTTGAAGACGCGCCCTTCGGCATCGAAGCCGCACGCCGCGCCGGCATTCGCGCTGTGGCGGTGTGTTCCACCCACACGCCGCAAGACCTGGCCGGCCCGCACGTCATCGCCAGCGTGCGCGACTACACCGAACTGATGAACTCGAACTTTCTGGGGAATCTCCATGCTGCTCATGCGTGATGGACAGGGGCAGGCCACCGCCGTGCGCCGCGAAGACTACACGGCGCCCGCCTTCTGGATCGACTCGGTGGACCTGACGTTTGATCTTGATCCCACCAAGACCCGGGTGCTCAACCGCATGCGGCTGCGCCGCAACCCGGATGTTTCCGCGCAGCCGCTGCGGCTCGACGGCGAAGAGTTGAACCTGGCGCGCGTGCAGGTCAACGGCCAGGGTACCTCGTTCAAGATGGACGGCGGCCAGCTGGTGCTGGAGAACCTGCCCGAGGGGCTTGAGCCGTTCGAGCTGGAAATTTTCACCACCTGCTGCCCGGTCAAGAACACCAAGCTGATGGGCCTGTACGTCAGCAACGACTCGTTTTTCACGCAGTGCGAGGCCGAGGGCTTTCGCCGCATCACTTACTTTTTGGACCGTCCCGACGTGATGGCCAGCTACAGCGTGACGCTGCGCGCCGACCCGGCCCAATACCCGGTGCTGCTGTCCAACGGAAACCTGGTCGAACAAGGCAGCCTGGACGACGGCCGCCATTTCGCGCGCTGGGTCGACCCGCACCGCAAGCCGAGCTACCTGTTCGCGCTGGTCGCGGGCAATCTGGTGTGCCGCGAGCAGCGCATCACCTCGCGCTCGGGCAAGGACCATCTGCTGCAGGTGTTTGTGCGCGCGGGCGACCTGGACAAGACCGAGCACGCGATGAATTCGCTGATGGCCAGCGTGGCCTGGGACGAGGCGCGCTTCGGCCTGCCGCTGGACCTGGAGCGCTTCATGATTGTGGCCACCAGCGACTTCAACATGGGCGCGATGGAAAACAAGGGCCTGAACATCTTCAACACCAAGTACGTGCTGGCCAACCCCGCCACCGCGACCGACACCGACTACGCCAACATCGAGAGCGTGGTCGGCCACGAGTATTTTCACAACTGGACCGGCAACCGCGTGACCTGCCGTGACTGGTTCCAGCTCAGCCTGAAAGAAGGCCTGACGGTGTTCCGCGACCAGGAGTTCAGCCAGGACCTGGCGGGCAGCGCATCGGCCCGCGCCGTCAAGCGCATCGAAGACGTGCGGGTGCTGCGCACCGCCCAGTTCCCTGAAGACGCCGGCCCAATGGCGCACCCGGTGCGGCCTGACAGTTACATCGAGATCAACAACTTCTACACCGTCACGGTGTACGAAAAAGGCGCCGAGGTGGTGCGCATGATGCAGACGCTGGTGGGCGATGCCACCGCCGACCCATCGGGCCGCGCCGGCTTCGCCCGGGGCATGGCGCTGTACTTCGAACGGCACGATGGCCACGCTGTGACCTGTGACGATTTCGCGCAGGCGATAGCCGACGCCAACCCCGGCTCTGAGTTGGCGCGCCAGTTGCCGCAATTCAAGCGCTGGTACAGCCAGGCCGGCACGCCGCGCCTGCAGGCCTCGGACACCTACGATGCGGCCGCGCGCACCTACACGCTCACGCTGTCGCAGTCGTGCCCGTCCACGCCGGGCCAGCCGGTGAAGCAGCCGTTCGTGATTCCGGTCAAGCTGGGCCTGCTGGGTGCCGATGGACGCGAGCTGCCACTGCAGCTGGCACACTGGACGCGGCCCGAGACGGCGCCGCGTACCTTTGTGCTGACCCAGCCGAGCGAAACCCTCACCTTCATTAACCTGGACAGCGAGCCGGTGCCGTCGATCCTGCGCGATTTCAGCGCGCCGGTGGTGCTGGAGCTGCCCTACACCGAAGCGCAGCTGCTCACGCTGCTGGCGCACGACAGCGACCCCTTCAACCGCTGGGAGGCAGGCCAGCGGCTGGGTGTCCAGTTTGCTATTAATTCAATAGCAAACAATGACCAAGGGACGGGCACCACACCGCTAAATGATGCCTATATTGCCGCCATGCGGGCGGTATTGCGCCACCCGACCCTGGACGCTGCTTTCAAGGAACTGGTGCTCACGCTGCCGGCCGAAACCTATATCTCCGAGCAACTGGCGGTGGTGGACCCGCAACGCGTTCACGCCGTGCGCGAAGCCATGCGCGAGCAGTTGGCCCTGGCACTGGTCGACGACTGGCAGTGGGCCTGGGAGACGCATCGCCACAATGGCGGCTACTGTCCCGACCCGGTATCGTCCGGCCGCCGTGCGCTGGCGGGCATGGCGCTGGCCAACCTGTGCCTCGCGGCCCGCACATCGGGCGATACGGTTTGGCCCGGCAAGACCTTGCAGACCTTCAAGGACGCTAACAACATGACCGACCGCATCGACGCGCTGAGCGCGCTGGTCAGCAGCGGCCACACGCTGGCCGCGCAAGCCCTCGCGCGCTTTCATGCGATGTTCAAGGATGAGCCGCTGGTGCTCGACAAATGGTTTGCGCTGCAGGCTGGCGCCACCGACCGCGGCGGCAATGTTCTGCCGGCTGTGCGCCAGCTCATGAAGCACCCTGATTTCAGTATGCGCAACCCCAACCGTGCGCGCAGCGTGATCTTCAGCTACTGCAGCGCGAACCCGGGTGCCTTTCACCGCACCGACGCCGCCGGCTACGTGTTCTGGAGCGAACGCGTGCTGGAGCTGGACGGCATCAATCCCCAGGTGGCGGCACGGCTCGCCCGCGCGCTCGACCGCTGGACCAAGCTGGCTGAGCCCTACCGCAGCGCCGCCCGCGAGGCCATCGCCCGCGTGGCGGCCAAACCGGACTTGAGCAACGACGTGCGCGAGGTGGTCACGCGCGCGCTGGCCGACTAAGTCCGATCTTCAGGAGTACGCCATGGCGACAAAGATTTCACTCACCCGCTACCTGGTCGAACAGCAGCGCGGGCACGCCGGCTCGCCCGGTACGCCGGGGCTGATTCCCGGCCAGTTGCGCCTGCTGCTCGAGGTGGTGGCACGTGCCTGCAAAAGCATCAGCCAGGCCGTCAACAAAGGTGCCCTGGGCGGCGTGCTGGGCACCGCCACCAGCGAAAACGTGCAGGGCGAGATGCAGAAGAAACTCGACATCATCGCCAACGAAGTGCTGATCGAGGCCAATGAATGGGGGGGCCACCTGGCAGCCATGGCCTCGGAGGAAATGGAAGGCATCTACGTGGTGCCCAACCGCTACCCGCAGGGCGAATATCTGCTGCTGTTCGACCCGCTCGACGGCTCCAGCAACATCGACGTGAATGTGAGTATCGGCACCATCTTCAGCGTGCTGCGCAAGCCCGACGACCACCCCGGCGTCACCGAAGCCGACTTCCTGCAGCCCGGCCACCAGCAGGTGGCGGCCGGTTACTGCGTGTACGGCCCCCAGACGACGCTGGTGCTCACGGTTGGCGACGGCGTGGCGATGTTCACGCTGGACCGCGAGCAAGGCTCCTTTGTGCTCACGCAGGAGAACGTGCAGGTGCCACCCGACACCAAAGAGTTCGCCATCAACATGAGCAACATGCGCCACTGGGACGCACCGGTGAAGCGCTACATCGATGAGTGCCTGGCCGGCCAGGAAGGCGAGCGGGGCAAGGATTTCAACATGCGCTGGGTCGCCAGCATGGTGGCCGACGTGCACCGCATCCTGACGCGCGGCGGCATCTTCCTGTATCCGTGGGACAGGCGCGAACCCGAGAAGCCCGGCAAACTGCGCCTGATGTACGAGGCCAACCCCATGAGCTGGCTGATTGAGCAGGCCGGCGGCGCCGCCACCAACGGCCAGCAGCGCATCCTGGACATCCAGCCCGCCCGCCTGCACGAGCGCGTGAGCGTGATCCTCGGATCCCGCAACGAAGTCGAGCGCGTGACCCGCTACCACTCGCCGCTATAATCCAAGGCTTGGCCGGTGTAGCTCAGTCGGTAGAGCAGCTCATTCGTAATGAGAAGGTCGGGTGTTCGATTCATCTCTCCGGCACCAATCCCAGTAAAGAAAGCCCGCTATCCAAAAGGTAGCGGGCTTTTTCAATGATCATGCAATGTAGCCACCATGTAGCCATCGGCGTGCAAGATGTGAGGAATTCGAAGCCTTAAATGTGAGAAGAAGGAACCAGCATGACTCATATCCCGAACAGGAAGCCTAAGAATCAAGCTGTTTACAGTCCGTGGAATGCAGTCAACTTCAATTGTTGACCCAGAGTCGCGCTTCGTCGCCAACCCCGTGGAAATTGGGTCTATGCCTACCAATCAGCCCAACGACTACGAAGGGTTAGCGCCGCCACCCTTAGGCGCTGAGTTGCCGTCTCTATCGACACTGGACGAATGGGAGGCGGAGGTTGCGGCACCGGCGTTACCCAACGACCCTAAGGTGTGGGAGGCGGCAAAGGCGTCACACGCCGAGATGGTCAAGCACATTCCTATCGACACTTGGCCAGACTGGGACGATCTATCTGTCTACCTGCCAGACAATGCCTCGTTTCTTCCGGCCAAAGACGATCCCGAAACCCATGCGCGGCTGCGGCGGCTATTTTTGCGCGCCTTGCGCGAGGGCAGCGTGCCAGACGAGGAGGTTGTCGAGGTGTCGCGCGGACCGGAAGGCGCGCAAGACGAAGCGAAGGCGGATGTCTATCGCATGGTCTTGGCGGACATGGGGCGCCAGACCGACGAGCGATTGGAGCGGGTAGACGCCTTCGAGGATTCCACCGTCCATGTGGAGCTCGCCGAAACGCTCGAGGAAGAGGATGAGTTGACCGACGCGCTGGCGCACATCGGGGCGCTTACCTCCACGCAGCATGATCCTTTCCATCTCTACCAACGCGAGGCGCAGCGACACCGGCTGCTCAGCGCGGAAGAGGAAATCGAGATTGGCCAAGCCATGGAGGCCAGCCTCGAATTGGCGCTGGATGCGCTCGCCGCATGGCCTGACGGCGTCTCGCGCTTGCTCGTTGCCGCCAAGACCGTCCAAGTCGGCAAGCTCCCCATGCGTTGGCTTTGCGCGGGGCCTCGGCAAGACCCACCATTGATCCAAGATTCGGATGTAGCAATCGATGTCGCCTCTCTCGCCGCCGCTCCCGAATCCGAGCCACCTGCAAGCGGCGCCGAAGAGGACGCCGACGACGATCCAAGCTCGGACGATAGATCTGAGACCCCGGACGCCGAATTTTTCTCCGCTGCTGAGCTTTTGTCCGGTGTCGTCATCGACCCCGACCGAAACTCGCCGGCTTGGAGCGAAGCGCGTAGCTTGCTCACAACAATGCGCATCGCCAGCAGCTTCCTGCTTGAACTGACCGATGAGGCGATGTGGGATAAGTCCGAAGCGTCCCCTGATTTCATACAGGCCATGGCCATGTACCGTCGCGACCGCGATCGCATGGCAATCGGCAATTTGAAGCTGGTTCTGTTCCAGGCAAAGAAATACCTGTATTCCGGCGTGCCCCTTGGCGACTTGGTCCAGGCAGGCAACATCGGCCTGCTGCGCGCGGTGGACAAGTTCGATTGGCGACGAGGATTTCGGTTCTCCACTTTCGCCACTTGGTGGGTGCGCCAAGGCATCAGCCGCTTTGTCGCAGACAAGAGCCGGACGATTCGGCTGCCCGTCCATGTTTTCGAGGAGCTCCAGCGCCTGATTCGAGAATCGGAAGTCTTCGAAAAGCAGATGGGCCGGGCTCCCGAGCCTAGCGACATCGCCGCCAAGCTTGGGCTAGCCGAGCGCAAGGTTGCCGCGTTGCTCAGCATGGCCTTGGAGCCACTGTCGTCGAGCGAGATCGACATCGACAAGCGGATGGAGCGCAGCATGGCGGATGAACACATCGCACGCGATCCGATGGAGATCCTGGCGGACCGCCAGCTTGAAGGAGCCATAAACGCGGCCCTAACGTGCCTCGCCCTCAAGGAGGAACGGATCATCCGCCAGCGCTTTGGACTCGGCGGGCTCGCCGAGCACACCCTCGATGAGATCGGTATAGCGATGGGGGTAACGCGCGAGCGTATCCGCCAAATCGAATCCAAAGCACTCGCCAAACTGCGGCACCCGTCGCGCGCCGGACTTCTAGATCCCAGCAAGGGACGCCCACGCGTAGAAGGACTGGAAGCTGCGGCCGAAACAGCCGACAGCGAGGGCGACAAGCCGACGCCAATCAACCCATCGCGGCCGGCTATGCCGA
>JANOBJ010000163.1:0-6764 GCA_031411575.1 Betaproteobacteria bacterium | reverse complement strand
CACCGAGATGGGCGACCTCGCCAAGAAGGCGCGCGATGGCAAGCTGGGGCCGGCCGACATGAGCGGCGCCTGCTTCACCATCAGCAGCCTGGGCGGCATTGGCGGGCGGTACTTTACGCCGATCATCAACGCGCCTGAGGTGGCGATCCTGGGTGTCTGCAAGAGCCAGATGGAACCGGTGTGGGACGGCAAGGCCTTCCAGCCTCGCCTGATGCTGCCGCTCTCGCTCACCTGGGATCACCGCGTGATCGATGGTGCCGCGGCGGCCCGCTTCAACGCCTACCTCGGACAGATCCTCGGCGACTTCCGCCGCGTGCTGCTATGACCCGCACGCTGGCCACCATGTGTGCTGCAGGCCGCGCATGACCACGGTTGTCGTGGTGAAGAAGGCTGGGCAGGTGGTGATTGCGGCCGATACGCTGGTGACCTTTGGCGACACCCGCCTGGGCAACCGCTACGAGGCCAATTCCAAGCTGTTTCGCGTGGATACACCGGCCGGCCCCAGCTACGTGGGCATGGCGGGCACGGTGGCGCATTTTCCGGCGCTGCGCAAAGCCATGCTGGCGCTGCCGCCCGATCAGCTCAAGCTGTCGGGCAAGGACGACGTGTTTGACACCTTCGTCAAGCTGCATCCGATGCTGAAAGAAACGTTCTTCCTGCAGACCAAGGAAGATGACAACGACCCGTACGAGTCCAGCCAGTTCAGCGTGGTGATTGCCAACGCCACCGGCATCTACGGGCTGTACAGCTACCGCGAAGTGTTCGAGTTCAAGGAGTTCTGGGGCATTGGCTCGGGACGCAGCTTTGCGCTCGGCGCCATGCACGCCACCTGGGGCAAGGCCAAGACCGCACGCGAGGTGGCACTGGCCGGCATACAGGCCGGCTGCGAATTCGACAAGAACTCCGCCGCGCCGGTGGAAGTGTTCACGATCAAGCTGAAGGATGCCTCCAAATGAGCCTCATAGACATCAAGGTGCCGGACATCGGCGACTTTTCCGAAGTGGCAGTGATTGAGTTGCTGGTCAAGCCCGGCGACACGATCAAGGCCGAACAGAGCCTCATCACGGTGGAAAGCGACAAGGCTTCGATGGAGATTCCATCCAGCCACGCCGGCGTGGTCAAGGAGCTCAAGGTCAAGATGGGCGACAAAGTCGCTGAAGGATCGGTGGTGCTGACGCTGGAAGCGGCTGGTGTTCCCACGGTCGGAGTTGCTGCGGTTGCCCCAGCCGCCCCGGCAGCGGCGCCAGCACCGGTTTCGGCATCAGAACCGGCTCAGGTGCCCGCCCCGTCGTCATCAATTGCTATTACTTCAGTAGCATCCAGCTACGCTGGAGGGGTGGATCTGGAGTGCGACTTGCTGGTGCTGGGCGCCGGCCCCGGCGGCTACAGCGCGGCGTTCCGCGCGGCCGACCTCGGTCTCAAGGTGGTGCTGGTGGAGCGCTATGCCACGCTTGGCGGTGTCTGTCTGAATGTGGGCTGCATTCCGTCCAAGGCGCTGCTGCACGTGGCCGCGGTGATGGACGAGGTGAGCCATTTCGAATCTCTGGGCGTGAGTTTTGGCAAGCCGGTGCTCAACATCGACAAGCTGCGTGACCACAAATCCAAGGTCGTCGGCAAGCTCACGGGCGGCCTCTCAGCCATGGCCAAGATGCGCAAGGTGACGGTGGTGCGCGGCTACGGCAGCTTCCTGGACCCGTACCATGTGCAGGTGGAAGAAACCGGTGGCGCGGCGCAGGAAAAGACTGGCAAGAAGCAGACCGTCAAGTTCAAGAACTGCATCATCGCGGCCGGTTCGCAAGCCGTGCGCCTGCCCTTCCTGCCCGACGATCCGCGCATCGTCGACAGCACCGGCGCGCTGCAGCTACGTGACGCTCCCAAGCGCATGCTGATCCTGGGCGGCGGCATCATCGGCCTGGAGATGGGCACGGTATACAGCACGCTCGGCGCGCGGCTCGACGTGGTGGAAATGCTCGACGGCCTGATGCAGGGCGCCGACCGCGACCTGGTCAAGGTCTGGCAGAAGATGAACGCGCCGCGCTTTGACAACATCATGCTCAAGACCAAGACGGTCTCGGCCAAGGCCACGCCAGCCGGCATTGAAGTGACGTTTGAGGCCGCCGAGCCGGGCGTCACCGTGCCGGCGCCGCAGACCTATGACCTGGTGCTGCAAGCCGTGGGCCGCACGCCCAACGGCAAGAAGCTGGCCGCCGACAAGGCGGGCGTCACCGTGACCGATCGCGGCTTCATCCCGGTGGATATCCAGATGCGCACCAACGTGCCGCACATCTTTGCCATCGGCGACATCGTGGGTCAACCCATGCTGGCGCACAAGGCGGTGCACGAGGCGCATGTGGCGGCCGAGGTGGCCGCTGGCGAGCAGCAGGGCAACAAGGAACTGGCCAGCGCCGCGTTCAATGCCCGCGTGATCCCCAGCGTCGCCTACACCGACCCTGAGGTTGCCTGGGTCGGCCTGACCGAAGACCAGGCCAAGGCGCAAGGCATCAAGGTCAAGAAGGGCCTGTTCCCGTGGACGGCATCCGGCCGCGCCATCGCCAACGGGCGCGACGAGGGCGTCACCAAGCTGCTGTTTGACGACTCACCCGAAGCGCACGGCCACGGCAAGATCCTGGGCGGCGGCATGGTCGGCACGCACGCCGGCGACATGATCGGCGAGGTGGCACTGGCCATCGAGATGGGCGCCGATGCGGTGGACATCGGCAAGACCATCCACCCGCATCCCACGCTGGGTGAGAGCATCGGCATGGCGGCGGAAGTGGCGCACGGCAGCTGCACGGATTTGCCGCCAGCGCGCAAGTAAGTCCTCCATCCGGGCTTTGCTGAAAGGTTCGGCCGCGGCCCCAGCCTATGCCGCTGTCGGCTCCTTCACCTTGACCCGCAACCGCATGCGCAGCCCCACGGGCGCCATCGCGAACTGCATCCGCTCTTGTGCCGGGCCACCGCCCTCGGTGTCCACGGCGGTGATGTCGAAGTCGCGCAGCACGGTCGCGATCGCCAGCTTCATCTCCAGCAGCGCCAGGTAGCGACCAGGGCAGATGCGCGGGCCAGCGCCGAACGGCATCGATATGCGCTTGGCCGAAGCCGCAGTGGTCGCCGCCGTGTCGCCGTCGGCCAGCCAGCGCTCGGGCTCGAAGGCGGTGGCGTTCGGGATGTGCGCATCGCTGACGCTGTCGCGTCGCATCACGGTGGAGACAATGACGCCCTCGGGTATCCGCACATCGCCAATCATCACCTCATGTCGGGTCTGCCCGCCGATGAGCGGCGCCACGGGTTTGAGGCGCATGGTCTCGTGGGCACAGGCTTCCACATAGTCCAGCTGCCCCATGTGCTCCAGGCTTGGGTTGTCGTTGTCGCCCACCACGCGCTGCACTTCTGCCGTGGCACGGGCCAGGGTGGCCGGGTTTTGCCACATCAAATAGAGCATCCACGCCAGGGTGTTGGCGGTGGTGTCTTCGCCAGCCAGCAGCATGGTCATCACGTTGCCTGCTACCTGCTGGTCGTCGATGCCGCTGGCCGGCTCATCCGCCGCCACAATCATTGCTTCGAGCAGGTTGGGCGGCGCGGCGCGGCGCGCAGGGTCGCCAGCCAGACGCGCCCTGGCCTCGGTGATGAACCCCTCCACGGCCTGGTTGACCTGCTGGATCGAGTGGGCCAGCCGCTTGTCTGCGGCGGACGGCAGCCAGCGCCATACCGGCAACGGCTTCATCATGCGCTGCCACAACGCGGGGAAGATGTGGTCTAGGTGCTGCTGGATCACGTCACCGTCCGAGCTCAGGGTGTCCACGTGGGCACCGAAGGCCAGACCGGCGATGGTGTCCACCGTGTAGCGCATCAAATCAGGTTGGAGCTGGACCGTCTGACCGGCCAAGGCAGCGCGGCGCCAGCGCGCAGACAGCCGCTGTGATACCGCCACCATCGACGGGTAGTAGCGCTTGATGTGGGCCGGGTCGAAGCCCGCCATCACCATGCGCCGCTGGCGTTTCCAGACGTCGCTGTTGGCCACAAATACACCGACCGGCAGGCCGAGTTCAGTCCAGATTTCCTCCAGCTTCCGGGTGCGCCAGAAGCCGTCGGGCCGGTCGCGCAGCACGGCAACCACCATCTCGTGGTCTGAGACCACCAGCATGCGGCGCCCGGGCATCGACAACTTGAACAGCGGCCCGAACTCCTGGCTCCACTGCTCGAACTGCTGGTGCAGGCGCGGCACGTCCATCTGCAGCGCGTTGCCCAACAACGGCAGACCGCGTGGGCCTGGCAGATCGTCATAGTCCCGAATGCCGGCGTGCGGGGCCGCCGTCAGTGGTTCGGCGTTGCGAGCGTTGGCGCTTGTATCCATGGGCTTCCCGGTGGTTGCGGTCAGAACAGACCGTCGCATTGTCGGTGCAGATGGTCATCATGTGTTGACTTTGGACGTTGATTCGCTACTTTTTCCGCTGCCGTTTGCCACACCGATGCGGCGCATGGCAACGGCGCGGATTTGCCGTCGGCGCGAGAATACCGATGTGACCGATTCCCCCCTCATTGCCAGCATTGCCGCCTACTTCAGGCGGCTGGCCAACCCGCCGGCAGCGGACATTGAACGCTTTGTGGGCGAGGGAAAGCCGCGGGCCCTGGAGCCGGGAGCCTGTTTTTGCCGCCTGGGGCAACCGCAGCACGAGCTTGCCTTCATCAAGAGCGGCATCGTGCGCTACTTTGTCACGCTGCCCGATGGCGAGGAAGCGACCAAGGATTTCAGCATGGCCGGTAGCTTTGCGCTGTCCTTTGGCAGCGCCGCCGCCAGGCGTGCGGCGCAGGTGGGTATCGCCGCGGTGGCGCCCACCGAACTCATCGTCTGGCCGTATGAACGGTTGCTGGATTTGTACGAATCGGACCCCGAATGGCAAAAGCTCGGCCGCCGCATCGCGGAGATGCTGTACGTGCGCAAGGAGCAGCGTGAGTTGTCCTTCCTGCTGCTGGATGCGCCGGCCCGGTACCGGCAGTTTTGCGAGCAGTTCGGGGCGCTTGCAGACCAGATTCCCCAGTACCACATCGCGTCCTATCTCGGCATCCGCCCCCAGTCGCTGTCCCGGCTCAGAAAAAAGCTGGCTGATGAACCTGGGTGAATGACGACACGCTGGCAGCCCTTCAGACTCCACTCGAAATGGTTTCTCTGAAAGGCTCCCATGAAACGAAAAGTCCTCTGTCTGCTGCTGCCGGCCATCCTCATCGTGTGTTCAGCGGCGGCGCTGGCCGCGTCTTTTCTGATTGCACCGCTTGATCCAGCACCCGTGCGGGCGGGTGCGGCACCACCTGCTCGGTCGCTGGCGCTGCGTCCCGTGCCAGGTAGCCCGGCGCGCGGCTTCAGCGTGAGGCGCATCGCGCATGCCTCGGTGCTGCTGGACTTTGGCAACGCCAAGGTCCTGACCGATCCGTGGTTCAGTGAAAAGATGCACTTCCATCATGGCGAGCCGCTCGCGCTGTCGATGGAGCAACTGCCGAAACTGACCGCCATCGTGGCCAGCCACGCCCACTACGACCATTTCGACATCAAGACGCTGGAGCACTACCCCGACAAGGCGGTGCCGTTCTTCGTGGGGCCGGACATGGCCGACGCGGCCCGTGCGGCAGGCTTCACCAACGTGCGCGAACTCCGCCCGTGGGAAGCGGCGTCGGTGGGGCCGCTGACCATCACGGCAGCACCGGCAGCCCACAAGGTGCCCGAGATCACCTATGTGATCCAGGCCAACGGATCGACGGTCTATTTCGGCGGCGACTCCAGACTCATCCCGGAGCTGCGTGAACTGCCCCAGCGGTTTCCGTCGATCCAGCTGGCATTGCTGTCGGTGAACGGGCTTCGCGTGCTGGGCGAGCAGGTTGTCATGAATGCCGAGGAGGCGGCCGAACTGGCGGGCTTGCTGGGTGCCGAGGTCGCGGTACCCATGCACTACCGGTTCAAGGGCAGCTGGTTCACCGACAGTTTCATCCTCGGGTATGACGGGACGCCCGAGCGATTTTTGGAAGCCGCCAAAAAGGCAGCACCAGGCACTCGCGCCCTCGTTCTGGAGCCAGGCGAGGTGTTAAACCTCGCGCCCGGCGCGGCGGCACCCGACGCCCACCTGCCGATTCAGGCCGTTTCGCACGCCACACCGGTCGGCGCAGCAGAGGACTTGAAGGCGGCAGGGGCTGTCAGGTGATCACTTCAACGTTCGCCAGCTTGGCCACGCTGCGCCAGGTTTCGATCTGCGCATTGATGAGCTGAACGAAATCGCTGCCGATCACCGCGTTTTTGCGTGGCAAGGTCTGCAGTTCTTCCAGCCGGGAGGCCACGTCGGGCTTGGCGAGGATTTCCGGAATCAACGCGCTCAGGCGCTGCACGATGGGTGCGGGGAGCCCCTTGGGTGCCGACAGGCCCAGCCATTGAGAGCCCGTGAGCTTGGGATAACCCAGCTCGGCAAATGTCGGGATGTTCGGCAGCGCGGGCAGCCGGTTGGGCGTGGAATCGGCCAGCGCGCGCAGCGATCCCGCCTTGAGTTGCGCAACGTTGGTGGTGATGGGATCGAACAGGCTGTCGATCTGACCGCCCAGCAGGTCTTGGATGGCCGGCGCACTGCCCTGGTAGGGGATGTGGTCGTGCTGCGGGGCGCGGCCTTCGATCTTCAGCATCTCGCCGAACAGGTGGTTGGCCGAGCCGATGCCCGAAGAGCCGTAGCGCACCGGCTTGGTTTTGGCCGCGGTGACGTACTGCTCCAGCGTCTGGAACGGCGACT
>JANOBJ010000162.1:0-11175 GCA_031411575.1 Betaproteobacteria bacterium | reverse complement strand
ATCTTCATGTTGACGGCCACGTAGGGGCTGTCGGACAGCTCGATGCCGATGTGCGCGATCGGGCTGCCCAGCGGGCCCATGCTGAATGGCACCACATACATCGTGCGGCCGCGCATGCAGCCGTCAAACAGTGGTTGCAGGGTGGCGCGCATCTCGGCCGGGGCCATCCAGTTGTTGGTGGGGCCGGCGTTCTCTTGCCGGGCCGAGCAGATGTAGGTGCGGTCTTCGACGCGCGCCACATCGGTCGGGTCGGAACAGGCGAGGAAGCTGTTGGGGCGCTTGAGCGGATCGAGCTTCTTGAAGGTGCCGGCGTCCACCAGCTGTTGGCACAGGCGGTCGTACTCGGCGTCAGAGCCGTCGCACCAGTGGATGTGGTCGGGCTTGCACAGGGCCACCATGTCGGCCACCCAGGCAATCAGTTTGGCGTTCTTCACGAAGGCCGGTGTGTTCAGGTTCAGGCCCTGCATCACAGGTGAGTTCATCGGTCAGGCTCCAGAGTTTCAAAACGGTTTTTTCAAAGGCGTGGAGGTGCTTGGCCCGGTGGCGCACCGGGGTGCCAGACGATCGCGGGGGCATTGCCGCGGGGTGGCGCTCAGACCTCAAACAGCCTTTGAAAAAACGGCTTCTCTGCCCAGTCGGCGCTCGGGGCTGCCGGGTGGGCAGCGGGAGGGCGGGAGAGGGTGTTTTCCCGCCGTCGGGTCGGCTGTGATGTCAATTTTATGAAAGGCGCCTGACCTGCACCTGCCAAATCTTCCCAAAAACCATGCAAAACTTGCATGAGGTTATGCATGCGTCAGTCGAACGCTTGCGACCGTGCAGGATGGTTCCGGCGCTGCAATGGCGCCAGCGTTCAGGGAACGGGGAAAGGAAGCTGGTTTGCTATATTAAATATAGCAAACTATGACCGTCCGATGAGGACTATCGGCCCATCAGGCCATGAAAACCGCGATAAAGGCCAGCAGGAACATCAGCACAGCGCCCACCAGCGGCAAGACGATGGGAATCAACGGCACGATGGCTTCCACCGCATCAGGCTCGTGCGGGGTGTCGTGGGGGGCGGCAGGCGGGTTGGACATGGCGGTTTCCGGCAAAACTGGGGTTCAGGGTTGATTTTACCCGCTGCGACCGCGGGCCCCAAGCGGCCCGACAGCGGGCCGGCCTACAGCAGCGCGTAGGTGGTCGTGGCGCGGCACACGCTCTTGCCATCGTCGGCGCCGCGAATATCGATCTCGCCAAACGCCAGCGCCCTGCCCGCGCGCACCACCCGCGCCTCGACCAGCGCGGCCTGGCTGGACAGCGGTTTCAGGAAGCTGGTGGCCATTTGCACCGTGGTGCATGGGCGGAATTCACCGAAATAGTTGATCAGCGCCAGCACCATGGCCGTGTCCGCCGCTGCCATCATGGCCTGCCCGCACAGCATGCCGCCGACCCGACTGAGCTGGTCGCTCGGTGGCAGGCGCAACGTCACGCTCTCGCCGCTGAACGATTCCACCGACAGGTTGAGGGCTTGTACCCAGGGCGCGAAATAGGTGGGCAGGGCAGCTCGAAGGGTGGCGATGTCCATGCGGGGAGTTTAAACGCGGGGTGGCGGAGACTGGGGCAAGGGGTAGCTATTTCAGGTCTCCAGTCACTACTGAATCTATAGCAAACTATGCCCCACCGGCGGCGACCAGAGACCCGAAACACCTCAAAACCCCTCAACAACCATCACGCCACCACCGCCTCGAACCCATCCGCTTTCAGCCGTTCCAGCACCGCCGCCACGTGCTCCGGGCCGCGGGTCTGGATCACCAGTTCGATCTCGACGTTCTGCGCGGCCAGCATGGTGAAGGCGCGCTGGTGGTGCACTTCGTCGATGTTGGCGCCGGCGTCGGCCACCACGTGGGTGATCTGCGCCAGCACGCCGGGCACGTCGCGCGCGCTCACGCGGATGCGGGCCAGCCGGCCGGCGCGCACCATGCCGCGCTCGATGATGGCGGCCAGCAGCAGCGGATCGATATTGCCGCCGCACAGCACCAGGCCCACTTTTTTTCCCTTGAAGCGCTCCGGGTACTTGAGCAAGGCCGCCAGACCCGCCGCACCCGCGCCTTCGACCAGCGTCTTCTCGATCTCCAGCAGCATCACGATCGCCTGCTCGATGTCGCCCTCGTCCACCAGCACCAGGTCGTCCACCCGGGCGGCAATGATGGCCTGCGTGAACTTGCCCGGCCGGCCGACCGCGATGCCCTCGGCAATCGTGCTGGTGCCCTGCGGGTGATGGGTGCCCTTGATCGCATTGACCATGGCCGGGAAGCGCGCGGTCTGCACACCGATGATCTCGATGCCGGGGTTGAGCGCGCGCGCCACGGTGGCGATGCCGGCGATCAGCCCGCCGCCGCCCACCGCGATCACCAGCGTGTCCAGCTCGGGCACCGCCTGCAGCATCTCCAGCCCCACCGTGCCCTGGCCGGCGATCACCGCTTCATCGTCATACGGGTGTACAAAGGTGAGCGCGCGTGTTTCGGCCAGTGAGTAGGCGTGCGCGCGGGCTTCTTCCAGCGTGTCGCCGTGCAGCACCACCTCGGCGCCGAAGCCGCGCGTGCGCTCGACCTTCACCCCCGGCGTGAAGCGCGGCATCACGATCACCGCGCGCAGGCCCAGGCGCTGCGCATGGTAGGCCACGCCCTGCGCGTGGTTGCCGGCGCTCATCGCGACCACGCCGTTCGCGCGCTCCAGCTCGGTCAGCTGCATGAGCTTGTTGCAGGCGCCGCGCTCCTTGAACGAGGCGGTGAACTGCAGGTTTTCAAACTTGAGCCAGATCTGCGCGCCGGTCAGCTGCGACAGCGTGCGCGACTCGACGCAGGGCGTGTTCAGCAGCTGGCCCTGCAGCCGCGCCGCTGCCTGGACCACATCGTTGAGTTCAATCATGGGGACATTGTCTACCGTCAAGGGTGTGCAATAAGCCCGCGGGGCCGGTGGTTTTTTCACCAACCGCGTCTTCCCTCAGGGGTAAGTCTGCGTTATCGTGGAATTGACGGTGCTTTTGCGCCGTCGCTGGAGGCTTCTCAATGGTCAAGCGTTCGGTTCAAGATCTGGCAGTGGGGCCGGTTCTACCCTCACCGGGGCTCAAGAGCGCGCCGGTGCTGGACTTGATGTGCTCGCACTTTGTGCTGACGCTGGCGGCCAAGCAGGGGCCCAAGTTCAACGTGCGGCGCGACCTGAACGGCCTGCTCTCGCTGGCGGGGCGCCACCTGGCATGGCCTCAGCCGGTGCTGCTGCGCCTGCGCGAGTTCCTCACGCGCCGCTGCAAGGACAACGATTTCTGGAAAGGCCACGAAGCGCTGGACGGCCGCGAATTTCTGGATCGCCATGGCGTCTGGCGCGGCCCGTACGAAGAAGGCACGCTGTTCTTCTACCTCGATGAATACGCCAAGGACCAGCCGAAGGACCTGCTGTCGGTGCTCACCGTCACCGGCGACTGGCTGACCCATGCGCTGAAAAAGCAGTCCACGCTGGTCGAGAAAAACATCGACGCGCTGTCGGGTCTGCTGCAGTTGAACAAGGCCGAGCGCGCGCTGCTGCTGTATGGCACGCTGGCGCGCTACCAGCGTGACCTGCGCAGCCTGCTGGTGGAGTTCAAGGTCAACAACGCACCCGAGGCTTACGCGGCGATTGCCGAGGTGGCCGGCGTCAACGCCACCGACGTGGGCGAGGCGCTGCGCGCCGGCTCGCGGCTGGAGCGCATCGGCCTGGTCGAAAACCTGATCTCCGAGCACAACATCACCGACCTGGCCGACCTGATGAAGGTCAGCGAAAAGCTGCCGCCCGTGCTGATGCGCGAGTACCGCGACCAGAGCGAGCTGATGGCGGTGTTCACGCGGCCCGCCGCGCGCAGCACGCTCGCGCCCAACGATTTCAGCTTCATCACCGAAGACGTAGCGGTGCTCATCAGCCTGTTGCGCAACGCGGTGCAGGGCAAGGCGCCCGGCGTCAATGTGTTGCTGTACGGCCCGCCCGGCACCGGCAAGACCGAACTCGCCAAGGTGGTGGCCCAGGCCGCGGGGCTGGATCTGTTCGAGGTGGAATACGCGGACCGCGATGGCAATTCGCTGTCGGGCCGCGACCGCTACCGCTCGCTGCAGATCGCGCAGGTATTCCTGAAAGGCGCGCCGCAGGCAGCGCTGCTGTTTGACGAAGTGGAAGACGTGTTCCAGCCGATCAGCGTGGACGCCGCCGGCCTGATGGCGCGGCAAGAGCAGCAGGCGCTGGGTGCCGCGGTCAGCCATTCGGTCAACGGCAAGGCCTGGGTCAACCAGATTCTCGAAGCGAATGCCGTGCCCACGCTCTGGGTGACCAACCGCATCGAGCAGATCGACCCGGCGTTTCGCCGCCGCTTTGCCTACCACCTGGAGCTGACCTCGCCGCCGCCCGGCGCGCGCGAACAGCTGGTGCGCAAGACGCTCGATGGCGTGGCGGTGAGTGATGCCTTCGTGGCCAAGCTCACCGAGCGCAAAGGCCTGACGCCTGCGCAGATTCGCACGGCGGTGCGCTTTGCCGGCCTGTCGTGCGACCCGGTCGCCGACGAGTCGACCAAGCTGCAGGCGATGGAAAGCCTGATCGAACGCCAGTTGAAAAATTCCGATGCGGCGCTGGGCAACAAGCCCGCCGACAGCAAGGGCCGCCCGCAGGTCACCACCTATGACCTGGGCATGCTCAACGTCGAGACGCGCTTCGACATCCCGCGCATCGTGGAGGCGTTGAAGGCGCGCGGCCACGGCACGCTGTGCTTTTATGGCGCGCCCGGCACTGGCAAGACCGCGCTCGGTGAACACATCGCCAAGGCGCTGGAAAAGCCGCTGATCATCAAGCAGGCGAGCGACCTGATGAGCAAGTACGTCGGCGAGACCGAGCAGAACATGGCCGCCATGTTCAAGGAGGCCGAGGCCGAGAAGGCCGTGCTGCTGCTCGATGAAGCCGACAGCTTTCTGCAGGACCGGCGCGGCGCGCAGCGCAGCTACGAAGTGACCGAGGTCAACGAGATGCTGCAAGGCATGGAGCGCTTTGACGGCATCTTTGTCTGCACCACGAATTTGCTGGACCGCATCGACCAGGCCGCGCTGCGCCGCTTCACCTTCAAGATCAAGTTCAAGCCGCTGACGCTGGAGCAGCGGGAGAAAATGCTGGTCACCGAAGCACTCGGCGGCGACGCCTCGCGCCTGACGGATGAGGCGCGCACCCGGCTCGCGCGGATGGACCAGCTGTGCCCCGGCGATTTCGCGGCCGTCAAGCGCCAGACCGACATCCTGGCCACCGAGTTCAGCCTCGATGAATTCCTGGAGCAGCTGGAAGCCGAGCACCGCATCAAGCCGGAAGTGCGGGAAGCGCGGTCGATGGGGTTCTTGCGCTGAACGTTGGCGGCGGGGTCGTCTCTCCAGTCAGGTGTGCAGGCTGCGGTAGCGGGGTCAGATCCCGATTCAGGACGATAGCGTTGCCGGCGAAAGCGACGATGAACGAAATCGGGCTCTGACCCCGATCCCGCTCAAGAAACGCCGCCGCACACCCGCACCACCTCGACCCCGTACGCCTCCAGCTTTTTCGCGCCGATGCCGCTGATGCCCATCAGGTCGTCGAGCGACTGGGGGAAGCGTTGCGCAATCGCGGCCAGGGTCGCGTCGTGAAAGATCACATAGGCGGGCAGGTTGTGTTCGCGCGCCACTTCGCCGCGCCAGGCCTTGAGGGCGGCGAAGCGGGCCTGGCCGGCGTCGTCCAGCGGGGCGGCGGCTGGCGCGGTGGCTTTGGCACCAGCGCGGGCGCCTGCCTTGCCGCGTGAGGTCTTGCGTTCGGCCGGGCTCGAAACCGATTCGCGCAGGATCACCGTCATCTCGCCCTTGAGCACGGCGCGCGACAGCTCGGTCAGTTGCAGGGTGTTGAAGGCCTGCGCGTCCACGTTCACGGCACCCAGCGCGATCAGCTGGCGCAGCACACCGCGCAGCTGCACCTCGCTGAACTCGGCGCCGAGCGCGAAGGTGCTGATGCGCTCATGGCCGAATTGCGCCACCTTCTCGGTCTTCTTGCCGCGCAGGATGTCCATGAGGTGGCCCGCGCCGAAGCTGATGCCGCTGTGCTGCTGCACGCGGTACAGCGTGGACAGCAGCTTGCGCGCGGCGTCGGTGCCGTCCCAGACCGCCGGAGGATCAAGACAGTTGTCACAGTTCCCACACGGCACGCTGTCCTCGCCGAAGTAACCCAGGAGCCGCACGCGCCGGCAATCGCTGGCTTCGGCCAGGGTCAACAGCGCGTCAAGCTTGCCGCGCATGACCTGTTTGAAGTCTTCGCCGGCCGGGCTCTCGTCGATCATGCGGCGCTGGTTCACCACGTCCTGCAGGCCGTAGCTCATCCAGGCGTCGGCGGCCTCGCCGTCGCGGCCGGAACGCCCGGTTTCCTGGTAGTAGCCTTCGATGTTTTTCGGCATGTCCAGGTGCGCGACAAAGCGCACGTCGGGCTTGTCGATGCCCATGCCGAAAGCAATCGTGGCCACCATCACGATGCCTTCCTCGCGCAGGAACCGGTCCTGGTGGTTTTGGCGCACCCTGGCGTCCAGCCCGGCGTGGTAGGGCAGCGCAGGGATGCCGCTGTCACACAGCGTCTGCGCGATGTCTTCGACCCGCTTGCGTGACTGGCAGTACACGATGCCCGCGTCGCCCGCGTGCTCGCGCTCTATGAAGCGCAGCAGCTGCAGCGTGGCGTCTTTCTTCTCGACGATGGTGTAGCGGATGTTGGGGCGGTCAAAGCTGCTGACGAACTGCCGCGCGTCTTCCAGCTGCAGACGCTCCACGATGTCGGCGCGGGTCAGTGCGTCGGCGGTGGCGGTGAGCGCCATGCGGGGCACGTTGGCATAGCGCTCGTGCAGCACTGTCAGCGCCCGGTACTCAGGCCGGAAATCATGGCCCCACTGGCTCACGCAGTGCGCCTCGTCAATCGCAAACAGGCTCAGGTGCCCGCGCTCGTACAGCGCGTCCAGCTGCGCCAGAAAGCGCGGCGTGGTCACGCGTTCGGGCGCGGCGTACAAGAGCGTGATCTCGCCGCGCAGCAGCCGCTTTTCGACCGCGTTGGCTTCTTCGCCGCTGAGGGTGGAGTTGAGAAACGCGGCTTCCACGCCGGCCTCGTGCAGTGCGCCCACCTGGTCGTGCATCAGCGCGATCAGCGGCGAGACGACGACGGTGATGCCGTGGCCGGCGTGCTGGCGTGTGATCGCCGGGATCTGGTAGCACAGCGATTTGCCGCCGCCCGTGGGCATCAGCACCAGCGCGTCGCCGCCTGCCACCACATGCTCGACGATGGCGGCCTGCGGCCCCCGAAAGGCGTCGTAGCCAAAGACTTCGCGGAGAACCGAATCAGGGGACAAGGGAAACAAGAGTGGGAAAAGTGGAAGAAGTCGAGAGGATCAAGTGCTATTAAAAAAATAGCGCACTAAGACCAACTGATGCGGACAACGGGCCGATTTGGCATTAAAAAGGCGCTACATCTGCTCCCACGGCAGCCCGTCGTGCCGCCAGCCATTCAGCCGGGAGCGGTGAAAGCTGTCATCGAGGTCGCCCTCAAAACCGTGCACGATGTTCACCACGTCGGTGAAGCCGGCGGCCTCCAGCGCCTTGGCCGCGTCCACGGTGCGCTTGCCGCTGCGGCAGATCAGCAGGATGGTGCGGTCCTTGGAGCCGGCTTCGCGCTCCACGGCCGCGGCAAACTGCACCGGGTCGGGCGTGAGGTCGGGATACTCGTACCAGGGAATGTTCTCCACACCGGGCGGGCGGCCCACGTATAGCGACTCGATTTCCATGCGCGTGTCGACAAACAGCGCGTCGGGTTGCTGCTGGATCAGGGCCCAAGCCTCTTGGGGGAGCAGGTTCTTCATGGCCGCTATTGTCCGGGGAAATCCTGCATTTCCTACAATGGCGGCACCATGAAGCCCGTCAAATACACCCGTGCCCAAGCCCTGCCGGCCATTCTGGCCAGCCGCATCGCCATCCTGGACGGCGCCATGGGCACCATGATTCAGCGCTTCAAGCTGGGCGAGGCGCAGTACCGGGGTGAACGGTTCCGGGATTTCCACAAGGACGTGAAGGGCAACAACGAGTTGCTGAGCCTGACGCGGCCCGATGTCATTGCCGATATCCACGAGGCCTACCTGGCCGCCGGCGCCGACCTGATCGAGACCAACACCTTTGGCGCCACCAACGTGGCCCAGGCCGACTACGACATGGCGCCACTGGCGCGCGAGATGAACCTGGCCTCGGCCCGGCTGGCCCGCGCCGCCTGCGACAAGTTTTCCACCCCTGACCACCCGCGCTTTGTGGTGGGCGCGCTCGGCCCCACGCCCAAGACCGCCAGCATCAGCCCCGACGTCAACGACCCGGGCGCGCGCAACGTGACCTTCGAGGAGCTGCGCGCGGCCTACCGCGAGCAGGTTGAGGCGCTGGTCGAGGGCGGCGCCGACGTGCTGCTGGTGGAGACGATTTTTGACACGCTCAACGCCAAGGCGGCGCTGTTTGCGATCGACGAATACTTCGAGGCCAGCGGCGAGCGCCTGCCGCTCATCATCAGCGGCACCGTGACCGATGCGTCCGGCCGCATCCTGTCGGGCCAGACCGTCACCGCCTTCTGGCACAGCGTGCGCCACGCGCAGCCACTGGCCGTCGGCCTGAACTGCGCGCTGGGCGCCGCGCTGATGCGCCCCTACATCCAGGAGCTGCACAAGGCCGCGCCGGATACTTTCATCAGCTGCTACTCCAACGCCGGCCTGCCCAACCCGATGAGCGACACCGGCTTTGACGAGACGCCCGAGGTCACGTCGCGCCTGCTCAGGGAGTTCGCGGCCGAAGGCCTGGTGAATATCGTCGGCGGTTGCTGCGGCACCACGCCCGAACATATCGGCGCGATCCGTGACGCGGTGCTGCCACTCGCCGCGCGATCACTGCAGCGCAGCTTCTTCTACAAGGAAGCCGCGTAGGGCACTCACGGCACAAACTGCGCGAGCGCTTCGACAGGCTCAGCGCGAACGGATAGGGCGCGCAAGCGAACCCAGACGCGCCCAGTGCGGCGCTTCGACAAGCTCAACTCGAACGGGGAAGTATGTGAGCATGCGCCCGGCGCAACAGAACATCCAAGGCGCCACGAACGTTCCCGATACAGACCCGTGCCCCAGAGCAACCGTGGAACCGGCTTCGCCGGGCCACTGGTTGCGCCCCCTGGAAGGGGGAGGCGCCGCAGGCGCTTCGGGGGTGGGTGTCAAGTCGGCATCAGCCGATCAATCTCCTGCTGCATCGCCACGGTCAGCTGGGAATACAGCTTCACCTTGTCGGCGGTTTCGCGCATGCGGGCCGCGATGCGCAGCGAGATCGCGAGCAGCAGCTTGGCGGCGGTGCGCGGGTCGTCCTGCATCAGCTTTTTCAGGGCGCTGCGGGTCAGGATGGCACAGCGCAGGTCGGTGGCGGCGGTGCACGAGGCCGAGCGTGGCTCGCCGTCAAGCAGGCCCATCTCGCCGATCAGGCTGCCGGCACCCAGCACCGTCAACGTGACCGGCTGGGTGCGGCTCACCACGATCGATTCGACCGTGACCTCACCGTCCAGAACCAGCAGCATGAAATCGGTTTTTTCGGTGTCGCCTTCCCGGATGAAGGTGATGCCCTCGGGAATCTTGTGCGGTTGCATGTAATTGACCACCGTGCGCGCTTCCTCAGGGCTGAGCTGCATCAGCGCCGTGGGCGCCACCAGCATCGAGGCCGCCAGATCGGCGCTGGACGAGCCGGTGATGTCCATGACCCGGGTTTCCGGGAAGGCCGAGCCCTGGGCGTCCGCGGGTTTTCGTCCGAAAAGCTTGTCAAACATCGAGGTTGGTTCCCATACGTGCCGTCAAGGCTCATTCGCCAGCGGCTGATTGATCTAAAATCATGTTAACTCAAGGAGCGCTGCAGCGATATTGTTGCCAGACAACAGTCGCCAGGCTTGAGGGATGCAACGGCGCTCACCCCATTTGATTTCTGGCGACCGGCCACACCGGCGCCGGCCAAGCAGAAGGTGAGCCATGACCCAGATCCCCATTTCCGCAGCAGACGCCGCCGGCACGCACCCCGAGGGTCCGCCGCCGATGAAGCTGGCCGGCCTGGAGCCAGTAAAAATCGGCGCGGATTCCCTGTTCGTCAACATCGGCGAGCGCACCAACGTCACCGGCTCCAAGGCCTTCGCCCGCATGATCCTGAACGGCGAGTTCGAGCAGGCGCTGGCGGTGGCGCGCCAGCAGGTGGAAAACGGTGCCCAGATCATCGACATCAACATGGACGAGGCCATGCTCGACAGCAAGGCGGCCATGGTGCGGTTTTTGAACCTGATCGCCAGCGAACCCGACATTTCCCGTGTGCCGATCATGATCGACAGCTCCAAGTGGGAGGTGATCGAGGCCGGCCTGCGCTGCATCCAGGGCAAGGGCATCGTCAACTCGATCAGCATGAAGGAAGGCGTGGATGCCTTCAAGCACCAGGCCCGTCTGCTGCGGCGCTACGGTGCGGCCGCCGTGGTGATGGCGTTCGACGAAAAAGGCCAGGCCGACACCTACGAGCGCAAGGTCGAGATCTGCGAGCGCGCCTACCGCATCCTGGTGGACGAAGTCGATTTCCCGCCCGAAGACATCATTTTTGACCCCAACATCTTCGCCATCGCCACCGGCATCGACGAGCACAACAACTACGCGGTCGATTTCATCAACGCCACGCGCTGGATCAAGGCCAACCTGCCGGGCGCCAAGGTGTCGGGCGGCGTCAGCAACGTCTCGTTCAGTTTCCGAGGCAACGACCCGGTGCGCGAAGCCATCCACACCGTGTTTTTGTACCACGCGATTCAGGCCGGGATGGACATGGGCATCGTCAACGCCGGCATGGTGGGCGTGTACGACGAACTCGAGCCGATCCTGCGCGAGCGGGTGGAAGACGTGGTGCTGAATCGGCGGGCGGACGCCGGCGAACGCCTGGTGGAGATCGCCGAATCCGCCAGGAGCGGCGCCAAGGACGACAGCAAGAAGAACGAGTGGCGCGCCGGCACGGTCGAGCAGCGGCTGTCGCACGCGCTGGTGCATGGCATCACCGACTTCATCACCGAGGACACCGAGGAAGCCTGGCAGGCGATCGCCGCCAAGGGCGGCCGGCC
>JANOBJ010000161.1:0-4210 GCA_031411575.1 Betaproteobacteria bacterium | reverse complement strand
CGATGGCCAGGCGTGGCGGGCCCGCTGGCGGGTCGTTTGGCTGGCCGGCGACCCGAGGGCGGCGCAGCCAGGCCTCCACCACCTCGGGCGCCCACGGCGGGGGCGCACCAAAATACGCCTGCAGCAGCTCGCGCGCGAGCGGCGTCTGCCACATCAGGCGGCCATCGCTGGCGCGGACCGTGATGCTGGCGTAGCCAAACGCATCCAGCGCGTTGCGGGCCTGCCGACGCTCACGCGCGCCCTTCATGTGCACGCCCATGCGGGCCAGCACCTCCTTCGGCTTGATCGGCTTGGTCACGTAGTCCACGCCGCCCGCTTCGAGCGCGGCCACCAGGTGTTCGGTCTCGGTCAGGCCGGTCATGAAGATGATCGGGATGTGCGCGGTCAATGGCGCGGCTTTCAGGCGCTTGGCCACCTCAAAGCCGTCCATGCCGGGCATCATCGCGTCGAGCAGAACGATATCGGGCAGCGCTTGGGCCGCCCGCTGCAGCGCGGCCTCGCCGCCCGTGGCGACCAGCACCGTGTAGCCCGATTCATCCAGCGCGTCGTGCAGCACCGACAGGTTGTCGGGTACGTCGTCCACGATCAGCACTACCTCGCTGTTGGCGCGGTCCAGCGCACTGTCGGAGGCCAGTTCGGTAAACGCTTCAATTGGTTTGGGGTTCACGGGGCGCCTGCTGCAGGATCTGGCTGATGGCTTCAAACTGGAACTGCCGCGCCAGCGGGCGCAACTCGTCAACAAAACCCGCACACCGGGGCTGGGTCTGCTCAATCTCGTCCAGCGTATTCATGATGCCACGGTAGTAGCCGAGCTGGACCACCTGGCGCAGCGCCGCCAGCGAAGCGGTTGACGGGTAATCGCGTTCGGTGGCCAGGGCCACCGGCGCGGGTGCGGGCGGCTCGGCATCCAGCCACACCAGCGCCAGGCGTCGCTCCAGCCAGTCGAGCAGGTCAGAGTGCCGCACTGGCTTGACGATGAAGTCCTCGGGGCGGATGCCCACCATATTCTCCAGCCCCTTGTCGAACGCATTGGCCGAGACTACTGCGATATGTCCGCTGCCCGGAGCCGCGCCATCCGCCATCAGCTGCTGTACGCGGCGAATGGTTTCCCAGCCGTCAATGCCGGGCATGGCCAGATCCATCAGGATCGCGTCGGGCTGGTAGCCGGCGGCCAGCAGATCGAGGCAATCATGCCCGCTGGAAGCCTGGCGCAGCTTGAACCCCAGCGGCGTCAGCAACTCCACCAGCAGTTCGCGATCGGCCTCTTCGTTGTCCACCACGAGCACACGGCGGCGTGCGCCCGCGTAGCTGCGGCGCGAGCGGGCGGCGGGTGTGGCAGTGGCCCTGGCCGCACGCTCGGCCGTCTGGTGCACTTCGGGCAGGAACAGCTTGACGCGAAACACCGACCCGGCGCCGGGCGTGCTGGTGAGCGTGAGTTCGCCGCCCATCAGCGCGGTGAGCATCTTGGCGATGGTCAAACCCAGCCCTGCGCCCGGCGCGGCCGGCCCCACTGCGGCGCCCCGTGCGAACGGCTCGAAGATGCGCTCGATCTCGTCGCCCGACAGACCCGGGCCGGTGTCCTCGATATCCAGCCAGGCCATTTCGCGCGCATGCCGCACGCGAAACGTGACTTGCCCGTTGCTGGTGAACTTGATGGCGTTGCCCAGCAGGTTGATGAGAATCTGGCGCACGCGCTGCTCGTCGGCCCGCACCACCTCGGGGATCACGCCTTCGGCCTCGAACCGGAAGCGCAGGCCTTTGGCCAGTGCCTGCGGCTCGAACATGTTGGCCATCTCGTGCACGCAATCGGCAAAGCGCATGGGCTTGACGTTGAGCGTGACCTTGCCGGATTCGATGCGCGCAATATCGAGCGTGCCTTCGATCAGCTGCAGCAGGTGTTCGCCGCCGCGCTTGATCACGCTCACGGCCTGCTTGCGGTGCGGCGGCACCGAGGCGTCTTCGCCCATGAGTTGCGCGTAGCCCAGGATGCTGTTGAGCGGGGTGCGCAGCTCATGGCTGATGGCGCTGATGTAGCGGCTCTTGGCCTGATTGGCCTGCTCGGCCTGCCGCATTGCCTGCTCGGCGAGGAGCTTGGCGCTTTGCAGGGCTTCGTCGGTACGGCGGTGCGATTCAATCTCATGGCGCAGCGCCAGCGTCTGCTCATGAAGCAGGTGCGTCTGGCGGTTGGACTCTTCCTGTGCCACCTGCCGGCTCTTGTGCGCCAGCACCAGCCACCAGGCCACGATGCCGGCAATCAGCAGCAGCGCCATGTAGGCCTTGAGAAAGCCCGACCGCAGCGCCGATTCAGGCGCCGCCAGGGTTGCCGCATCGGTCACCGCTTGCGCCAACGTACCCAGCTCGCGGTGGTACAGCAGGCCAAACACGGAGGCCAGCAGCGGCACAATGACCAGCATCAACAGAATGAAATGCCCCAGGCCCGTGTCCAGGTAGGGCCAGATGCGCCGCGGCAGCAGCCAGCGCAGCGCACCCGACCACTGCGCCGAGAGGCTGGCGTGCGGCTTGCACAGGTCACCACAGCGCGCGTCCAGCGTGCAGCACAACGAACAGATCGGCCCCTGGTACGCCGGGCAATGCGCCATGTCGGGGCCTTCGTACTCGCGCTCGCAGATGACGCAGTGCTGCAGGGTGTAGGGCTGGTAGGCGCCCTGATCGTCGGCGTTGACGATCGGGATCGACACGGGGACTGCCGCTCGGGCAATGTAATAGCGGCCGCGCGTAGCCCACGCGATCACCGGCGCTGCAACGAACGCGGTGGCCATGGCAATCACGGCCGAAAACGCCTGCGGTCCCGGCCCGAACAGACCCAGGTGTGCCGTGATCGACAGCGCCGACGCCAGCGCCATCGCGCCCACGCCGACCGGGTTGATGTCGTACAGGTAGGCGCGCTTGAACTCGATGCCCTTGGGCGACAGGCCCAGCGGTTTGTTGACCACGAGGTCGGCCACCACGGCCATGATCCAGGCGATGGCGATGTTGGAATACAGGCCCAGCACGCTGCCCAGCGCGTCGAACACATTCATCTCCATCAGCATGAAGGCGATCAGGGTGTTGAACACCACCCAGACCACGCGGCCGGGGTGGCTGTGCGTCACCCTCGAGAAGAAGTTGGACCACGCCAGCGACCCCGCGTAGGCGTTGGTCACGTTGATCTTGAGCTGCGACACCACCACAAACAGCGCCGTGGCAGCCACCGCCCAGCCGTAGTTGGGGAACACGTATTCGTAGGCCGCGAGGTACATCTGGTTCGGGTCCACCGCGCGATCCACCGGCACCATGTGGGTGATGGCCAGATAGGCCAGCAGCGCGCCCCCCAGCATCTTGACGACGCCCAGAATCACCCAGCCCGGCCCGCCCGCCAGCACGCCAAACCACCAGCGCCGCCGGTTGGCCGCTGTTTCGACCGGCATGAAGCGCAGATAGTCGGCCTGCTCGCCCATTTGGGTGATCAGCGCAATTCCCACGGTGAGGGCCGCACCGAAATAGTGCGTATTGAACTGCGATCCCTGCCCTTTATCGCCACCGTAGTGCACAACGCCCGAGAACGCACCAGGTTCGCGCATGAATACGTAGACGAAGGGCACGACCAGCATCAACAGCCAGAGCGGCTGCGTCCACACCTGCAGGCGGCTGATCGCCGACACCCCGTGCGTCACCAGCGGGATCACCACCAGCGCGCAGATCAGGTAGCCCCAACTCGGCGGAATGCCCAGCGCCAGCTCCAGCGCATAGGCCATGACGGCGGCCTCCAGCGCAAAGAAGATGAAGGTGAACGAGGCGTAGATCAGCGAGGTGAGCGTCGAGCCAATGTAGCCAAAGCCCGCGCCGCGGGTCAGCAGATCCATGTCGACCCCGTAGCGCGCCGCGTAGATGCTGATCGGCAGCCCCGCCAGGAAGATGATGATGCCGGTGGCCACGATGGCCCAGAAGGCGTTGATGAAGCCGTACTGCACCAGCAACGTGGCACCCACCGCCTCGAGGATCAGGAAGGAGGCGGCGCCAAAAGCGGTATTGGCCACCCGCCACTCCGACCACTTGCGAAAACGCTGTGGCGTGAAGCGAAGCGCGTAGTCTTCCATGGTCTCGCTGGCCACCCAGCTGTTGTAGTCGCGCCGGACTTTCACCACCCGCTGCGGTGCGTCAGCACCGCCCTCACGCAACGGTGCGTCCGGAACGGGGGCTTGGGTGGGGC
>JANOBJ010000160.1:0-6543 GCA_031411575.1 Betaproteobacteria bacterium | reverse complement strand
CTGCTCATCAGCCAGATCGCGCACCAGCGCGTCGAGAAGGTCACCGACTTCCTGAGCGAAGGCCAGATTGTGCGCGTCAAGGTGCTGGAGACTGATGAAAAAGGCCGCGTCAAGCTGTCGATGAAGGCGCTGCTGGACCGTCCGGCGCAAGAGTCGCAGCAGTACGCACCGGCCCAGCAGCCCTGATACGGGCCGACTTGCGGGTGACATGGTTTGCTATAATAATAATAGCAAAGTATGACCATCCGACAAGGACGCTGGGCATAAAACGCTTGAAAAGTACGCATGAAAGCTGTTGAGATCACTTCCTACGGCGCGCCCGACGTGCTGCGTCTGGCCGAGCGTCCTGCGCCTGTCGCGGGGGCTGGCGAGGTGCTGGTTCGCGTGACCGCTAGCGGCGTCAACCGGCCAGACGTGCTGCAGCGCACCGGCAACTACCCGGTGCCGCCCGGCGCGTCTGATATTCCCGGCCTCGAAGTGGCGGGCGAGATTGTCGCGGGCGATGCGGCGGCGATGGCGGCAGCCGGCTTCAAGCTGGGCGCCCGCGTGTGCGCACTGGTGGCTGGCGGCGGCTACGCCGAGCTGTGCGTGGCGCCGATCGGTCAGTGCCTGCCGGTGCCCATGGGCCTGAGCGACGTGGAAGCGGCCTCGCTGCCCGAGACCTTCGTCACCGTGTGGAGCAATGTGTTTGACCGGGCCCGCCTGCAGCCGGGCGAAACGCTGCTGATTCAGGGCGGCTCCAGCGGCATTGGCGTCACGGCCGTCCAGATGGCCAAGGCGCTGGGCGCCACAGTATTGGTGACGGCTGGCAGCGACGACAAGTGTGCCGCCTGCGTGGCGCTCGGCGCCGACCATGCGATCAACTACAAGACCGCGGATTTCGTTGAATCGGTCAAGACTCTCACCGGTGGCGCGGGTGTCAACGTGATTCTGGACATGGTGGCCGGCGCCTACGTGGCGCGCGAGATCGAGTGCCTGGCCGAAGACGGCCGGCTGGTCATCATCGCCGTGCAGGGCGGCATCAAGAGCGAGATCAACGCCGGTGTGGTGCTGCGCCGCCGCCTCACGGTGACGGGCTCCACCTTGCGGCCGCGGCCGCTGGCGTTCAAGACCGCGATCGCGCAAGCGCTGCGGCACAAGGTCTGGCCGCTCATCGAAAGCGGTCGTATCAAGTCCGTGATCCACAGCACATTCCCGGCTGCGCAGGCTGCCCAAGCCCATACGCTGATGGAGTCCAACCAGCATGTCGGCAAGATTGTCCTGACCTGGTGAACGCATGAGCGCCCGCAAAAAGCTGATCGCCGGCAACTGGAAGATGAACGGCAGTCTCGCGGCCAACGCGGCGCTGCTGCAGGCGCTGGCAGCTGGACTTAATACGCCCGGGTGTGACGTTGCCGTCTGTGTTCCAGCGCCTTATCTGGCGCAGGTGCAGGTGCTGCGATCGTCTATTGCTATTGAATTGGGAGCGCAGGACGTGTCGCAACACGAGTCCGGCGCTTTCACCGGCGAGGTGTCGGCGGCCATGCTGCATGACTTCGGTGTGCGCTACGTGATCGTCGGGCACTCCGAACGTCGCCAGTACCACGCCGAAACCGATGCGCAGGTGGCCATCAAGGCGCAGCGCGCGCTGGCAGCGGGCATCACGCCGATTGTGTGTGTGGGCGAGACGCTGGCCGAGCGCGAAGCGGGCCAGACCGAAGCCGTGGTCAAGCGCCAGCTGGCCGCCGTGGTCCACACCAATGGCCACTGCATCAGCGAAATCGTCGTTGCCTACGAACCGGTGTGGGCGATCGGTACCGGCAAGACCGCCAGCCCCGAACAGGCGCAGCAGGTTCACGCCGTGCTGCGCGCCCAATTGAAAGCCGCGAGTGACCATCCCGGCCGTATCCGACTGCTGTATGGCGGCAGCATGAACGCGGCCAATGCAGCCCAGTTGCTGGCCCAACCCGATATCGATGGCGGCCTGATCGGTGGCGCTTCGCTCAAGGCCGCTGATTTCCTCACCATCATTGCCGCGGCCGCTTAAGCCGCGAACCCGCACCCCATCAGGAGTATTGAGATGAATGTTTTGTTGACGATCGTTCTGGCTGTCCAGATGCTCACGGCGCTGGCCATGATCGGCCTGATCCTGATCCAGCACGGCAAGGGGGCCGACATGGGTGCTGCTTTCGGTGGCGGCAGCTCGGGCAGCCTGTTTGGTGCGAGTGGCAGCGCCAACTTCCTGTCGCGCACCACTGCCGTGCTGGCCGGCGTGTTTTTTGTGTGCACGCTGGCGTTGGCCTACTTTGGCAACGCCCGTCCGCTCAGCAGCAACAGCGTGCTCGAGCGCGCCCCGGTGACAGCGCCGGCGCCCGCGCCCGCGGCATCCGGTGCGGCTGGGCAGATTCCGGGCAGCACCAGCCCTGCACCCGCTGCTGCGCCCGTCGCGCCAGCGGTGCCGGCACCGGCGGTGGGTGCCTCTGGCGCGGCGCAGATCCCGACCAAATAAGTTGCCCTCAAATTGGCGGCTGTCGAGGAAGAAAGCCGTTGAATTCAGGGTAAACTCTTAGCTTGTCTGGAGAGCCGGCCCGCAGGGGTTCCTCATGCCATCCGGACAGAAAAAAACCGCCGTCGTGGTGAAATTGGTAGACACGCTATCTTGAGGGGGTAGTGGCGAAAGCTGTGCGAGTTCGAGTCTCGCCGACGGCACCAGTCAAGCAATCTGTCGCGCAAGGCCGCGGCGGGTTCAAGCGGTTATCAGAGCCTCACGATGAACCTCGACCAGTACTTGCCCGTTCTTCTGTTCATCCTCGTAGGCATTGGCGTCGGCGTGGTGCCCCAAGTCCTCGGCTTCCTGCTGGGGCCCAACCGGCCCGACAGTGAAAAAAACTCTCCCTACGAATGCGGCTTCGAAGCCTTTGAAGACGCGCGCATGAAGTTCGATGTGCGCTACTACCTGGTCGCCATTCTTTTCATCCTTTTCGACCTCGAAATCGCGTTTCTGTTTCCCTGGGCGGTCTCGCTCAAGGAAATCGGCGCGGCGGGCTTCTGGGCCATGATGCTTTTCCTCGGCATCCTGGTCGTGGGATTCATCTACGAGTGGAAAAAAGGCGCCCTGGATTGGGAATGACGCGTTCTGCGGGAGAGCTGTATGGCCATTGAAGGTGTTTTCAAGGAAGGTTTCGTCACCACGAGCTACGACTCCGTGGTGAACTGGGCCAAGACCGGTTCGTTGTGGCCCATGACGTTTGGCCTGGCCTGCTGCGCTGTCGAGATGATGCATGCGGGCGCCGCCCGCTACGACCTCGACCGCTTTGGCATTGTGTTTCGCCCGAGCCCGCGTCAGAGCGACCTGATGATCGTTGCCGGCACGCTGTGCAACAAGATGGCGCCCGCCTTGCGCAAGGTGTACGACCAGATGAGCGAGCCGCGCTGGGTGCTGTCGATGGGTTCGTGCGCCAACGGCGGCGGCTACTACCACTACAGCTATTCGGTGGTGCGTGGTTGCGACCGCATCGTGCCGGTCGATGTGTACGTGCCGGGTTGCCCCCCCACGGCCGAGGCGCTGCTGTACGGCATCATCCAGCTGCAGCAGAAAATCCGCCGTACGCACACCATTGCGCGCGCGTGAGGGATCGTTCATGACCGCTGTATCTGTCAATCCCGAAACCCTCAAGGATGCCGTTGCCGCTGTTCTGGGCGACAAGGCGCGACGCGTCAGCGTCCGGCTGGGCGAAGTGACGGTGGTGGTGGCCGCGGCCGACTACGTGGAAGCCGCGCGTACCCTGCGCGACGCGCCGGAGTGCCGCTTCGAGCAATTGATGGACCTGTGCGGCGTGGACTACTCCGACTACAAGGAGGGCGGCTGGGACGGTGCGCGCTACTGCGTGGTGTCGCACCTGCTGTCGGTCAGCCTGAACCAGCGCGTCCGACTGAAAGTGTTTGCGCCGGACGACGACCTGCCAGTGGTCGCCTCGCTCACCGAGGTGTGGAGTTCGGCCAACTGGTTCGAGCGTGAGGCGTTCGATTTGTTCGGCATCGTGTTCGACGGTCACAACGACCTGCGCCGCATCCTGACCGACTACGGTTTCATCGGGCATCCTTTCCGCAAGGATTTCCCGACGTCGGGCCATGTGGAAATGCGCTATGACCCCGAGCAGAAGCGGGTGATCTACCAGCCGGTGACCATCGAGCCGCGCGAGATCACGCCGCGCATCATCCGCGAAGACAACTACGGCGGAATTCAATGAGCCCCCACACTCCGCACTTCGTGCTGTCGTTGCCCCCCGAGGGGGTCCAAGCCTGTCTGGGGGCAGCCCGTCGGAGGCCTGATCATGGCTGAAATCAAGAACTACACCTTGAACTTCGGGCCACAGCACCCGGCTGCGCACGGCGTGCTGCGTCTCGTGCTGGAGTTGGATGGTGAAGTGATCCAGCGGGCCGATCCGCACATTGGTTTGCTACACCGCGCGACCGAAAAGCTGGCCGAGAGCAAGACCTACATCCAGTCGCTGCCCTACATGGACCGGCTCGACTACGTGTCGATGATGTGCAACGAGCACGCCTACTGCCTGGCCATTGAGAAATTGCTTGATCTTGAGGTGCCCGAGCGAGCGCAGTACATCCGGGTCATGTTCTCGGAAATCACGCGACTGCTCAACCACCTGATGTGGCTCGGCGCGCACGGGCTGGATTGCGGCGCGATGACGATTTTCCTGTACGCGTTCCGCGAGCGTGAAGACCTGTTTGACATGTATGAGGCCGTCAGCGGCGCGCGCATGCACGCAGCGTACTTCCGGCCGGGCGGCGTTTACCGCGACCTTCCGGATTCGATGCCGCAGTACAAGGCGAGCAAGGTCCGCAATGCCAAGGCCATCAAGGAGCTCAACGACACACGCTCTGGCTCGCTGCTGGATTTCATCGACGACTTCACGCAGCGCTTTCCCGCCTACCTGGCGGAGTACCACACGTTGCTCACCGAAAACCGCATCTGGAAGCAGCGCACCGTCGGCATTGGCGTGGTAACGCCCGAGCGCGCATTGAACCTGGGTTTCACCGGGCCCATGCTGCGTGGTTCGGGCATCGCCTGGGACTTGCGCAAGCAGCAGCCCTACGACGTGTACGACCGCATGGATTTTGACGTGCCCATCGGCAAGACCGGCGATTGCTACGACCGCTACCTGGTGCGCATGGAAGAGATGAAGCAGTCCAACCGCATCATCAAGCAGTGCGTGGACTGGCTGCGCGTGAATCCCGGCCCGGTGATCACCGACAACCACAAGGTGGCAGCACCTGATCGTGAATCGATGAAATCCAACATGGAAGAGCTGATCCACCACTTCAAGCTGTTCACCGAGGGCTTTCACGTGCCAGAGGGCGAGGCCTATGCGGCGGTCGAGCATCCCAAGGGAGAGTTCGGCATTTATTTGGTGAGCGACGGCGCCAACAAACCCTACCGCCTCAAGATCCGAGCGCCGGGTTTTCCGCATCTGGCTGCCATGGACGAAATGTCGCGCGGCCACATGATCGCCGACGCCGTGGCGGTGATCGGCACGATGGACATTGTGTTCGGAGAGATTGACCGATGATTTCTGACGCCATTCGCGCGCGCTTCGACAAGGAAGTCGCGAAGTACCCGCCTGACCAGAAGCAGTCTGCCGTCATGGCGTGCCTGGCCATTCTGCAGCAGGAGCATGGCTACGTGAGCCGCGACAGCGAGAACGCAGTTGCCTTCTATCTGGGCATGCCGCCGATTGCCGTACATGAGGTCACCACGTTCTACAACATGTACAACCAGCAGCCTCTGGGGACGTACAAGCTGAACGTCTGCACCAATTTGCCATGCCAGCTGCGTGACGGGCAGAAGGCTCTGCACCATCTGGAGCGCAAGCTCGGAATCTCGATGGGGGAAACCACCGCCGACGGCCTGTTTACCCTTCAGCAAAGCGAATGCCTGGGCGCCTGCGCCGACTCGCCCGTGCTGCTGGTGAACGACCGCACGATGTGCAGCTTCATGAGCCATGACAAGCTTGACCAGTTGATCGACGGGCTGCGTGCCTCGGGCAGCGTCGGTTCGGGCGCCGCGGGAGCGCCATCATGAACGCCGAACAAGTGCTGGCACAGTTTCAGGCCACCGGCGTCCAGACCTGCTTTCATGGCCGCCATATCGACCCGCAGATCTACGCGGGCCTCGACGGCACCAACTGGCGTCTGAAGGACTATCAGGCGCGTGGTGGCTACCAGGCCCTGCGCAGGATTCTGGGCAAGCAGGAAGGAGCCGCGAGCGGCTCGGGTGGCGAGCCGATGACACCCGACCAGGTGATCGCGACCGTCAAGGAGTCGGCCCTGCGCGGTCGTGGTGGTGCGGGCTTCCCCACGGGCCTGAAGTGGAGCTTCATGCCGCGCCAGTTTCCGGGTCAGAAATACCTGGTCTGCAACTCCGACGAGGGCGAGCCCGGTACCTGCAAGGACCGCGACATCCTGCAGTTCAACCCGCACATCGTGATCGAAGGCATGGCCATTGCGGCGTATGCCATGGGCATCACGGTGGGCTACAACTATATC
>JANOBJ010000159.1:0-4859 GCA_031411575.1 Betaproteobacteria bacterium | reverse complement strand
CGTGGACGGCCAGATGCAGACTTTTGCGGCCAAGGACGGCCGCTTCAACCGCGACAACTTTTTTGGCCAGAACGCCGAGCTGGCACGCCTGGCCCAGGGCATGACCGATGAGCAGATCGACCGGCTCAAGCGGGGGGGCCATGACCTGGTGAAAATCCATGCCGCCTACGCCGCCGCCGCCAACCACAGCGGCCAGCCGACGGTGATCCTCGCCCACACCAAAAAAGGCTACGGCATGGGCAGCGCCGGCCAGGGCAAGATGACCACGCACAGCCAGAAAAAGCTGGACGAGACCGACCTCATTGAATTCCGCAACCGATTCAACCTGCCGCTGACGGACGAGCAGGCCAAGAGCCTGAGTTTTTACAAACCCGCGGCCGACAGCCCCGAAATGCGTTACCTGCACGCGCAGCGCCAGCAGCTGGGCGGCTACCTGCCGCGCCGCCAGACCACGTGCGCCGTGGTGCCCGTGCCCGCGGCCGAGAGCTACGCCAACTTCGCGCTGCAGGCCGGCGGCAAGGAGATGAGCACCACCATGGCCTTTGTTCGGCTGCTGGGCAATTTGCTGAAAGACCCGCAGCTCGGTCCCCGCATCGTGCCCATCGTGGCCGACGAGGCACGCACCTTCGGCATGGCCAACCTGTTCAAGCAGGTGGGCATTTACAGCAGCGTGGGCCAGCGCTACGCGCCCGAAGACATTGGCAGTGTGCTGAGCTACCGCGAGGCGCTGGACGGGCAAATTCTTGAAGAAGGCATCAGCGAGGCCGGCGCGCTGGCCAGCTGGACGGCCGCCGCCACCAGCTACAGCGTGCACGGGCTGGCCATGCTGCCGTTCTACATCTACTACAGCATGTTCGGCTTTCAGCGCGTGGGCGACCAGATCTGGGCCGCCGCTGACCAGCGCGCCCGCGGCTTCTTGCTGGGCGCGACTTCCGGCCGCACCACGCTGGGCGGCGAGGGCCTGCAGCACCAGGACGGCACCAGCCACCTGGTGGCCGCCACCATTCCCAACTGCAAGGCCTACGACCCCGCCTTTGCCGGCGAAATGGCGGTGATCATCGACCAGGGCGTGCGCGAGATGATGGTGGAGCAGCGTGACGTGTTCTATTACGTCACGCTCATGAACGAGAACTACGCGCAGCCCGATTTGCCGGCGGGCGCGGCGGCAGACGTCCTGCGTGGGTGCTATAAATACTATAGCTATAAACGACCAGCTGATGCGGACGTGAGGTCTAAAACGATTGAATAAGTCACTTTGATAGGCTCTGGCGCCATCCTGACCGAAGTGATCAAGGCGGCGCAGATTCTGGCGGCTGAAGGCATTGAGTCCGACGTGTTCAGCGTCACCAGCTGGAGCGAGCTGGCCCGCGACGGGCTGGCGTGCGAGAAGCGCGCGCTGGGCGGGGAGCCCGACGCCGGCACGCCTTTCATCGCCCGGCAACTCGCCGCCAGCAGCGGCCCCATCGTCGCGGCCACCGACTACGTGCGCACCGTGCCCGAGAGCGTGCGCGCCTACCTGCCCGAAGGCCGGCGCTACCTCACGCTGGGTACTGACGGCTTTGGCCGCAGTGACACGCGGGCGGCGCTGCGAGATTTCTTTGGCGTGGACGCGGCGAGCATTGCCCGCGCAGCGCGGCACGCGCTGCAACGAGCATGACGGCGCGGCGCGCACAGCGCTGAAACCCCGTACTTCCCGATGCCCCGCCGTCGCCGATAAGATGCGGCCATGCAACTCAAATCCCGTTTCTGGGCCGACCTGACCGGGCGCGACTTCGCCGCGCTGCAGCGCTCACCCGACATCGCCTCGGCGGTGGCCGTGCTCCCCGTGGCTGCCATCGAGCAGCACGGCCCGCACCTGCCGGTGAGCGTGGACACCTCGCTCGTCAACGGCGTGATCGAGGCCAGCCTGCCGCACCTGGGTGCTGACCTGCCCGTGCTGTTCTTGCCGACGCAGCAGGTGGGCAAGAGCAACGAACACCTGCGCTTTCCCGGCACCCTGACGCTGGGCGTCGAAACGCTCATCCGGGTATGGATGGAGCTGGGCGAGTGCGTGGCGCGCACCGGCATCAAGAAGCTCGTGCTGTTCAACTCGCACGGCGGGCAGGTGAGCGTGATGGACATCGTGGCGCGCGATCTGCGCGCCCGGCACGACCTGATCGTGTTCTCCAGCAACTGGTACTCGATGCCGCTGGGCGATGCGGTCAACGGTCTGTTCACGGCTGACGAGCACCGCTTCGGCATCCACGCCGGCGACATGGAAACCTCGATGATGCTGGCGCTGCGCCCGCAGTATGTGGACATGGCGCAGGCCCGCGACTTCAAGTCATCCTCTCAGGCGCGCGCCGAGAAGTACCCCATCCTCGGCAACGGCACCAGCGCCAAACTCGGCTGGCAGGTGCAGGACTACAACGCCATGGGCGCGGCTGGCAACGCCACGCTGGCCACGGCCGACAAGGGCCGCGCGGTGATCGAGGCGTCGGCGCGGCAGCTGGCGCTGATGCTGCAGGAGATCTCCAGCCTGCCGCTGTCCACGCTGGTGGACAAGCCTGACATTCCCGCCTGAACGACCTGCCGCATGGCTACCCATGAGCTCTGTTGACGCTCCGACCCGGCCGCTGCTGGCGCTGAAAAACCTGGAGAAGCGCTACGGCAACGGCACGCTGGCGTTGCAGGGCATGGACCTGGCGATTGGCGAGCACGAGTTCGTGAGCTTTCTTGGCCCTTCGGGCTGTGGCAAGAGCACGGCGCTCAAGATGATTGCGGGGCTGTCGCCGATCACCGGTGGCACCATCGCGTGGGGCGGCGCGAATGAATCGGATATCGCGCGTGCCAGCGACCCGTCGCGCGACATCAGCTTTGTGTTCCAGGAGCCGACGCTCATGCCCTGGGCCACGGTGTTTGACAACGTCTGGCTGCCGCTGCGGCTGCAGGGCAAATCGCGCGGCGCGGTGCAGGCGGATATTGAAGCCGCGCTGGCCAAGGTGGGCCTGTCGCAGTTTGCCCATGTGTACCCGCGGGAGCTGTCGGGCGGCATGAAGATGCGGGTGTCGATCGCGCGCGCCATGATCACCCGGCCGCGCCTGCTGCTGATGGACGAGCCGTTTGCCGCGCTGGACGAGATGACGCGCTTCAAGCTCAACAACGACACGCTGGCGCTGTGGCAGGCCAGCCGCTTCACCACCATCTTTGTCACGCACAGCGTCTATGAATCGGTGTATTTGAGCAACCGCATCATCGTGATGGCGGCGCGCCCCGGCCGCGTGGTGGCCGAGATCCCGGTCGAAGAACCCTACCCGCGCAGCGATGCGTTTCGCACCAGCGCGCGCTACAACGAGCTGTGCATCCAGGTGAGCAGCGCCCTGCACGCCACCGGAGACGCGCATGGCTGAGCTGGCGGCGCCGATTTCCCCGCAGGCTCCACCGGCGGGGCGCGTCATGACGGTGGAAGACCGCGTGCCGCTCACACAGCGGCGCTGGTTGCGCATCGTGCTGCCCGTCGTGCTGTTTTTTCTGGCGCTGGCGGCGTGGGAGGCGTTTGTGCGCATCAAGCAGATACCGCACTACATCCTGCCGTCGCCCACGCTGATTGCCGTGACGCTGTGGGACAACCTGGGCTCGCTGATGACCAGCTGGCTGTTCACCATGAAGATCACGGTGCTGGCGCTGCTGCTGGCGGTGGTGGGCGGCGTGCTGCTGGCCATGCTGTTTGCGTTGAGCAAGTGGGTCGAGCTGAGCCTGTTTCCGTTTGCCGTGGTGCTGCAGGTCACGCCCATCGTGGCGATTGCGCCGCTGATACTGATCTTTGTGGACAGCACCACCGCCGCGCTGCTGCTGTGCGCGTGGATCGTGGCGTTTTTCCCGATCCTGTCCAACACCGTGATCGGCCTGCGCAGCGCCGACCTGAACCTGCGCGACCTCTTCAAGTTGTACCGGGCCAGCCCCTGGCAGACGCTGCGCCACCTGTTGATTCCCTCTGCCATGCCCTACTTCATCGCCGGCCTGAAGGTGGCTGGCGGCCTGAGCCTCATTGGCGCGGTGGTGGCCGAGTTCACCGCCGGCGCGGCGGGCAAGGAAACGGGCCTTGCATCGCGCATCCTGGAGGCGAGCTTTCGCACCGAGATCCCGAAGATGTTTGCAGCGCTGGTACTGGTGTCGCTGACCGGCATCGTGATTTACCTGGTTTTCAACGTCGTGTCTCGGCTGGTGCTGGGCAAGTGGCACGAATCCGAAGTCAAGCACGACCGATGAAACTTGAATCCTTTGCCATCCCGCCGCGGTTGCGCGGGTTCGAGGCAGACCTGGCGGCGACCCAGGCGTTTGACGTCATGCTGGACGGTGGCGTCGTGGCCCGCATCGAACCCGTGGCTGGCCCGCCGAAGGGCACGCTGCTGAGCGGGCTGGTCGATGCCCACGTGCATCTGGACAAGACCCACACGATTGCAGAAGTGGGCGCCGTGCAGGGCGACCTGTTCGCGGCGATCGCGCGCATGGCCGAGCACCGCGCCCACTGGAGCGGGCCTTCGCTGCGCGAGCGCATGACGCAGGCGCTGGACGACGCGTACCGCCACGGCACGCGGGCGGTGCGCACGCATCTGGACTGGGTCGTACGCGACCGGCCGCTCGCGCTGGACGTGTTCGAGGCGCTGCGCCAGGAATGGGCGGGGCGGGTTGAGCTGCAGTTCGTTTCGCTCTCGCCGCTGGATTTCTTTGAGAATGCTTTCGACAGCGAGGACCTGGCGATGGAGGTGGCTGTCGCGGGTGGAGTGCTGGGTGCGTTTGTCTACCGCAATGGCGACCTGACCGCGAAACTGCAGCGCGTGTTCAACCTGGCCATCAAACATGGCCTGCCGCTGGATTTC
>JANOBJ010000158.1:0-7480 GCA_031411575.1 Betaproteobacteria bacterium | reverse complement strand
TCCACTGCATCCTCGGCGCCCGGCACGGCGCTGGTCATCGGGGCTTCGGGCGGGCTCGGGACAGCATTGCTGGACGGGCTGCGGCAGCGTGGCGGCCATCGCCTGGTGCGGGGGCTGTCACGCACGTCTGCGCCGCCGCTGGACCTGGCCGACGAAGCCAACATCGCGGCTGCGGCGGCAGCTATCGCCGGGGAGTGCGCGGCCGCCAGCGCCCCGTTGCGTCTGTTGGTGGTGGCCAGCGGCTTCCTGCACCAGGGCGGGCAGGGCCCCGAGCGCAGCTGGAGCCAGCTTGACGCGGCCTACCTGCGGCAGGTGTTCGAGGTCAACGCCATCGGCCCGGCGCTGCTGGTCAAGCACTTTTTCCCGCTGTTGGCCCGCGAGGGCGCCGCAACGGCGGCGTTCATGTCGGCCCGGGTCGGCAGCGTCGGCGACAACGCGCTGGGCGGCTGGTACGGCTACCGCGCATCCAAGGCGGCGCTCAACCAACTGGTCCGGACGGCCTCGATCGAGCTGACCCGGCGCAACCGCCAGAGCATCTGCGTGGCGCTGCACCCCGGCACCGTGGCCACGGCGCTGTCGGAGCCATTTGCCAAAACGGGCCTGCAGGTGCGCCCGCCCGAGGTGGCGGCCGGCGAGTTGCTGGACGTGGTCTCCGCCTTGACGCCGCCGCAAACCGGCGGGTTTTGGGACTACCGCGGCGCTCCGATCCCCTGGTAAAGGCCCGTGCGTGGCGTTGGCGCGACGCCATTTCCCCGCGCTTGCCTGCCAGCGCTGAAACGGCGAGACTGACAACCGGAAGGCTGCGCTGACCCCCCTGCCGCCTTCCGGGGAGATCGCACCATGACAAGAACACCTCCTGGCCGCTGCATGCCGCCCCCGCTGGCGCCGGCAGGGCGCTGGGCACCCGCCGACGCGCAACGGTTGCTTCCGTATAGCCTGGGCATCGCTTGTCTGCTGGTTTTGGCCTTGGGCGCGCCGGGCAGGGGGCAAGCCCAAACTCCCAAGCCCGACCTGCCGGGAAGCGCGCCCGCCAAGGTGGATTACGCGCTCGGCGTCGCACTGGCGTACTCACCGACCTATGGCGGTGGCGAGAACTACGAATTGAAGCCCAGGCCGGTCTTTGCCGTGCGCTACGGGCGTTTCCGCATTGCCACCTCACGCGGCAGCGCCTTGCTTGGCTACGGTGCGGGAGCGGGCATCAGCGCGGATTTGGTGGAGAGTGAGCGCTTCCGTATCGGCGCCTCGCTGCGTGGTGATTCGGGTCGGCCGGCAGACGACGACCCCGCGCTGGCGGGGTTGCCCGAGATTCGCCGCACGCTGCGCGGGCGCGTGTACGCCACCTATGCCCTGACCTCCAACTGGGGCCTTGGCCTCACCGTCTCGCAGGACCTGCTGTCGCGCGGCGGCGGCGCCACCGCCTCCACCGACCTCAGTTACGTCTACCGGCTGACGCCCAAGACCGAGTGGCGGGCCAGTGCCGGCCTGGGGTTGGGCAACAGCCAGTACATGCGCACCTACTACGGTGTGAGCGGCGCCTCTGCCGCGCAGACCAGCTACGCCGCGTTCGACCCCGGCGGCGGCTTGACCGATGTGCATGCCAGCCTGGGCATCACCTCAGCGTTGAGTGACCGCTGGGTGGTGTTTGGCGGGCTCGGTGTGTCCCGGCTGCAGGGCGACGCCGCCGCCAGCCCGCTTACGCGCCGCGCCACCGGCTACAGCGGCTCGATTGGCCTGGTCTACCGGTGCTGCAACTGATGCGGGCCGCATCGCTGATCGCCGCTTGACTCGCCGCTCCGGCCGCACCACAACCCGACATGCTGAACACCGGGACTGAACGCGCCGCCGTCGCCGCCCAGGCCACGGTGCGGCATTTTCGCCAGGTGTTGTTGTGGCCGCTGCGCCTGATGCCGCTGCCGACCGCTACCGGGCCGCGCCGCACGCCCTGGCAATTGCTGCGCGATCTGGGCGAGCGCGGCGAATCGCCCTGGCGCGAGCAGGTAGACGAGTACACGGGCGATCCAAACGGCTTTCACGAACGCCACTACAACGAGTTCGTCACCTTTCTGCCCTACGTGCAGCGGTTTCTCTATGGCGAGGGCCGCACGCGGCGCAGCACTGGCAGCACTGGCGGCGGTGACGGCGAGGCGGGCTCGCCCATGCGGGTGTTCCGGCGCCAGGACATCGCCCAGGTGCGCATGGTGGCGCGGCCCGGCGATGCGCCCATCACGCTGGACATCGTGCACATTGACCTGTATTTCTTCTTTGACGTGGACCTGGTGCTGCTCAACGTCGAAGTGTCTGCCTCCGACCTCACGCTGGCCCAGGCGCAGGAACTGCTGTACCGGTTCGGGCGGGGCTACCCGTCGGGCTGGGACGAGCAGGGCCACGCCATGCACGCGCTGGCCGGCGTGGAGTGGCTGGACAAGGCGGGCGAGGTGCTGGCGCGCAGCGATTCGCACGACCGCGATGCCTTTCTGGCCCATGTGTGCGCGCACCGCGCGCCCCGCATCGCCGCGCACTGGGCCTTTCTGCTGGAGCCGCTGGTCAGCGACCATTCCGACCGCGAAGGGCTGTTGCGCTACCGCCAGATCGAGTACTACCGCATGCCGCTGATGGGCTACCTCGCGCTGGACGACCCGCGCGCTCTGACGCGCAACGATTTCATTCGCCTCGGGCTGGTCACCGGCACCAGCGGCGCCGACCGCGCAGGGGACGCCACGCTGCCCTTTTCCGAGCAGCACCTGGCTGATTTTGAGCAGCGCTTCTGCTACGACCGCTTCTGGGCCGACGCGGGGGCCGCACCCAATACCCGCTACCTGTGCAGCGGCCACTCGCTGGTGGTGGTGGGCGACGCGCGCTCGCAATTTTATGGCTGCCGCGACCGCGGCGTGCTGGCGCAGTTCCGCCACCAGCACTTCATGCTGTTTCTGATTGCGCATTTCCAGAAAGCGGCGCTGCTAATGTTCTCGGACCGCCTGGTCGAGGCGCTCAAGGGGCTGGACGTGCACAGCCCGTCCAGCGTGCGGCGCTTCAAGCGCGCCATCCGGTCCAGCTTCGAGGGGTTCTTGCGCTTCACCCACCGGTACTGGTTTCACGAGGTGGCCGAGCAGGCGCAAACGCGCGCCCTGTTTCACCTGTGTGCCAAGCACCTGGGCCTGGACCCCCTGTACGCCGAGGTCAAGGAGCGCATCGCCGACATGAACAGCTACCTGGACGCCGACAGCCTGCGGCGCCAGGCCAATACGGTAGTCCGCCTCACCGTGGTCACCATCCTGGGCCTGATCGGTACCGTGACCACCGGCTTCCTCGGCATGAACCTGCTGGCCGAAGCCGATGCGCCGCTGTGGCGCCGGCTGCTGATCTTCGGCGCGGTGTTTGTCGCGACGATATCGCTGACGGTCTACACCATGGCCAAGTCCAAGCGGCTCTCAGACTTCCTGGATGCGCTGTCGGATGAGCGGCTGACGTTCTGGCAGAAAGCCGGCGCGCTGGCCGCCGTGTGGCGCCAGCGCGGAGACTGAGCCAGAAGCGTTCGGCGGGCTCCTGTTCAGGAGCGCGCGTGCGTGACGCCGCCGTCCACCACCAGGGTGGAGCCCACCACGTAGTCACCCGCGCGCGAGGCCAGGTAGATGGCGGCGCCGGCCATGTCGTCGTCCACCCCCACGCGGCCGGCGGGCACGCGCCGCGCCACCTCATCGCCGTGGTCGCGCGCATCGCGGTTCATGTCGGAGGCAAAGGCGCCGGGCGCGATGGCGGTGACCACGATGTTGTCCTGCACCAGCCGCAACGCCATGCGCCGGGTCAGGTGGATCAAACCGGCCTTGCTGGCAGCGTACGAGTACGTCTCCATCGGGTTGACCGACACGCCGTCGATCGACGCGATGTTGATGACTTTGGCGGGACGCGTCTTGGCGCCCGCGCGTAGCGGTGCGGCCAGTGCCTGCGTCAGGAAGAAGGGTGACTTGAGGTTCAGGTCGACCACCTTGTCCCAGCCGCTCTCGGGAAACTCGTCAAACGGCGCGCCCCAGGCCGCACCGGCGTTGTTGACGAGGATGTCCAGCTGCGGCTCATGCGCCCCGTAGGCAGCGGCCAGCGCGCGGGCGCCCTCCAGCGTGGACACGTCGGCCGGCAGCGAGATGCATGGCCCCAGCGCCGACAGTTCCTTCGCTGTCTGGTCGCAGGCCGCCGCCTTGCGCGCCGAGATGTAGACGCGGGCGCCCGCTTTCAGGAAGCCCGCCGCGATCATGCGGCCGATGCCGCGCGAGCCGCCGGTAACCAGGGCGCTACGGCCCTGCAGGGAAAAGAGGTTGTTCATGGTGTTGCTCCAGCCGTGGGTGAATCGGGCCGGCAGAAACTGCCGGTGCTCGCAAGACTAGCGCGAACCTCGCGTGCCCGCCATCACCTGGATGACAGGCCACTGGCACGGTCACATGTTGCGCCGGTACTGGCCGCCCACCTCGAACAGGGCATTGGTGATCTGCCCCAGCGAGCAGACCCGCACCGCGTCCATCAGCACCTCGAACACATTCTGGTTGTCAATCACCGCTTGCTGCAGGCGCTTGAGCTGCTTCGGCGCTTCGGCCGCGTGTCGCGAGTGGAACTCCTGCAGGCGCCGGAGCTGACTCTGCTTTTCCTCGTCGGTCGAGCGCGCAAGTTCGAGCTTTTCCATCACCGTGTCGCCGTGTGGGTTGCGGAAGGTGTTGACCCCGATGATGGGCAGCTCGCCGGTGTGCTTGAGCATCTCGTAATGCATGCTTTCGTCCTGGATGCGGCCGCGCTGGTAGCCGGTTTCCATCGCCCCCAGCACGCCGCCGCGGTCGGCGATAGCCGCGAACTCGGCCAGCACCGCTTCTTCCACCAGTTCGGTCAGTTCCTCGATGATGAACGCGCCCTGGCTCGGGTTCTCGTTCTTGGCCAGACCCCACTCGCGGTTGATGATGAGCTGGATGGCCATGGCGCGGCGCACGCTGTCTTCGGTGGGCGTGGTGATGGCTTCGTCGAACGCGTTGGTGTGCAGGCTGTTGCAGTTGTCGTAGATGGCAATCAGGGCCTGCAGCGTGGTGCGGATGTCGTTGAACTGGATCTCCTGCGCGTGCAGGCTGCGACCGCTGGTCTGGATGTGGTATTTCAGCTTCTGGCTGCGCTCGTTGGCGCCGTACTTCTCTTTCATGGCCACGGCCCAGATACGGCGCGCCACACGGCCCATCACGGTGTATTCCGGGTCCATGCCGTTGCTGAAGAAGAACGACAGGTTGGGCGCGAAGTCGTCGACGTGCATGCCGCGCGCCAGGTACGCCTCCACGAAGGTGAATCCGTTGGACAGCGTGAACGCCAGCTGGCTGATCGGGTTGGCACCGGCCTCGGCGATGTGGTATCCGCTGATCGACACGCTGTAAAAATTGCGCACGTTGTGGTGCACAAAGTATTGGGCGATGTCGCCCATCACCTTGAGGCTGAACTCGGTGGAGAAGATGCAGGTGTTCTGGCCCTGGTCCTCCTTCAGAATGTCGGCCTGCACCGTGCCGCGCACGTTGGCCAGCACCCATTCGCGGATCTTCTGGCCTTCAGTGTCGGTGGGTTCTCGGCCGTTGTCGGTCTTGAACTTCTCCAGGTTCTGGTCGATCGCGGTGTTCATGAACATCGCGAGGATGCTGGGCGCCGGGCCGTTGATCGTCATCGAGACACTGGTGCTCGGGCTGCACAGGTCGAAGCCGCCGTACAGCACCTTCATGTCGTCCAGCGTGGCGATGGACACGCCCGAGTTGCCGACCTTGCTGTAGATGTCGGGCCGCAGGTCGGGATCGTTGCCGTAGAGCGTGACTGAATCGAACGCGGTGGACAGGCGCTTGGCCGGCATGCCGGAGCTCAGCAACTTGAAGCGGGTGTTGGTGCGGAACGCATCGCCTTCGCCCGCGAACATGCGGGTCGGGTCTTCACCCTCGCGCTTGAAGGCAAAGGTGCCGGCGGTGTAGGGGTAGCTGCCGGGCACGTTGTCGAGCATCAGCCACTTGAGGATTTCGCCATGGTCTTCGTACTGCGGCAATGACACCTTGCGGATGGTGGTGCCCGAGAGCGATTTGCTGGTGAGCGCGGTGCGGATTTCCTTGTCGCGGATCCTCACCACGTACTCATCACCGGCGTAGGCCTTCTGCATCTCGGGCCACTGGGCCAGCAGCTTGCAGGCGGCTGCGTCCTGAACGGCCTCGCGCTGCACAGCCAGATCAATCGCGGCTTCGGCGGCGCGCGCCTTGTCGGGCTTGCCAACCGTCAGCATGGCGGCGGCTGCGCGCAACTGCTGAATCTCGCGGGCCAGCCGGGCCTGGTCGCGGGCGCGCTTCTTGTAGCCGCGCACGGTGTCGCTGATTTCGGCGAGGTAGCGGGTCCGGGCGGCTGGCACCACGGGCGTCTGGTTGGTGCTGTGGCGAACGCTAACGGTGGGCAAGGCGCCGTCGGCAAGCGGCAGGCCCAGTGCGCCGAGGCGGGCTTTCAGCGCCTGGTAAAGCGCGGTAACGCCGTCGTCGTTGAAGCGCGCGGCCATCGTGCCGAATACCGGCATCTGGTCGGCGGGCGTGGTCCAGGCTTCCTTGTTGCGCTGCACCTGCTTGGATACATCGCGCAGCGCGTCGGCCGCGCCCTTGCGATCGAACTTGTTGATCGCCACAAACTCGGCAAAGTCGAGCATGTCGATCTTCTCGAGCTGGCTGGCTGCGCCGAACTCGGGCGTCATCACGTACAGCGGCACATCCACATGCGGCACGATCGCTGCGTCGCCCTGACCGATGCCGGAGGTCTCGACCACGATCAAATCGAAGCCCGCGCATTTGCAGGCTGCCAGCACGTCGGGCAGGGCCTGGCTGATCTCGCTGCCGAAATCGCGCGTGGCCAGGCTGCGCATGAACACGCGCTGGCCGGAGTCCGTGACCACACCGCCGCCGGGCCGCCCCAAGGCGGTGACGGCCCCCTCGGGGGGCAGCGCAGCACGCGCAGCGGCAAGCGTGGGGGCCCACGGAGAAATGGCATTCATGCGGATGCGGTCGCCCAGCAGCGCGCCGCCACTCTTGCGGCGCGATGGGTCGATCGAGATCACGGCAATGCGCAGACTGTCGTTCTGGTCCAGCCGCAGACGCCGGATCAATTCGTCGGTCAGCGACGATTTGCCCGCGCCGCCGGTGCCGGTGATGCCGAGTACCGGTATCTTTTTTGTAGCAGACAATGACCGCTGGGAGATGACCATCGCCTCATTTGCCTTGGAATTCTCGAGTGCCGTGATGAGCTGGGCCAGCGCGCGCCAGTTCATCTCGCCATGGCCCTCGACCGCCCGGATGTCTGTCGGTGCATGGGGGGTGATGTCCTGGTCGCACCGCATCACCATCTCGCCGATCATGCCGGCCAGACCCATGCGCTGGCCGTCCTCCGGGCTGTAGATGCGCGTGACGCCGTAGGCATGCAGCTCGCGGATTTCGGCCGGCACGATCACGCC
>JANOBJ010000157.1:0-10199 GCA_031411575.1 Betaproteobacteria bacterium | reverse complement strand
CGGCCTGGTGGGTATGGCGCTGTCGCCGACGGGCCTGCTGTTCACCCTCACGGCCGGCGTGTTGATAGGCGCGGCCCAGGCAGGCACCACGTACGCCGTCATTTACGGCGTGATCGGGCGCAATATCTCGGCTGCAAAACGGTCCTGGGCCATGGGTGTCGCGGCGGCGGCGGGATCGTTCGGGCAGTTTTTGATGGTGCCGACCGAAGGCTTTCTGATCAGCAGCCTGGGCTGGCAGCAGGCCCTGCTGGTGCTCAGCGGCGCGGTGCTGCTGATGGTGCCGCTCGCGTTCATGCTGCGCGAGCCAGGCTTTGCCGGTGCTTCGATAGCCCCGCGCGAGCAGACCATCCTGCAGGCGCTGAAGGAGGCCTTCAAATACCCGAGCTTCCAACTGCTGATGGCCGGGTACTTCGTTTGCGGCTTCCAGGTGGTGTTTATCGGCGTGCACATGCCCAGCTATTTGAAGGACAAGGGGCTGTCGCCGCAGGTGGCCAGCTACGCGCTGGCGCTGATTGGCCTGTTCAACGTGTTCGGCACGTATGCGGCCGGGCTGCTGGGCGAAAAACTGGCCAAGAAAAACATTCTGGCCTTTATCTACTTTGCGCGCGCTGCGGTGATTGCGGTGTTTTTGCTGGCGCCGCTGTCGCCTGCCAGCGTGTACCTGTTTGCCAGCGTCATGGGCCTGCTGTGGCTGTCCACCGTGCCGCCGACCAATGCCGTGGTGGCGCAGATTTTCGGGGTGGCGCACATGTCGATGCTGAGCGGCTTTGTGTTTTTCAGCCACCAGATCGGCTCGTTCATGGGCGTCTGGCTGGGCGGCCTGCTGTATGACAGGACCGGCAGTTACGACATCGTCTGGTACATCGCGATCGCGCTCGGCATCTTCGCCGGCCTGATCAACCTGCCGGTGAAGGAAAGCGCCATCGTGCGGGCCAGACCAAGCGGCGCGCTCGGGGGCGCGGCATGAGCACGCGCAGCCGCACGCTGCTGGCCTGGAGCGGCATTACCGCGGTGCTGCTGGCGGTGTTTGCCCTGTACACGCGCCCGGACTTTCTGGTCACACTCGCCAATCAGCTCTGGGCCTGCTTCTGAGGCGTTTTTCAAGCGTTTCGGGCCTGTTGTCCGCATCGGCCGGTCATTATTTGCTATGAAAAAGATAGTATTCACAGGCGCGCCCGACAGCATGGGCATCGAACAGGCAGGCACCCCGGCGGTCAACGCGCGCCAACATGGCACCGAGCCGCCCTCGGCCTGGGTGCAGCGCTGGTCGCACCTGGTGCCGGCGGGAGGCACGGTGCTGGACGTGGCATGCGGCCACGGCCGGCACCTGCGTTGGTTTTCAGGGTTGAAACACCCGGTGGTCGGCGTGGACAGGTCATCGGATGCTATTGAATCAGTAGCATCCCTGGGGGAAGCCGTGCTGGCCGATATCGAGAACGGGCCGTGGCCTTTTGGCAGACGCAGTTTCGCCGGCGTCGTCGTCACCCACTACCTGTGGCGCCCGCTGCTGCCGCAGATCGTGGCGGCCGTCGCGCCCGGCGGCGTATTGATTTATGAAACCTTTGGTGCCGGCAATGAAACCGTGGGCAAGCCCTCCCGGCCCGACTTTTTGCTGCAGCCCGGCGAGCTGCTGCGCGTGTGCGAGGGGCTGCGCGTGGTCGCGTATGAAGATGGTTTTCTGGATGGCGCGCCGCGCTTTGTGCAGCGGATTGCCGCGGTGCGCGAACCCGCCGGCAACGCGCCTGCCGGAACACCCGCCCGGTATGGTCTTTGACCCGGTGGCTCTGGGTAAAATAGAGGACTAACCTAACTTGACCCCGACATGACACCCATCACAGGCAGCATCGTGGCGCTGGTCACCCCGATGCACGAAGACGGCAGCGTGGATTACCCCGCGCTGCGCGAGCTGATCGACTGGCACATCGCCGAGGGCACCGACTGCATTGGCGTGGTCGGCACCACCGGCGAGTCGCCCACGGTCAATGTGGACGAGCATTGCGAGATCATCCGCGTCTCGGTCGAGCAGGCCAAAAAACGCGTGCCCATCATGGCCGGCTGCGGCGCCAATTCCACCGCCGAAGCCATCGAGCTGGCGAAGTTTGCCAAAAAGGTCGGCGCCGATTGCCAGCTGCAGGTCGTGCCCTACTACAACAAGCCCACGCAAGAGGGCCAGTATCAGCACTTCAGGTCAATAGCCGAGGCGGTGGGCGAACTGCCGACCTACCTGTACAACGTGCCTGGCCGCACCGTGGCCGATATGGCGCACGAAACCGTGCTGCGGCTGGCGCAGGTGCCGGGCATCGTCGGCATCAAGGAAGCCACCGGCAACATTGAGCGTGCGCAGTGGCTGATCCGCGACGTACCCAAGGGCTTTGCCGTGTACTCGGGCGACGACCCGACCGCCGTGGCGCTGATGCTGTGCGGCGGCCAGGGCAATGTCAGCGTCACCGCCAACATCGCGCCCCGGCTCATGCATGAGCTGTGCGTGGCGGCCATCGCCGGCGATGCACGGCGCGCCATGCAGATCCAGATGCAGCTGATGCCGGTGCACAAACACCTGTTTGTCGAAGCCAATCCGATCCCGCTCAAATGGGCCATGGCCCGACTGGGCCTGTGCGGCGCTACCATGCGACTGCCGATGACGCCGCTGTCGGCGTCCAACGAGCCGGTCGTCGAAGGCGCCCTGCGCGCCAGCGGCCTGCTCTGAGCGTACCGAACCCTGAAGAGGACTCCCGTGAAATCATTTGCAAGACTGGCGCCCCATGCCCGCCTGCTGGCCCTGATGGGTCTGTTTGGCGTGTCTTTGGCGCTTGGCGCCTGCTCGACCTTCGAGGCCGACAAGATCGATTACAAAAGCGCGGGCAAGGCCCCGACGCTCGAAGTGCCGCCTGATCTGACCCAGCTCTCGCGCGACAACCGCTACGTGATTCCCGGCAGCGCCGTGACCGCGAGCGGCTTCCAGGCCGGCCAGGCCAGCGGCGCAGCAGCCGCCGGCGCCTCTACCGCCGCCACCACGGTGGGCGACGTGCGGGTGGAGCGTGCGGGCACGCAACGCTGGCTGGTGGTCAATCGCCCGGCCGACCAGCTGTGGAGCCCAGTGCGTGATTTCTGGCAGGAAAGCGGTTTCCTGCTGACGCTGGACCAGGCCAACCTCGGCATCATGGAAACCGACTGGGCCGAAAACCGCGCCAAGCTGCCGCAGGATTTCATCCGCAACGCCATTGGCAAGGTGTTCGATTCGCTCTACTCCACCGGCGAGCGCGACAAGTTCCGCACCCGCCTCGAGCGCACCGCCAGTGGCGGCACCGAGATCTACATCAGCCACCGCGGCATGATCGAGGTCTACAACGCGTCCAACAACCAGAAAGACTCGACCGTCTGGCAGCCACGCCCGGTTGATCCCGAGCTCGAAGCCGAATTCCTGCGCCGGCTGATGGTCAGGCTGGGGGTGCCGGCCGAGCAATCAAAGGCACTGGTGGCCTCGGGCGCGCCCAAGCCCACGTCGCGCGTGTCCCGGGTTGACAACACACCGGTGGTGCAGATCGACGAAGGCTTCGAGCGCGCCTGGCGCCGTGTCGGCCTGACGCTGGACCGCACCGGCTTCACGGTAGAAGACCGCGACCGCAGCCAGGGCACCTACTTCGTGCGTTACGTAGAGCCCAGCCCGGACCGCAAGGAACCGGGTTTCTTCGGCAAGATCTTCAGCGGCACGCCCACGGTCACGCCACCGCTCAAGAACCGCATCGCGGTCAAGAGCCAGGGCGAGGCCACCACCGTGTCGGTGCTCAACGCCAGCGGCGCGCCCGAGAACTCGGCCAACGCCCAGCGCATCGTGCAGGTCATCGCCGACGACCTGCGCTAGGCGTACCCACCCTTACCGACCGATATCCGCCGCGCCCGCCCACCGGCATGCTTCGATTCAAGAGCCTGGGCAGTGGCAGCGCCGGCAACGCAACCCTGATCGAGGCCACCAGCGGAACGCTCACCACACGCGTGCTGGTGGATTGCGGTTTGGGCCTGCGCCAGCTGGACGCGCGCCTGCAGGAAGCCGGCACCACGGCCGATGCGCTGGATGCGATCTTTGTCACCCACGAACATGGCGACCACATTGGCTGCGCCCGGGCGGTCGCCTTGCGCGGCCGCATTCCGGTCTGGATGAGTCATGGCACCCACGCCGCCTGCGACAGCCCTGATTTTGATGGGCTGCTCAACCGGGCCAGCGATGGTGTGTCGATCGAAGTGGGCGCCCTGTGGCTGCAACCCTTCACGGTGCCGCACGACGCACGCGAGCCGCTGCAATTGACCTGTACCGACGGCGACGCGCGACTGGGCATCCTGACCGACCTGGGCCACGCCACTGCCCATGTGCTGGAACGGCTGGCGGGCTGCCACGCACTGCTGCTGGAGGCCAACCATGACCCCGATTTGCTCGATGCGTCGGCCTACCCGGCGTTTTTGAAAGCCCGCGTCAGTGGCCTCTACGGGCACCTGTCCAACACCAGCGCAGCAGCCATTGCCGGATCGGTGAAGCACCCCGGACTGAAGCGCGTGGTGGCGGCACACCTGAGCGAACAGAACAACAGCCCCGAGCGGGCGCAGGCAGCGCTGGCTCTGGCGCTGGGCTGTACGCCGGCCGATATCGGCGTGGCACGCCAGACCACCGGAACAGACTGGATCAGCGTCTGACGCAGCGCAGGGTCGGCGCAGGCCCGGGGCCAACCCTGTGCCGGTGCGCCCCGCCCCCGATGCCGGACGAAAAAAAGCCGCCTTGCGGCGGCTTTTATGCAATCGCAGAAGCGATTACTTCTTCATCGCGTCTTTGGCAGCGTCAGCGGCCTTCTTGGCAGCTTCGCCAGCAGCGCCAGCAGCGTCCTTGGCCGCAGCGGTTGCGTCCTTGGCAGCGGCGGTTGCGTCTTTCGCGGCGTCTTTGGCAGCGTCAACAGCAGAACCGGCAGCCGAGGCAGCAGCGGTAGCAGCACCAGCAGCAGCAGAAGCGGCACCAACAGCACCTGCAGCAGCAGCCGAGGCAGCGTCTTTGGCGGCCTCAACAGCCGGGGCAGCAGCAGGAGCGGGGGCAGCGGCGGGGGCCGGTGCAGGCGCGGGCGCCGGCTCTTCTTTCTTGCCACAGGCAGCCAGGGCAGCGGCTGCAATCAGGGTCGCCAGTACAAGCGATTTCTTCATTTCAAGTTTCCTTAATGGGAGAGGGAGAGAGAAAACAATTTCCGGAAAGTGTCTGGGCAACCGGGTTGCCCGGACCGAGCGAAAGCACTCGAGCTCTTTCGTTCAGCCTCACATTATAGCCAGAGTTTATTCAACCCTCGCAAACCCCGAGCGTGACATTGCGTAACGAGTCCCGGGCCCTAAAGCCCCAGCGTGGTGGCGGGAAAGGCAGGCGTGCTGCGGTGCAGCCAACCATCCAGTTCGGCGCGCAGACGGGCCGAGCGAGCCGGCTCGGCGCTGCTCACGCCGGTGGAATGAACCACCTCAAGCCGCTGCAGCATCCACCCTGCGCTCCAGATGGCGGACGGCAGCTCCAGCGGGTCGGCGCTGCGGCAGGCGTGGCAATCGATGATGTGGCTCCAGGTGCGCCGCCAGGTCACAAAGCGCGGATGCTGCGCCACGACGTGGTCAAAGTTGCGCGCGAGCATGGTGAAGCGCCGGCCGGTTTTCGACCAGGCCTGCAGCGATTCAGCCACCACGCGTTCGCCCAGCGGCCAGTCCTCGAACCCCGCATCGCAGACGATGATCTCGCGCCAGCCCTCATGGGCCGCGCACGCCAGCGCGTCGCGCACCTGTTGGCGGAACGCCTCTCGTCCCGAGAACCGGCCGGTGGGCAGGCCAGCGCCCGATGGGCTGGCCGGGGTGTCGGGGTCAGACGGCATGGACCCACCCCGCTTCGCACCACGACGAGATGAGTTCCTGCGCCTCGCCGCTGCAGCGCGCCAGCGCAGTCGCGTCAAGCTGCCGCTGATCGGCCAGGCACCGCATCAGGGTCGCGTCGCGCCCGGCTGCCCGGTAGCTTTCGCCGTTGATGAACACATGCCGGGCATCATGCTGCATCCGGGTTCGCCGGTCCAGCCGGATGCCCGTTCGGGAGGCGCCCGTCGCGCCGAGCGCGCGGCCGGCTTCGAACCAGACGCCCGGCTTCGGCTCGGTCAGGTGTTCGCCCAGCGCGCGGGCCAGCGCCTGCGGATCATTCAGGGCGGCCTGCACGGCGAGCGCGGCCTCGGCTTGCAAAGCCGCCGGAATCGCGCCCGGTGCGTCCACCGCGGGCTGCGTCGCGTCGCGGTACAGCGCGTGCGCATGCGCGCCGTCGTCGGCGCCTTCGGCCAGCCGCTGCAGCAGTTCGCGCGCCAGTTCGCCGCGGCTGGGCGCACGAAAGCCGATCGAGCAGGTGATGCACTCGCCCACCGCCACGCCATCGTGCGCATAGCGGGGCGGCAGGTACAGCATGTCACCCGGATCCAGCACCCACTCTTGCTCGGGTTTGAAGCTCGCCAGTATTTTCAGCGGCGCGCCGTCCTGCAGGCTGAGGTCTTTCTGCCGCCCGATCCGCCAGCGGCGCTGGCCTTCGGCCTGCAACAGGAATACGTCATAGCTGTCAAAGTGCGGGCCCACGCCACCACCGTCGGTGGCGAAGCTGATCATCAGGTCGTCCAGCCGCGCATCCGGCACAAAGCGAAACTTCTGCAGCAGCGCATGCGCCGCATCGTCGTGCAGGTCCACGCCCTGTACCAGCAGCGTCCAGCCGGGTTTGCGCACGGCGGGCAGTGCGCGCCGCGTGAATGGGCCGCGCTTGAAGGTCCAGCCCCCGGACTGCGGCGCCCCGGCTTGGGCGACCAGCCGTGACTCCACCTCCTCGCCACCCGCCAGGTCGAACAGGCTGGCCCGGTTTATTGGGGATTTGAAGCCGGGAATGGCCTGGCGGATCAGCAACGGCTTTTTCTGCCAGTAGCGGCGCATGAATTGCTGGGGGCTGAGGCCGCCCAGCAGCGCAAGGGGTTGGGACACGTCCATCGGTGGTTTCCGGGCTGAAGGACACACGGTGCATCCAAACTGCGACAATTCTCCTATGGAAATTAACCAACAATGCGTGGTCGGGCTGACCTGGACCCTGAAGGACACGCTCGGCGAAACACTGGACGTGCTGGATGAGCCGGTTGAATTTGTGGTGGGCGGCACGGACCTCTTCGCCCGGATCGAGGAAGCGCTTCAAGGCCATGCGATCGGCGCCAAGGTTGATTTGCACCTGGAGCCGGAAGAGGCTTTTGGCGATTACAACGAGCAACTGGTTTTTCTGGAGCCACGCGCGCTGTTCCCCGCAGAACTCGAGGAAGGCATGACCTTTGAAGGCTTGCCGACGGGAGCCAATCCACAGGCGCCGTCCGACATCTTGTACACCGTGACCGACATCTACCCGGACAACGTGGTGCTGGATGGCAACCACCCGTTGGCGGGCATCGCCATCCGGCTGCATCTGACGGTGGCCTCGGTGCGCGAAGCCACCGAAGCGGAAATCGGCCGGGGCTCGGCCGGCACCGGCTTCTTCAAGGTGCAGGCGCAGGCGCCCGGAGGCACCTCGCTGCACTAGCGCCGGTTCACGAGCGCGTGATCACGCCGTTTTCAACCCGCACGCGGTCGCCGATGCGCAGGTTGCCGGTGCCACTCAGCTGGAACGAACGCATCGCGCCCGCATCGGTCTGCACCGTGACGCGGTAGGACGCATCGGTCGCGGCAGATCCCGCAGTCTTGCCCACCTGGCTGCCAACGGCAGCGCCGGCAGCGCCACCCAGCACGGTCGCGCCAGTGCGGTTCTTGCCGTCATTGGCCTTGTCGCCGATCGCATTGCCCACCACGGCGCCGATCACGCCGCCGATCACCGCATTGGTGGTGTTGACGCCGCCAGTCGTGGCCGCGGTGCCCTGCAGGTACTCGATGTTCGTGATGCGACCGTACTCGGCATAAGCCGGCGACGCCGCAGGCGGGGTGCTGGTCGTCGGGTAGGTCGTGGTCGGGTAGCTGGTGCCAACCGGCTGCGTCGGGTAGGTGGTGCCACACGCCACCAGCGTGGCGGTCAGCACCGTGCCGGTTGCGAGGGCCGCGAAACGTGAAGTCATACGCATGTGAATCTCCTGGTTGAAAACAGGAGCGGTTCTGCATGAATCGCCCCGTGCGACCATTTGGCTGCCGGGCCCATCGACACGGAATCAGGCGATTTCGCAGGTTGCTGTAGGACGCCGCGCGCCCAGTCGTAGGAGCCGGGCTGCTGCGCCGGATTCAGCCCTTGCCGGTGGAACCGTAGCCGCCCTCGCCGCGCTGCGTGGCGGGGAAATCGCTGACGACATGAAACTGCGCCTGCACCACCGGCACAATCACCAGTTGCGCCAGCCGCTCCATCGGCTGCAACGTGAACGCGACATCGCTGCGGTTCCACGCGCTCACCATCAGCTGGCCCTGGTAGTCGCTGTCGATCAGCCCCACCAGGTTGCCCAGCACGATGCCGTGCTTGTGCCCCAGCCCCGAGCGCGGCAGGATCAGCGCGGCGTAGCCCGGGTCTTTCAGCCACACCGCCATGCCCGTGGGCACCAGTTGCCAGGCGTTGGGCGCCAGAGTGAGCGGCGCGTCCAGGCAGGCGCGCAAATCAAGGCCGGCGCTGCCGGGCGTGGCGTAGGTGGGCAGTTGATCGGTCAGCCGGGGGTCGAGGATCTTGACGTCGATTTTCATGCCGTTTTGATGTGTTTTATGCCTGTGGTCCGCATCCGCTGGTCAATGTTTGCTATTAATTTTATAGCTAGCTCGCGCTTGGACGCGCGCGGGAGTTCCTGTGCGCCGTGCGCGTCCACCAGCAGCAGCGTGTTGTCGTCACGCCCGAACGTGGCCGGCCCAATGTTGCCCACCAGCAGCGGCACGCCCTTGCGCACGCGCTTGGCCTGCGCATGCGCCAGCAGGTCATGGCTTTCGGCGGCAAAGCCCACACAGAACAGAGCCCCGCTTTGCGCGCGGGCTGATTGCGCCACGGTGGCCAGGATGTCGGGGTTCTCGACAAAGCTCAGCCCTGGCGTCTGGCCCGAGCCGTCCTTCTTGATTTTCTGGTCAGCCGGATCGGCTGGCCGCCAGTCGGCCACGGCCGCTGTTGCTATAAAAATAGTAGCTAAAGATGACCGTTTTACAACGACATCCAGCATATCTGATGCTGATTTCACGTCTATCCGCGTGACACCGCGCGGCGTGGGCAGATGCACCGGTCCGGCCACCAGCGTGACCTCGGCACCGGCCTCGCGCGCGGCCCGTGCGATCGCAAACCCCATCTTGCCGCTGGACAGGTTGGTGATGCCGCGCACCGGGTCGATGGCCTCGTAGGTCGGCCCGGCCGTCACCAGCACATGATGGCCGGCGAGCCGTTTGGGCTGGAAGAACGCCACCACGTCCTCCAGCAGCTCAGCCGGCTCCAGCATGCGGCCGTCGCCCGTCTCACCACAGGCCTGAAAGCCGCTGCCCACACCCAGAATCGTCGCGCCGTCGGCCTGCAGCTGCGCCATGTTGCGCTGGGTGGCCGGGTGCGCCCACATCTCGCGGTTCATGGCCGGCGCAATCAGCAGCGGCACCGCCTTGTCGCTGCCCGATGCACCGCCGGTCAAGGGCCGCGCCAGGCACATGAGGCTCAGCAGATCGTCGGCACGCCCGTGCAGCAGCTTCGCCATGAAATCGGCGCTGCACGGTGCAATCAAAATGGCATCGGCCTCGCGCGACAAATTGATGTGCGGCATGGCGTTGGGCTCGCGGCTGTCCCACTGCGAGCCATAGACCGGCCGGTTTGACAACGCCTGCATCGTGACCGGCGTGATGAAGTGCTCGGCCGCCTCAGTCATCACCACCTGCACCGTCGCGCCCTCCTTGATCAGCCCCCGGCACAGCTCCGCCGCCTTGTAACAGGCGATGCCCCCAGAGAGGCCCAGGACGATGTGTTTGCCGGCGAGATCGTTCATGGCGCGCAATATACCCGTTCGGACGTAAATCGGCGGTGCGGGCAGCGAACCCCACGCAGTAGGAAGCATGGTGGCCGCCGGCCGCCGCGCCGGGCCGCCCCAAGCAAGGCGAGCCCCCTCGGGGCTAAGGGCTGCGGCTCCCGGCCTGCCTGCGCAGGGCGGGACAGCCCGAAGGGACGATGCCTCTGGCAGCGTCTCGTCCAGCGCAGCACA
>JANOBJ010000156.1:0-8273 GCA_031411575.1 Betaproteobacteria bacterium | reverse complement strand
AACGGTCATAGTATGCTATATATATTATAGCGTTGGGTAATCGGTATAGCCCTCGTCGCCGCCGCCGTAGAAGGTGGCGCGGTCGGCCGGGTTCAGCGGCGCGCCGGTGCGCAGGCGGCGGGTCAGGTCGGGGTTGGAGATGAAGGGCTTGCCAAACGCCACCAGGTCGGCGCCGTGCGCGAGCGAGGCTTCGGCCAGCGCGCCGTCGTAGCCGTGGTTGACCATCCAGGCGCCGGTGCCGCCCGCGGCGCGCCAGGCCGCGCGCAGGGCCGGGTAGTCAAACGGGCGGTCGTCGATCTCGCGCGGCCCGCCGGTGGCGCCCTCGATCAGGTGCAGGTAGGCCAGGCCCAGCGGGCCGAGCTGGCGCACCACGTAGTCGAACAGCGGCTGCGGGTGCGGGTCATGGGCGTCGTTGGCGGGCGTCACGGGCGACAGGCGCAGGCCGGTGCGCGCGCCGCCGATCTCGGCCGTGATCGCCTGCATCACCTCCAGCAGCAGCCTTGCGCGGTGCTCGATGGCGCCGCCGTAGGCGTCGGTGCGGTGGTTGGAGCCGCCCTTGAGGAACTGGTCGAGCAGGTAGCCGTTGGCGCCATGCACCTCGACGCCGTCAAAACCGGCGGCAATCGCGTTGCGCGCGGCATGGCGGTAGTCGGCCACGATGCCGGGCAGCTCGGCCAGCTCCAGCGCGCGCGGGGCGGAGGTTTCCACGAAGGTCGGCACGCCGCCCCGGATCAGCACGGTCTTGGTCTTGGCGGTGATGGCCGAAGGCGCCACCGGCGCTTGGCCGCCGGGCTGAAGTTCGCTGTGCGAGACGCGGCCGACGTGCCACAGCTGCACCACGATCTTGCCGCCGGCCGCGTGCACCGCGTCGGTCACTTTTTTCCAGCCGGCCACCTGCGCGTTGCTCCAGATGCCGGGCACGTCGGCGTAGCCCTGGCCCTGGTGGCTGATGGCGGTGGCTTCGGTGATGATCAGCCCGGCGCCGTGCTCGGGGTGCGCGCGCTGCGCGTAGTAGGTGACCATGCGGTCGTTGGGCAGGGCGTCGGGCGCGCGGTTGCGCGTGAGCGGCGCCATCACGACGCGGTTGGCCAGCGCAATGGCGCCAGCCCGGGTGGGTTCAAACAGGGAGGTCATGGTGGTCTGGTGGGGGTGAAGGGCGACGCCGCAAGACTAGGCGCAACGCAAAAGCCTTGCCGCAGCACAGGAGTTGCGATTGTGCATCGGCTGCCCGCCGGCCCGCCGGCCCGCCGTCGGCAGACCGGGCGGTTCGCGGAGAATGCGCCAACCCCTTTTCCACCGAAATTGCCCTTGACCACTCCCGACCACGCGTCCCACCGCGCCGCTGACGCCGCCCCGGCAGCCCGCGTGCCCGCCAGCCCGCGCCGCCTGGTCGCGCTGGCCCTGGCGTTGTCGCTCGGGGCCGCCGTGTCGCTGGGCATCACGCGCTTTGCCTACGGGCTGCTGCTGCCGCCGATGCGCGCCGATCTGGGCTGGAGCTACACCTTGGCCGGCGCGATGAACACCGCCAACGCGCTGGGCTACCTGCTGGGCGCACTGGTCACGCCGCGGCTGATGCAGCGCGCCGGGCCATCGGCGCTGCTGGTGGGCGGCGCGGTGCTGGCCAGCGTGTTCATGGCCCTGAGCGGCTTTTTCACGGCCGCCGCGCCCCTGCTGGTGCAGCGGCTGCTGGCGGGGGTAGCCAGCGCGCTGGTGTTTATCGCCGGCGGGCTGCTGGCGGCGCGGCTGGGCGCGCACGACCCCGGGCGCAGCGGCTTTCTGATCGGCCTGTACTACGGCGGCACCGGGCTGGGCATCACGCTGTCGGCGGTGCTGGTGCCAGCCGTGCTGGACGCGGCGGCGGCGCGCCCGCACGGCTGGGCCTGGGCCTGGTGGGCGCTGGCGGCGGCGTGTCTGGCGGGCAGCGCGCTGCTGCGCTGGCCGGGGCGCTTGCTGCAGCGCATGGAGCCGCCGGTGGCACCAGCGGCACCGCCCGCGCCGGCCAGCCAGGCGCTATTAAAACAAGAGCAAACTATGACCACGGGGAGCGCACAACAGGCACAAAACGCTCCAAAAACCGGCTTGACCCCGGTTTCAGGGCCGGCGGCGGAATGGCGCGCGCTGCGCTGGGCGCTGGGCGGCTATACCCTGTTCGGTGTGGGCTACATCGGCTACATGACGTTTGTGATTGCGCTGCTGCGCGAGCAGGGCGCCAGCGGCGCGCGCGTGACGCTGTTCTACGCGCTGCTGGGGGTGGCGGTACTGGCGTCGTCGCGCATCTGGGCTGGCCTGCTGGACCGGCAGAAGGGCGGGCGAGCGCTGGCGCGGCTCAACGCGCTGCTGGGCGTGGCCACGGTGCTGCCGGCGCTCACCAGCGCCTGGCCGTTGGTGCTGGCCTCGGGGCTGCTGTTTGGCGCGGTGTTTTTGTCGGTGGTGGCCTCGACGACGGCGCTGGTGCGCCACAACCTGCCGCCCGAGCGCTGGGCCAGCGGCATCAGCGCCTTCACCATCGTGTTCGCGGCCGGGCAGATCGTCGGCCCCACGGTGGTCGGCTGGATCGCCGACGGGCCGGGCGGGTTGGCGCGCGGGCTGGTGTTCTCGGCGGTGGCGCTGTGGCTGGGCGCGCTGCTGGCGTGGCGCCAGCAGCCGCTTCAGCCGGGCAGGTCTTGAGGCGCTGCCGGCTGCAGCCCAAGCGGTGGATGCGCCGCCAGCTTCAAGCCGGCAGTTAAACGCGCTGCCGTTTCAGCCCAGCAGGCCTTCGGCCTTCATCGCGGCCTGCACCGCCGGGCGTGCGGCCATGCGCTCGCGAAACGCGACCACGTTGGGGTAGGGCGCGAGGTCGATACCGAGCGGCTTGGTCCAGTTGGTCACCGTGAACAGGTAGCCGTCGGCCACGCTGAACTGGTCGCCCATCAGGTAGTGCTTGCCGGCGAGCTGGCCGTCGACCCATTTCAAGCGGTTGGCCAGTTTGTCCTTCGAGATGGTCTTGAACGCGTCGGGCGTGGCCGGGTTGAACAGCGGCGAGAAGGTCTTGTGCAGCTCGGTGCCGATGAAGGTGAGCCAGCTTTGCAGCTGGTAGCGCGCCAGCGTGCCGTTGGGCGGCGCCAGGTGTTTGTCGGGCACCTGGTCGGCGATGTACTGCACGATGGCCGGGCCTTCGGTCAGGCGGGTGCCGTCGTCCAGCTCCAGCAGCGGCACGTAGCCCAGCGGGTTGATGGTGTAGTAGTCGGTGCCGTCGTCCAGCTGGTGCGTCTTGGTGGGGGCCTTGACCGGCGTGAACGCCAGGCCGGATTCGCGCAGCGTGATGTGCGGCGACAGCGAACAGGCGCCGGGAGAGTAGTACAGCTTCATGGGTGTGTCCTCGGTGTGAATGAGTTGGGGGAGCCATGCTAGCGCCAAGGACGTTTTCGTGCTGGCGGCGCCTGCGCGGTGGCCGCTGGGCACAATCGCGGCATGAGACGGGTTGCCAAATGGCTGGTCATCGCGGCAGTGGCGCTGGTGCTGCTGCTGGGGGCGGTGGCGCTGGCGCTCGCGCAATGGACGGGATCGGCGGATTTTCGCGAGCGCATCGCGCGCGAGGCCACGGCCGCGCTGGGCGTGCCGGTGCGCCTGACGGACGTGTCGGTCGATCTGTGGCCGGTGCCGGCGGTGGCGCTGAGCGGCGTTGCAGCGCAGAGCACGCCGGCCATCACGCTCGGGCGGGTCGAGGCGCGGCCGGTCTGGTCGGCGCTGCTGCAGGGCCGGCTGGAGGTGGCCACGCTGGTGTTGCGGCAGTCGGTGTTGCCGCAGGCAGCGCTCGCGGCGATCGCCGGGGCGCTACAAAAAAAAGAGCAAACTATGACCACGGGGAGCGGACCCGGGGCACAAAACACCTCAAAAGCGAGGTTTGAGATGGCCTGGCTGCCACGCCGCGCCGTGCTGGAAGACGTGACCTGGATCAACGCACGCGGACGCGCCACCACGGTCGATGCCGAGGCCACGCTGGCGCCCGACGGCTGGCCGCAGGCCGCTACGCTGCAGGTGCGCAAGGGCGGCTGGCAGGGCGCGCGCGTGGTGCTGGCGCGGCTGGACCCGGCGGCGGAGGGTACCGCAGCAGGCGGCAGGTCTGGCCAGGCGGCTGGCGCCACGCCGCATGCCTGGTCGGTCAAGGTGGCGGTGGGCGGCGGCACGGTGCAGGGTCGCATCACCGTCAAGCCCGGCGCCGGTCAGGCCGGGGCCGCAGCCGACACCGTGCTGGACGGCGCGCTGGACACCCGCGACGTGGACGTGGCAGCGCTCACGGCGCCAGGCCGCACGCTGAGTGGCCGGCTCGACGCCTCCACCACGCTGAACGCCCGCGTGCGCGATCTGGGCGCGGTGGGCGACGCGCTGCAGACGCAGACCCGCTTCACCGTGCGCAACGCGGTGGTGCATGGCATCGATCTGGCGCGCGCCGTTTCCACCGTGGGGCTGAGCCGTGGCGGCGAGACCGCGCTGGATGCGCTGGCGGGCCAGGTCAACACCCGCGGGCAGACGATCCAGTTGACGAATCTGGTGGCCAGTTCGGGCGTGCTGGCCGCCACCGGCCAGGTGACGGTGGCGCCCTCGCGCGCCCTGAGCGGCCGCGTGAATGTGGACCTGACGCGCGGCGCCAGCCGCGGCGTGGTGAGCGTGCCGCTGGCCGTGGGCGGCACGCTGGACGCGCCCGAAGTCACGCTCACGCGCGGCGCGCTGCTGGGCGCGGCCATCGGTACCGCCGTGATGCCGGGCGCGGGCACCGCCGCTGGCGCCAGCATCGGCGACCGGCTCGGACAGGGGCTCAAGGGGCTGTTCGGGAAGTAGCGCGTCGAGTCGGCTCCGGCGCGCAGTCAGGCTTGTCCTACAAACCGCCGCGCCGGGGGCTGATGGTGGCGCGCTCCGGCGCTGCCTAGTATGGATGCATGCCCGATCGGGCCATCCCCCGGGAACTGTCCACCATCAGGAGCCGCTCATGCTGAAGTACGCGATTATTTTTGCCATCATTTCACTGCTTGCCGGTGCGCTCGGCTTTGGCGGCATGGCCGCGGGGGCGGCCGGCATTGCCAAGGTGCTGTTCGGGCTGTTCCTGATCATCGCCGTGGTGTTTCTGGTGCTGGCCGGGCTGGGCGTAGGGGCGGCGAAGAAGGCGCTGAAATGAAGCACCGGTCGGCGGTGGATCTGGCGCTCGAGTACCAGGTAAGGGCGCCCACGCATTGCTGCTTCAACATCGAGGCCGCGCACTGGCCGGGGCAAACCATCCTGAGCGAACGGCTGGCGGTGTCATCGGGCGTTGCGGTGCATGACTTCATCGAGGCGGGCAGCGGCAACCGCATCATCCGGTTTGACGCCGCGCCTGGCCAGCTGCTGGTCAGTTACCAGGCCGAGGTGGAGGTGCACATCGATCCGGTGCCCGACGACCTGCCCGAGGTGCCGGTGAACCAGGTGCCCGATGAGGTGCTGCCCTGCCTGCTGCCCACGCGCTACTGCGAGTCGGATCTGCTGTCGCGGGTGGCGCAGCAGCAGTTTGGCCACCTTGCACCCGGCATCGGCCGCGTGCGCGCCGTGTGCGACTGGATTCGCGGCGCCATCACCTACCTGCCCGGCAGCACCGGCCCGACCACCACCGCGCAGGAGGTGTTCGTGCAGCGCGCCGGCGTGTGTCGTGACTTCGCGCACCTGGGTATCACGCTGTGCCGCGCGCTCAACATCCCGGCGCGGCTGGTGGTGGGTTATGTCTGGTTCGACGAGCCGCCGCAGGATTTTCACGCGATCATGGAAGTCTGGATCGGCGGCCGCTGGGTGCTGTTCGACCCATCGGGCATGGCGTCACCCGAGCGGCTGGTGCGCATCGGCACCGGCCGCGACGCCAAGGACGTGGCGTTCAGCACCCTGTTTGGCGCGGTGCAGATGACGCGCAAGGAACTGCGCGTGGACGAGGAAGGCCGCGACGCCCAGCTGCGCATCCAGACCGAGATGGCGGCTGAGGACGCCTGAGCGCGCGGGCAGCGGCTGACCGGTGTTTCGCACGCGCTGTGTTCCAGCGGCGTCTTGCCCGCTTCAGCTCTTGTAGCCCGGATCGCTGCGTTCGACCTTGCGGAGCAGCGCGGGCCAGGCAATGTTGGCGCCCTGGCCGGCGGTGGCGGTTTTCATGACTTCGCCCACGCCCTCGAGGATTTTGGGGTGCACGCGGGTCAGCTCGCCACCACCCTGCGCGTCGATCTGGATGCGACAGGTGTTCTCAAAGGTGTACATGTGCAAAAAGGCGTCTGCCACGGTGCGGCCCACGGTCAGCAGGCCGTGGTTGCGCAGCATCAGGTAGTTGGCCTTGCCCAGATCGGCCTGCAGGCGCGGCTTTTCGTCGTCGCGCAGGGCCACGCCTTCGTAGTCGTGGTACGCCAGTGAGGCCAGCACGAAGACCGACTGCTGGCTGATCGGCAGCACCCCGGCTTTTTGCGCGCTGACGGCCACGCCGGCGCGGCTGTGGGTGTGCAGCACGCAGCCGGCGTCTTCACGCACCTGGTGGATGCTGCTGTGGATCACGAAGCCGGCCGGGTTGACCGGGAACGGCGAATCGATCAGCTTGTTGCACGACTGGTCGACCTTGACCAGCGACGACGCCGTGATCTCGTCAAACATCAGCCCGTAGGGGTTGATCAAAAAGTGGTGCTCGGGGCCGGGGATGCGGGCGCTGACGTGGGTGAAGACCAGATCGCTCCAGCCGTACAGCGCGATCAGCCGGTAGCAGGCGGCGAGGTCGCAGCGCAGCTGCCATTCTTCGGCGCTGACCACTTCTTTGAGTGAGGGAATGTGCATGGTGGGTCTCCTGGTGTGCGGTGTCAGGGCCGGATCACAACGCTTTTTCAGGCGCTTGGCAAGCGCATCGGCGACGCGGTTTGCGAAGTGGCGCGCCGCATCGACTGGACATCGGCCGCTTCGGCGGCTCTGGCGGCAAGGCCGGCATTGCCGCGTTCACCGAGCTGCGCTGGATCACGATGCAGACCACGCCCCGGGATTACCCGTTCCAAGGACGCTGAGGGCGCGTGGCCGTTTCCAGCCGTTCGAGAAACGACATCGCATGCGCGCGGTCGGCGCCGCACATCTCGATCGACGGCTGCAACTGGCCGCAGACCGCGGGGCGCTCGGGGTGTCCAAAAATGAGGCAGCGGTTGTCGGCGTCGAGCTGAATGCAGCGCACGCCGGCCGGCTTGCCGTTCGGCATGCCGGGGATGGGCGAGCTGATGGAGGGCGCGGTGCAGCAGGCGCCACAACCGGGGCGGCAGTCCATTAACGGCGTCCGATCAACGAATATCATATGCTATAAAATAAATAGCAAACTATGCCCATTTGACGGGCACTTGAGGCCAATTCTGTGCTCAATTTGCCTCACGCAGCCGGTGCGAGGCGCCCAGCCGCCCACAGCACCTGGTCAACGACGGTGCGCACACTTTTGACGTGGGCTTCGTTCACCAGCGCGCCCTGCGCATCAAACGCGTCGCCTGCGCGGCTGAGGGCGAACGCCTGGGGCGCCAGCCAGCATTGCAGGTTGATCAGCAGCGGCGCCAGATGGCTTTGTGAGCGCAGGCCGCCCAATGCGCCGGGCGAGGCGCTGAGCATGCCCACCACCTTGCCACGCGTGGACTTGAAGCCGTCGCTCCAGTCGGGGTTGCTGCGGACCGGGCTCGATACCCAGTCGATGGTGTTCTTCAGCAGCGCGGTGTAGCTGCCGGTGTACTCGGGCGAGCAGACGATCCAGGCCGGGTGGGCGTGCATCAAGGCTTTCAGCCGCATCACATCGGCCGGCGTGCCCTGGGCTTCCAGATCGGCGTTGTAGAGCGGGATGTCGAAATCCGCCAGCTCGATGTGGGTGACGGCGGCGCCCGCGTCGCGCGCCAGGCCCGCGGCCACGTGCGCGAGCTTGCGGTTGAACGACTGGGCGCGGGTGCTGCCGGCGAAGATGAGGAGTGGTGTGGGGGAGGTCATGTCGCCATTGTGGCGCGGCTCGGGGCGCGGCGCGTCACGGGTACAGCCCGCGCATCTCGCGCGCATGCAGGATGCGCTTGCACGCCACGATGAAGGTGGCGGTGCGCAGGCTCACCTGGTTGTCCTGTGCCACGATCCAGATCGCGCCAAAGGCTTCTTTCATGATGCGCACCAGCCGGGCATTGATCTCGTCCTCGCTCCAGAAGAAGCTGGAGAAATCCTGCACCCACTCGAAGTAGCTCACCGTCACGCCGCCGGCGTTGGCGATCACGTCGGGCAGCACCAGCACGTTGCGCTCG
>JANOBJ010000155.1:0-5821 GCA_031411575.1 Betaproteobacteria bacterium | reverse complement strand
ACGGTCATGTCAGGCTCGAAGCCGGGAATCAGTTGGGCGTACACGCTTTGCGCGCCGCCCAAGGCCACGCGAAAACCGGTCATCACCTCGTCAAACGCGAGCAGCGCGCCGTGCTGCGTGCACAACTCGCGGCAACGCTTGATGAACGGCACCGATGCGCGCACGAAGTTCATGTTGCCGGCGATCGGCTCGATCATCAGGCAGGCGACTTCGTTGCCATGCAGTGCAAAGGCTTCTTCGAGCTGCGCGACGTTGTTGTACTCAAGAACCAGTGTGTGCTGCACCACCTCGGGTGGCACGCCGGCACTGGTCGGGTTGCCAAAGGTGGCCAGGCCCGAGCCGGCCTTGACCAGCAGCGCGTCGGCATGGCCGTGGTAGCAGCCTTCGAACTTGATGATCTTGCTGCGGCCAGTGGCGCCGCGCGCCAGCCGGATCGCGCTCATGCCCGCCTCGGTGCCCGAGCTGACCAGGCGCACCATGTCGATGGACGGCACCAGGCGCTGGATGGCTTCGGCCAGTTCCACCTCACGCTCGGTCGGCGCGCCGAACGAGAAGCCGTCCAGCGCGGCTTTCTGCACGGCTTCGAGCACGGCTGGGTGGCCGTGGCCCAGGATCATCGGGCCCCAGGAGCCGATGTAGTCGATGTAGCGCTGGCCGTTGGCGTCCCAGAAGTAGGGCCCTTGCGCTCGCTGCACGAAGCGCGGTGTGCCGCCGACCGCGCGGAAGGCGCGCACCGGCGAATTGACGCCGCCGGGGATCAGGCGTTTGGCGCGCTCAAACAGCGCTTCGTTGCGGTCAGTGTTTCGTGTCATGGGGCGGCATCTCAAAGCCTTCAAAGGCGGGTTGGGTGGGATCGTCCACGGCGTCATCGTCGCTGTCGTCGGGCTGCGCCCAGAATAGGCGGTCGGGCACCACATTGCCCATGCCGGGCCGAAAGCCCCCGTCCAGGCAGCGGTCCAGGTAGCTCAGGGCTTCGGTGGCGGCCGCGGGCAGGTCGCTGCCGCTGGCGATCAGCGCGGCCAGCGCGGCCGACACGGTGTCGCCCGCACCGGTGAAGACCGCTTCGAAGCGCTCGAACTTTTCGCTGGCGAGCACGGCCTGGGGCGAGGCCAGCACGTTGTCGATGTATTGCTCGGGTAGCGGTATGCCGGTCACGAAGGTGTAGGGCACCCCCATTGACTCGGCGGCCTTGGCGATGTCGCGCGCCGTAGGGCTGCGCTCGCTGGCCCAGTCGGGCAACAGCCACCGCCACAAGGTGCTGTGGTTTCCCACCAACACGGTCGTCTGCGGCAACATCAGCTCGCGAAACGCGTCCAGGTACAGGTCGATCTGGCCTTCGTTCCACCACGACAGGTTGGGCATGTAGGCAACAAGTGGTACATCAGCGTAGTCGGCCGCGATCTCCGCGATCGTGCTCAGATTCTCGGGCGTGCCAACAAAACCGACCTTGATGACCTGCACCTGGACGTCTTCGAGGATCGCGCGCGCCTGTTCGCTGACTGCCTCTTCATCGAACGCAAAGTGATCGAAGATTTCGGCCGTATCGCGAGCGTAGGCGCCAGTCACGACCGGCAACGCATGTGCGCCAACCGATGCGATCGCCAGCACATCGCTGGACAGGCCGCCGGCCCCGCTCGGGTCACTCGCATTGAACACCACCACACATGCTGGCGTGGCGTCGTCGCTGTCGTCGGGCGTGCTGTCTGGCGCGGAAGAGGGGAGGACGGGGGGGGTAGGCTTGGTCATACGCGAGATATTCGCCAGATGCGGGATTTGTTGCGCGAACCAACAACGCTGCATCTATACAATCATTGCATTCTATTTCAAGCCCCTTTAAGCTGTGACTGAATCTAAAACGTGGATGTGTTTGATTTGCGGATGGATCTATGACGAGGCGACTGGTGCGCCCGATCATGGGATAACACCGGGAACCGCGTGGTCGGCCGTGCCCATGAACTGGACATGTCCGGAGTGCGGTGCCCGCAAAGAAGATTTCGAAATGGTCCAGATTTGACCCCGCGCGCCGTGCGGCGTGCGTCAGACTGGCAGTTGGGAACGCAAGTTCAGGAGTGACAGCCAGTGAGCACGACGGGTTCGGGTTTCAAAGTTCTTGTAATTGATGACAGCAACACCATCCGGCGCAGCGCCGAAATTTTCCTGAAACAGGGTGGTCATGAGGTGGTGCTGGCCGAAGACGGCTTTGATGCCCTGGCCAAGGTCAATGACTATCAGCCACACCTGATTTTCTGCGACATCCTGATGCCGCGTCTGGATGGCTATCAGACCTGCGCCATCATCAAGCGCAACGCCAAGTTCTCCGCGGTTCCGGTGGTGATGCTGTCTTCCAAGGACGGCGTTTTCGACAAGGCGCGCGGGCGGATGGTCGGTTCACAGGATTACCTGACCAAACCTTTCACCAAAGACCAGTTGTTGCAGGCTGTCCAGCAGTTCGGCAGCATCTGACACAGGAGTATTGCTATGCCTATCCATAACGTCCTGGTCGTGGATGACTCCAAGACCGAACTGATGTTTTTAACCGACTTGCTGCAGAAGAACGGCATGTCCGTGAAGACCGCCGAGAACGCTGAAGATGCCTTTCGTCGGCTGGCCGAGGAAAAGCCCGATCTGATCCTCATGGACGTCGTGATGCCCGGGCAAAATGGTTTTCAGCTGACACGTGCCATCGCCCGTGACCCCCAGTATGCCGACGTGCCGATCATCATGTGTACCAGCAAGACCCAGGAAACCGACCGTGTGTGGGGCATGCGCCAGGGCGCGCGCGACTACGTCACCAAACCGGTGGACGCGGCCGAACTGATCGCCAAGATCAAGGCGCTGGGCTGATAGCTGTCTCGTAACGCATGGCAAATCGCGACGCCCTCCGAGCCTTTCAGACCCGCCTGGCAAACCGCTTGCAGGAGGCGCGCACCTCCGGCGTCGTCGCGTCGTGGCTGGCTGTTGAGGCGGGTGAACACCGCTTTCTGTTTCCGCTCAGCCAGGCCGGCGAGATTTTCCCCTGGACCAGTGCCCGGCCAGTGCCGTACACGCGCAGCTGGTTTCTCGGGGTGGCCAATCTGCGGGGCGGCCTGTATGGGGTGGTGGATCTGGGCGGGTTTGTGGCCGGCGGCTCCGGCACGGTGCGCGCTGAGCCAGTGCGCGACCTGTCGCGTCTGGTGGCCCTCAATGCCGTGCTCGAAGTCAACTGTGCGTTGCTGATTGATCGCCTGGTCGGGCTGCGCAACATGGAAGCGTTTGCCAGCTCGGCGCCGCGGCCGGCGGGCTCGCCCGAGTATTTTGGCAGCGGCTACACCGATACCAGCGGCGCGTACTGGCAGGAAATCAACCTGCAGGCGCTGTCGCAACAACCCGAATTTCTCAGCATCAGCGCTTAAGTATTTCAGGAAGGCTGTAACACCATGTCCGTCGTCGATCAATTCAAGAAGCTGTTCCAGGCCAAGTCCGACAAGGCAGACGATTTCCGTGAGGACATGATTCCCGATGCAATGGACCGGCCGGATGCCCGGCGCGATGCCATGCCGGTCGACGCCGAGAGCACGGCGGATTTTTCGGAGAGCCGGCTGGTGCCCGACGACGACACCGTGCTGCCAACCGACGAGGGCGACGTGCTCGCCTTGCCCGTGCTGGGTCGCCGCACCACGGTGCAGCACCAGCGTATTCTGGCCACGCTGCTGGGGTTCGCGCTCGTGGTGCTGGCGGCCGTCACCTTTTTCGCGCTGAACCAGGCGGACCGGGTGGCGCAACAGGTGGCGGCCACGGGTCAGTCACTGATGCAGTCGCAGCGGCTGGCCAAGTCGGTGTCGCAGGCACTGGTGGGTTCGCCGCAGGCATTTCCGGACGTGCGTGAAAGCTCGGACGTGCTGGCCAAATCCATTCGCGGCCTGCGCACGGGCGATCCGACTCTGCGACTCGACGCGGTTGAAGGCGCCGGCACTGACGACCTCGAGAAGATCGCGCCTTTGATGGAGCGCGCCGAAAAGAACGCCAGCACCGTGATGGCGCAGCAGAAGATTCTGACCCAGGTGGGTGCTGCGTTGCGCACCATCAACCGCCAGTCGTCTGACCTGCTGGAGATTGCAGAAACCGTTTCCTCGCTCAAGCTGCAGCAGAACGCCGCGCCGGCCGAAATCTCGGCTGCCGGCCAGCTGGTGATGCTGACACAGCGCATCGGCAAATCCGCCAATGAATTCCTGACGATGGAGGGCGTGAGCCCGGAAGCCGTGTTCTTGCTCGGCAAGGATCTGAACTCGTTCCGGGAGATCGCGCAGGGCCTCAAGGAGGGCAGCACGGAGTTGCGCCTGCCCGGCTCCAAGGACCCGCAGACCCGTGAGCAGCTGGATGCGTTGCTCAAGTTGTACGAACAGACGCGAACCCAGGCGGGCGCCATTCTGGGCAACCTGCAGGGCCTGGTGTCGGCCCGTGAAGCGCAGGCGTCGATTCTGGCCGACAGCGAGCCGATGCGCCGCGGGCTGGAAGACCTGCAGGGCAAGCTGTCATCGCGTACCGGCATTGGCGGCGGCGCACTGGCGGCACTGGTCCTGTCGGCGCTGTTCGCGCTGGCGTGCGCAGGCGGCTTGGCCTACGTGCAGCTGCGTGACAGCCGTCAGCGCCAGGGTGTTGCCGAGCAGCAGCGGCTCGATGCCGAACGCCTTGAGCAGGAAGCCAAGCGCGTCAACGACGCCAACCAGGCCGCCATTTTGCGGTTGATGAACGAACTCCAGACCGTGGCCGAGGGTGACCTCACACAGGAAGCGACCGTGACGGAAGACATCACCGGCGCCATTGCCGACTCGGTGAACTACACGGTGGAAGAGTTGCGCCAGCTGGTCGGCAACGTGCAGAACACGGCCACGCGGGTGGCCCAGACGACCGCGCAGGTGGAAAGCACCTCCACCGAACTGCTGGCAGCTTCGACCGAGCAGCTGCGCGAAATTCGTGAAACTGGCCAGTCGGTACTCGACATGGCGGGTCGAATCAACGAAGTGTCGTCGCAGGCGCAGCACACCGCCTCGGTGGCGCGCCAGTCGCTGACGGCCGCCGAGACCGGCCGCAACGCGGTGCAGAACACGATCGGCGGCATGAACGCGATGCGCGACCAGATCCAGGAAACCTCCAAGCGCATCAAGCGCCTGGGCGAGTCGTCGCAGGAGATCGGCGAAATCACCGAGCTGATTTCGGACATCACCGAGCAGACCAACGTGCTGGCGCTGAACGCTGCGATCCAGGCCGCGTCGGCCGGCGAGGCGGGGCGCGGCTTCTCGGTCGTGGCCGAGGAGGTGCAGCGTCTTGCGGAACGCTCTGCGGATGCGACGCGCCAGATTGCGGCCCTCGTGAAGGCGATTCAGACCGACACCCAGGACGCGGTGGCCGCGATGGAGCGCTCGACGCAGGGCGTGGTCGAAAGCACCAAGCTGTCGGACGCGGCCGGTAACGCCCTCGTCGACATTGACCGCGTGTCGCGCCAGCTCGCCGAGCTGATCGAACAGATTTCGCGCCAGGCGTCGGAGCAGGCGCGGTCGGCCAACGTCGTGGCCGGCAACATCCAGCACATCTTTGCCGTCACCGAGCAGACCGGCGAGGGCACACGCTCGACGGCGCAGATGGTGCGCGAGCTGTCCGACCTGATCCGGCGCATCTCGGCCGAGGCTTCGCGCGAGGCCGAGTCGGCCAACGTCGTGGCGGCCAACATCCAGCACATCTTTGCCGTCACCGAACAGACCTCGGACGGCACACGCTCCACCGCAAAGATGGTGCGTGAACTGTCGCGCACCGCCGAAGAGCTGCGCGCCTCGGTTTCGCGGTT
>JANOBJ010000154.1:0-7207 GCA_031411575.1 Betaproteobacteria bacterium | reverse complement strand
GGGCGTGTCACGAACGGAATGTCTTCCACACTGGCCGGCGGGTACAACAGGCCATTGCCGGGCACGCTCAGGCCGGTGGCGTTGGATACCGCCGTGCATTCGATCGACGGCTTGGAGCCGTCCAGAAAGCTGTTGAACATCTTCGGGTTGAGCCCGCCGCGCGCCGCCTGCTCGGGCGTAAGGCCGTAGTTGCCCCACACCGTCTCGGGCGTCGATTCGCTGAAGTGCGGCAACCACTTGTGGCCCCGCCCAGCGGCCACCACCGGGAAGCCGCAGGTGCGCGCCCAGTCCACCAGATCGCAGATCAGCGCCGGCTGGTCGCCGAACGCCAGCGAATACACCACGCCTGCATCGGCCGCCTTGCGCGCCAGCAGAGGCCCGCAAAACGCGTCGGCCTCCACCGTCACGTTGACCACATGCTTGCGGTTGGCAAAGGCCTGCAGGATGTGATCCACCGCCGCCACCGGGTTGCCGGTGCACTCGACGATGATGTCGATGGCCGGGTGACTCACCAGCGCCTGCCAGTTGTCGCTGATATGCGTGGTGCCCGCCTTGACGGCCGCATCGAGCGACGGTGCCTGCACCCGCTCGGGGTCCCAGCCCACACGGGCAAGGTTGGTGCGCGCCGCGTCGGGTGACAGATCCGCGATGCCCACCAGGTGCACGCCCGGCGTGCGCGGGATCTGCGCGAGGTACATCGAGCCGAATTTTCCAGCGCCAATCAGGCCGATGCGCACGGGCTTGTTGTCGGCCGCGCGCTGCTGGAGTTTGGTGTAAAGGTTCATCGTGCCCCCATGCTTGTCACTGCGTGTACGGCGCGGCCTCCCGAGGGGGCGCGAGCTTGCTTGAAGCGGTTCAGCGCGGCGCTCATGCTGCTTTTTTCATTTCGTCAAACGGCACCGACGTGGTCTGCAGCGCGCTGGCCGGCAGGCCATCCTTCCACGGCAGATCCACCGGGTAGTCCTTCAGCAGGCAGTCGTCGGGCAGGCATTCGATCGGCGTGAAGTCGCGGTGCGCGATGAACTCGGGCCGCTTGTGACGGCGGATGTGGTTGCTCACCGCGCACAGGCTCAGGTAGACGCTCACGCGGTTGAACGGCGAGAGGTTGCTGCTGGACGCATGCACCAGGCAGCTGTGGAACAAAATCATCGAACCGGCCGGGCCCTTGGGGCTGACGATGCCGCCATTTTTTCCGCCTGCACGGTCCACCAGCTGGCGGATCAGGTCGTTGTCGACCGTCCACAGCGGGTAGCTGGTGGTGGTGAGGTCGTGCTTGGCCTCGACCACGCCCTTCTTGTGGCTGCCGGGGATGAACATCAGCGGGCCGTTGTACTCGTTGACGTCGTCCAGGAAGATGGCGACGTTCATCGCGCGCTCGGTGGGCATCATGTCGTCGTTGAGCCAGGTGCCGTAGTCCTGGTGCCACTGCCACACATCGCCTTCAAAGGCCATCTTGCCGTTGATCTTGAACTGGTGCATGTACAGCTTTTCGCCGAACAGGTCTTCCACCGGTTCGATCATGCGCGGGTGGCGCGCCAGCCGGGCAAACGGCTCGCTGATCATGTGGGCGGCGAAGTTGGTGCGCACCGCATCGCTGTCTTTTTCGCGCACGTTGAACGCTTCGCGCCGGGCGTACAGATCGGGCACGGCGTCGGTCAGGTTCTTGGTTTCTTCGGGGGTGAACAGGCTGGGGAAGAACAGGTAACCCTCGCGGTCAAACTGCTCCTGTTGTTGCGGGCTGAGTCTCATGCTTTGTCTCCTTCACGTGTGTTGAGTACCTGGGTCAGTTCGCGGGCCAGGTTGTTGCTGGCCTGCAGGCTATGGGTTTCAATCAGGCGCGCGGCGCGGTCGGCGTCGCCCGCGGCAATCGCGTCGGCAATGGCCTGGTGCTCGTCCCACACCGCGTCACGCTGGCCGGTTTGCTGCAGCACCGCGCCCATCACGCGGCGCAGGTGGCGCCAGTGCAGCTGCGCGCTCTGCTCGATCAGCGGGTTTTGCGAGCCGGCGTAGATGGCGTTGTGAAACGCCATGTCGGCGTCGATCATCGCCTTGATGTGCTTGCCGCTGGTGCCCTGGCGTACCACCTTGCGACCCTGTTCGATGATCTTCGGGTCGATCCGGTAGCGAAAGCCGGCCGCCAGCCGCGCAGCCAGCGCATCGAGCGCGCCGCGCACCTGGTACACCTTGCCGATGAGGGTGGCGTCCAGCGGTGTCACCAGGAGGCCTCTTCCCGGCGCGTCCATCACGAAACCATCGATCTTGAGCAGCCGCAGCGCCTGCAGCACCGGCTGGCGTGAGACTGCCAGCTGTTCGGCCAAGTCTTCCTGCGTGATGCGCTGCCCGGGCGCGAGCGAGCCTTCGCTGATCGCGTCCAGCAGCGCGCGGTAAACCTGGTCCACCAGATCGGGCGCGGTTTCCAGCTTGACAAGGTGGGCGGTCATGGGTCGGCGTACGGAGAGCGAGGGCGTGCGGGAGGGCGGTGCAATTTCTGGACTCTGTATACAGAATACAATAAAAATCGGAGATTGCAAGCCCATTTACGATCAGTGACAACGCCCCCGGCCGTCGCGCCTGCCAACCGGCTCGCGTCTCCCTGGGTCGTGCCTGTGCCAAGATAGTGCCCACCCCCAAAGAATCGCCCCAGGAGACTCGCATGGCCCGTTATGACCCGCAATGGCTCGACCGCATGTACAACAATCGCGCGCTGGTGCCTGAGCATGGCGAGCACTTTCGCCGCTGGGCCGACAGCTCGAAGCTTGCTCGCGACACGCACCCGTGCACGCTCGACGTTGCCTACGGCGACGGTACCAACGAGACACTCGACATCTTCCCCACCACAGCCAGAAACGCGCCGGTGCTGGTGTTCATCCACGGCGGCTACTGGCGCTCGCTGGACAAATCCGATCACTCCTTCATCGCGCCGGCCTTCACCTCGCAGGGCGCCTGCGTGGTCGTGCCCAACTACGCGCTGTGCCCGGGTACGGCGGAAAAGCCCGTCACCATCCCGGACATCGTGCTGCAGATGGTCAAGGCGCTGGCGTGGACCTGGGCCAATGTCAGCCAGTACGGTGGCAACCCGGCCCGCACCAGCGTGATCGGCCACTCGGCCGGCGGGCATCTGGCCGCGATGATGCTGGCCTGTCAGTGGAAGCGCTGGGCCCCTGCGTTGCCGGCCGATCTGGTGAAGAACGCCATGAGCATCTCCGGCCTGTACGACCTGGAGCCGCTGATCCACACGCCCATGCTGCAGGGCGACTTGCGCCTCACGCCTGAGCAGGCCAGCCGCGCCAGCCCCGCGTCCTTTGCGCCGCCGCCGCGTGGCGTGCTCTACACCGTGGCTGGCGCCGACGAGAGCGACGAGTTCCTGCGCCACAACGCGCTGATCGAGCAGGCCTGGGGATCGAAAACCGTACCGGTGCGCGAGGCGATGCTCGGCCTGAACCACTTCAGCATTCTGGAAGCCCTGACGGAGAGCAACCACCGCCTGCACGCGCTGGCACTGGAACTGGTGCGCCGCTGAGCGCGCGCTTCGGGTTGGCGGCCGATGATCTGGGTGCTATAATAAATATAGCAAACAATGACCATTTCAAGAGGACAACAGGCCTATTTGACCCAAAAACCCCCTGAACCACGCCTGTTGGCTTGACCACCCCATTGACCCTACCCGAGACACCCATGGCACCCACTCCCGTCCTCCCGCTGGACCCCGCCCTCATCGAGACGCTCAAGCACGTCACCACCGCCACCTTGACCACCGTGCTGCTGAAAAAAGGCTTGCGCAACGTCTGGCTGCGCGGCACGCGGCCGCTGCGCGACAACCAGCCGCGCCTCGTGGGCCGCGCCTTCACGCTGCGGTTTGTACCCGCGCGCGAAGACCTGGCCACGCCGGCCTCCTGGGGCGCGCCGATCTCCACGCGCGCCGCGATCGAGGCCATGCCAGAGGGCGTGATTGCGGTGGTGGACGCGATGGGCGTGACCGACGCCGGGATTTTTGGCGACATCCTGTGCGCCCGCATGAAAAAGCGCAACGTGGCCGCGCTGGTGACCGACGGCGTGGTGCGCGATCTGGCGGGCGTGCTGGGCACCGGCCTGCCGGTATGGTGCCAGGGCACGGCGGCACCCGCGTCGGTGGCGGGGCTCACCTTCGTCAACTGGCAGGAACCGATTGGCTGCGGCGGCGTGGCGGTGTTCCCCAACGACGTGGTTGTGGCCGATGCCGACGGTGCGGTGCTGATTCCCGCGGCCCTGCTGGACGAGGTGGTGGACGCCGCCGTCGAGCAGGAGCGGCTGGAGGGCTGGATCATGGAGGAGGTAGGCCGCGGCGTGCCGCTGCCGGGCCTGTACCCGCCGAATGACGACAACAAGGCGCGTTACGAGGCGTGGAAGCGCGGCGGCTGATTCCCCTGCAAACGCGGCGTCACATCAGCAGATGTTCGCCAGCCGAGGCCGGTGCAGACGCAGCCTCACATCAGTAGATGCTCGCCCGCGTTGTCGCCGCCCAGGATCACGTAGTTCACCTTGCGGATGTCCATGAGCTTGTTGCCGCCGGCGTAGCTGATGGAGCTTTGCACGTCCTGCTCCATCTCGATCAGGGTGTTGGCGAGCGGGCCCTTGATCGGCTCCAGGATGCGCTTGCCCTCGACGTGCTTGTACTCGCCCTTGTTGAAGTCGCTGGCCGAGCCGTAGTACTCCTTGAACAGCTTGCCATCGACCTCCACCGTCTTGCCCGGCGACTCCTCGTGGCCGGCAAACAGCGAGCCGATCATCACCATGGACGCGCCGAACCGGATGCTCTTGGCGATGTCGCCATGGTCGCGGATGCCGCCGTCGGCAATGATGGGTTTGGTGGCTACGCGCGCGCACCACTTTAGCGCACTGAGCTGCCAGCCGCCGGTGCCAAAACCGGTCTTGAGCTTGGTGATACACACCTTGCCCGGGCCGACGCCGACCTTGGTCGCGTCGGCGCCCCAGGTTTCGAGGTCGATCACCGCCTCGGGCGTGGCCACGTTGCCGGCGATCACGAAGGTGGACGGCATCCTGGCCTTGAGGTGGCCGATCATCTTCTGCACGCTGTCGGCGTGGCCGTGCGCGATGTCGATGGTCACGTACTCGGGCACGAGGCCTTCGGCCAGCAGCCGGTCCACGGTGTCGTAGTCGGGTTGCTTCACGCCCAGCGAGATCGAGGCGTACAACCCCTTCGCGTGCATGTCGCGCACAAACTTCACGTTGTCGAGGTCGAAGCGGTGCATCACATAAAAATAGCCGCTCTGGGCCATCCAGGCGCAGATGGTTTCGTCCACCACGGTCTTCATGTTGGCCGGCACCACCGGCAGGCGGAAGCTGCGCCCGCCCAGCGTCACGCTGGCGTCGCACTCAGAGCGGCTGTCCACGCGGCATTTGCGCGGCAGCAGCAGGATGTTGTCGTAATCGAAGATTTCCATGAAACCAGGCTCCAGAAAGCTGTTGAGTGAACAGGAGAGCGCTTGGCTTGGCCGGCAGTTATCTGCCGCTTGGGCAAAAAAATACCGGGCGCAAGAAAACTTGGGCCCGGTATCCGATTTTACGGGTTTTGCCCGGTGGGCGCGCAGCGTGATTGCGCGATGGCGGTTATACGGCCTTTCGTATCCTGCACCCAGCCCACCACGCGCAGGCGCTCGGGGTTGGCCCCGGCGGGGATGCTCATGGGGCGCGATTCGAAGAAACGCTTTTGCTCATATTTTAATAGCAAACTACGACCATCCCATGCCGACTCCAGCACGTTTCGGACCAGATTTCGCGTCACCGGCGTGCCTTCGGTGCCGGCAGGGATCGTCTCCACCAGCGCCAGCCAGGCGGTGAGCGGCCCGGCTGGCGTCGCACCAGCCGGCTTCAGTTCGATCGAGGCGGCGATGTAGCCGGCAAACGGCAGCCCGTGCGCCACCCGCAGCGTGCGGCGTGCATCGCGTGCGGGCGTCAATCGGGCGGTGGAGGCTTCAGCCGGGCGCGGCAGCTTCAGCGCCTGCAGGCGGGCCGCGGCATCGCGGGTGGCAGCGGCCGACAACGGGGCGTCCTCGCCTTTGCCGCCGGGCACGATCCAGTCGATGGCCAGTTCGCCGGTGCGCGGCTGCGGCGTGTCCGGGCTGGCCCAGCAGGCGTCGCAGTCGGCGTTGATAAAGCGCTCCAGCAGCGCGACGGGTGCGCGCTGGCCGTCGCTGGCGCAGTACGACTGGGCCAGCGCGGGCGGCGCGAGGGTTGCAACGGCGGCCATTGCCCCTGCTGACAGTGTGGCGAGCACGCGCCGGACGGGGGTGGGCGCGCGGGCTGGGGTGCGAGCCGGGGTGTGGGCGCGGGCGCGCGCCAAAGGGGGTGCAAATGAATCGGTCAGGCCACGAAATGTCATGCTCAGCTTCCTACAATGGGTGAATGTTCCCACAAGCCACTTTGTCTGTCGCGCCGGATTCTCCACTCTTACAGCACCTCAACGCCGAACAGCTGTCGGCCGTCACGCTGCCCAACGAACACGCCCTGATCCTGGCGGGCGCCGGCTCTGGCAAGACCCGCGTGCTGACCACCCGTATCGCCTGGCTGCTGCAACGCGGCGAGGCCTCGCCGGGCGGCATTCTGGCGGTGACCTTCACCAACAAGGCGGCCAAGGAAATGCTCACCCGGCTGTCGGCCATGCTGCCGGTGAACGTGCGCGGCATGTGGATCGGCACCTTTCATGGCCTGTGCAACCGGTTTTTGCGTGCGCACTACAAGTTGGCCAACCTGCCGCAGGGTTTTCAGATTCTGGATACGCAGGACCAGCTCTCGGCGATCAAGCGGCTGTGCAAACAGTTCAACGTGGACGAAGAGCGCTTTCCGCCCAAGCAGACGCAGTGGTTCATCGCCGGCTGCAAGGAAGACGGCCTGCGCCCGAATGCGGTCGAGGTGCGCGACGAAGAATCGCGCAAGAAGGTCGAGATCTACCAGCAGTACTAAGAACATTGACAGCGTGAAGGCGTGGTGGATTTTGGCGAGCTGATGCTGCGCAGCTACGATCTGCTGCGCGACAACGACCCCATCCGCGAGCACTACCAGCGGCGTTTTCGGCACATCCTGATCGACGAGTTCCAGGACACCAACAAGCTGCAGTACGCGTGGATCATGTTGCTGGCCGGGCCTGACAGTTCGGTGCTGGCCGTGGGTGACGATGACCAGAGCATCTATGCCTTTCGCGGCGCGCGGG
>JANOBJ010000153.1:0-5640 GCA_031411575.1 Betaproteobacteria bacterium | reverse complement strand
GCCACGCCGCCGGCGAGCTTGGCAACACGCTCCTGCAGCTTTTCACGGTCGTAGTCGGAAGTGGCTTCCTCGATCTGCACACGCACCTGCTTGACGCGGGCTTCGATGTCGGCAGCGGCACCGGCGCCGTCGATCAGCGTGGTGTTTTCCTTGCCCACTTCGATGCGCTTGGCCTGGCCCAGGTCGGTCAGCTGCACTTTTTCAAGCGTCAGGCCGACTTCTTCAGCGATGACCTTGCCGCCCGTCAGGATGGCGATGTCTTCCAGCATGGCCTTGCGGCGGTCGCCGAAGCCAGGGGCCTTCACAGCCACCACCTTCAGGATGCCGCGGATGGTGTTGACCACCAGCGTCGCCAGGGCTTCGCCCTCGACTTCTTCGGCAATGATCAGCAGCGGACGGCCGCTTTTGGCGACTTGTTCCAGCGTGGGCAGCAGGTCGCGGATGTTGCTGATCTTCTTGTCGTACAGCAGCACAAACGCGTTTTCCAGAATCGCGCTCTGCTTTTCCGGGTTGTTGATGAAGTAGGGCGACAGGTAGCCGCGGTCAAACTGCATGCCTTCGACGACGTCGAGCTCGGACTCGAGCGACTTGCCGTCTTCCACGGTGATCACGCCTTCCTTGCCGACCTTGTCCATCGCGTCAGCAATGATCTTGCCGATGGTCTCGTCGCTGTTGGCCGAAATCGAGCCGACTTGCGCGATCTCTTTGCTGGTGGTGGTGGCCTTGGAGGCCTTCTTCAGCTCGGCGACCAGGGCCGTCACGGCCTTGTCGATACCGCGCTTCAGGTCCATCGGGTTCATGCCGGCGGCCACGTACTTCATGCCTTCGCGCACGATGGCTTGCGCCAGCACGGTGGCGGTGGTGGTGCCGTCGCCAGCGATGTCAGAGGTCTTGGAAGCAACTTCCTTGACCATCTGCGCGCCCATGTTCTGGAGCTTGTCTTTCAGCTCGATTTCCTTGGCCACGGACACACCGTCCTTGGTCACGGTGGGGGCGCCAAACGAGCGCTCCAGTACCACGTTGCGACCCTTGGGGCCGAGAGTGACCTTGACTGCGTTGGCCAGGATGTTGACACCCTCGACCATACGTGCGCGGGCTTCGCCGCCGAAAATGACGTCTTTTGCTGCCATGTTGTTACCTCAAAAAGTGTTGATGGGGGTGATGACCGGGCCGGAGGCTCAGGCCACTTTCTTCAGACCGGTGGTGGCGGCAGCGCCTTCCACCACGGCAAACAGGTCGTCTTCTTTCATGACGAGCAGTTCTTCGCCGTCGACCTTGACGGTCTGGCCGCTGTACTTGCCGAACAGCACGCGGTCGCCCACGGCAACGTTCAGGGCAATCAGCTCGCCTTTGTCGGTCTTGCGGCCCGGGCCCACGGCCAGGATTTCGCCCTGGTCAGGCTTCTCGGCGGCGGCGTCGGGGATCACGATGCCCGAGGCGGTCTTGGTTTCGCTGTCAATGCGCTTGACGATCACGCGGTCGTGCAGGGGACGAAGTTTCATGGGATCTCCTTGTATGAAAACCAGGGGTTGAAATCAAAAAGCACCGAAAGTCAGTGCTCATTAACTTGTGGGGTGCGCCAAACACGATGTGCTAGCACTCAAACCCAGCGAGTGCTAATCATACGGGTTTTTGTGACGGTTTCAAGTCGGGTCGAGCCCAAACTGCGTCGTGTCTGCCGTCTTTGGGAGAATCTGGGCAGTTGGCCGGTGCTACGTTCGGCCGAAGCAATCGACTGTACAGTAATGCTTTTTGTTGCTTTCCGCGCCCATTTCTACGTTCAACCTGCCCCCAACCGCGAACCCCACCATGAAAATCCTCCTGATCGGCGCCACTGGACAAGTGGGCTATGCCCTGGCGCACGCGCTCGCCAACGCTGGCCACGAGACCACGGTGCTGGTGCGCGATGCGGGGCGGCTGGCGTTTCCGGCGGGGGTGCGGGTGGTGGCCGAGCCTGAGTTCACCGAGGCGGCCTTCGCGCGCCTCCTGCCGGGGATGGACTGCGCGGTGTACGGCATCGGGCTGCCCGAGCAGTTTGCGTTTGACACGGGCATCTTCGGCCGCGTGAACCTGGGGCTGCTGCAGACCTTTCTGGGCGCGATGGAAAAGTCGACGCTGCGGCGGCTGGTCTATATCTCGACGTACGAGGTATTTGCCGCGCAGGGCGGCGTCATCCGCGAGAGCCACCCGGTGGCCGCGCTGGACGGCCTGACGCCGTATTTCCGCGCGATGACGCAGGCTTACACGGCGGCCACCGCGTTTGCCGCGCGGACCGGCACGGCGCTCACCACCATCCACCCCGGGGCGCTGTACGGCGGGCTCAACACCGGCGAAGGCTTCACCAGTGTCATCGAGAGCCTGTTGAACTGGCGGCTGTGGAAGTTGCCGGTGGTGCTGCCCGGGCGTTTTCCGCTGGTGCACGCCGAATCACTGGCCGGCGCCATCGTGCGCGCGCTTGACCATGAGGGCGCGTACATCGTGAGCGACGGCATGTGCTCGCTGAAAAGCCTGGCGCAGGCGCTGCGGCGGCAGGCGCGCAGCTACCTGCCGCCCCAGGTGCCGGCGGCACTTGCCTACGCCGCCACCGCGCCGGTCGAGGCGCTGGGGCGCGCGCTGCACTTTCGGCCCATGCTGTGCAAGGTGCAGCTGGACTTCATCACCGCCGGCAACGAACCGCTGGCCGAGCGCGCAAGCCAGGTGCTGGGCTTTGCCCCGCTCCCGCTGGACGAGGGCCTGCGCCGCTACCTGGCCGATCGCACGCGGCTGCTGGCCGCGCGGCCGGGCTGAGACAAGGCCCGGCGTCCGCCGGGCAACGCCCGAGCCGGATTCCCATTCGGGCATGCCGGGCCTACACTGTGGCGCCCGGTCGCATCGGGCACCCAAAGGCGGGCATGCACACCCAACAAATCGAACTGCTGCAGCAAATGCCGATCTTCGGCGGGCTTGCCGCCGAGGCGCTGGAGGTGCTGCTGGAACAGGCTGGCACCGTCAGCCTGCCGGCGCAGGCGTTTTTCTTCCGCGAGGGCGATCCGGCGGTCAGCATGTTTGTGCTGGAGCGCGGCAGCGTGTCGGTGCTGCGCCACTGGAAAGGCCGCGAGCTGGTGCTGCGCCAGCTGGGCAAGGGCGACTGTTTTGGCGAGATGGCGCTGCTCGATCTGTTCCCGCGCAGCGCGGCGGTGCGGGCTGATGAAGACTGCCGCGCCATCGAGCTGACGCCGGCGCACCTGTACCGGCTGTTCGAGCGCGACCCGGCCCCTTTCGCCATGATCCAGATGAACCTCGCGCGCGAGATGAGCCGGCGCCTGCGCCACACCGACGATCTGCTGTTTCGCGCCCGCATGGAAGGCCTGCCGGCCGAAGGCAAATAGCGCCTGTACTCAGCAGGCGGCTTCAGCAGCCGGCGCGGTCATGCCGGGTCCAAATCAGACACGTCCTACACCCGTTGGGCGCAACGCCTGATCGCCTGCGGAGCCCCACACGGTTGAAATGACAAGGCGGGTGCCCCTGTGAGCGACCCATCGTTTTCACCCACTTGAGGATTCGACCATGAGCAACAGCAACCAGCCCGTCAGCCCCGAAGATGCCCGCACCAAACTGTGGAACCTGATCAAGGACATGCGGTTCGGCATGTTCACCACCCGCCACGGCAACGGTCACCTGCACGCCCGGCCCATGACCACGCAAAACTCCCGCCTGGACGAAGACGACAGCCTCTGGTTCTTCATGGCGCGCAACAGCGAGCCGGTGGAAGACCTGCTGGCCGACCCGCTGGTCAACGTGGTCTACGCCGACCCTGGCGAAGACAGCTACGTTTCGGTGTCGGGCAGGGCCATGGTGGTCGAAGACATGGCCAAAAAGCAGCAGCTCTGGTCCAAGCTGACCGAAGCCTGGTTTCCGGCCGGCGTGACCGACCCCAACCTGGCGCTGGTGCGCGTGCACATCCTGCATGCCAACTATTGGGACGTGAGCGAGAGCCAGCTGGTGCAGCTGTACCTCATGGCCAAGGCCGCCGTCACCGGCAAGCCGCCCAAACTGGGCGAGCACGCCGAGGTGCGGATGGGCTGATCGGCCTGCCCCGTCCCGCTGGTTTTCTTTGGCGTTGTATGCTACTAAAATAATAGCAAACAATGACCATATGACGGGCACCAAAGCGCTAAAACACCCTTGATTCGGGTCAAAACGGCTGTTGTGCGGCAGCGGCCCTGCGGCCTACCCGTTGGGCTGCGCGTGCGCCGCCGCCGCCCTGTGGCACAGTGTCTGCAACCGCAACCGCCCACGCGAGGTGACCATGAAATCCCTGGGGAAAAAAGCCGACGGCCTGCGTCTGGAGCGCATGCGCGCCTCGCCGCTGTGGGCGGGTGAGACGTTTCGCAACCGCCACCCGGTGCTGCCCGGTCTGCGAGACGCCACCGCGCCACGGCCCACGCTGCGGGAGTTCCTGAGCGGCGGCGTGCGGCGCGTGCCCAACGGCCCGCTGCCCGCGCTCGACCCGCGCGAGGCCTGGGCCAAGCCGCCCGACACCGGTCTGCGCGCCACCTGGCTCGGCCATTCCACCGTGCTGGTCGAGATTGACGGCTTGCGGGTGCTGACCGACCCGGTCTGGGGCCCCCGCGCCTCGCCCTCGCGGCTGGCCGGCCCCAAGCGCTTTCAGCCGGTGCCGGTGGCGCTGAAGGCGTTGCCGCCGATTGATCTGGTGCTGGTCTCGCACGACCACTACGACCACCTCGATTACCCGACCATCCGCGAGCTGGCCAAAAGCAACGTGCCCTTCGTCACCTCGCTCGGCGTGGGCGCGCACCTGGAGGCCTGGGGCATCGCCGCCAGCCGCATCACGGAGCTCGACTGGTGGGAAACCCACACCCTGCCGGGCAGCGATCTGCGCGTCACCGCCGCCCCGTCGCAACATTTCTCGGGTCGCGGCCTGAAAGACCGCAACGCCACGCTGTGGTCGTCGCTGGTGCTGCGCTCGCCGCGCCACGCGGTGTTTTTCAGCGGCGACACCGGCCTCACCACCGAATACGCCAACATCCGCGAGCGGCTGGGCCCGTTTGATCTGATCATGCTCGAGGTGGGCGCCTTCCACCCCTCATGGGGCGACATCCACCTCGGCCCCGAAAACGCGCTGGAAGCCCACCGCCTGCTGGGCGGCGGCGCCTTCTTGCCGGTGCACTGGGGCACCTTCAGCCTGGCCCTGCATGCGTGGGACGAACCGGTCGAAACACTGCTGGCGCTGGCCCCCAAGACCAACACCCAACTCGTGATGCCGCGTCTGGGCGAGCCGGTTGAGCCGTCGCGCGTGGAAGGCGTCACCCCGTGGTGGCGCGGCGTCGATGTGGCGAAGCCGGGCGGCAAACCCGTGGCCGCAGAGCCGGTACCGGTGACGCTGCCCAAGTCGATGCCGTGGCCGGTGGATTGATCGCTTCTTCTTTTTGTTTGCTATTAGTTATATAGCAAACTATGACCAGGGGATGCGGACAACGGGCGGTTTTGGCTTGAAAATAGGCCTTTGAAGGTGTTTTGGGGCGGTCGGGTGCGCTTGGTGTTATTGGCGCTCGCTGCGCGGTGACCGCGCCGGGTGCGTCGGGCTTAACGACCGCAGGCCCTACGGGCGACCATCTGCAGTGCTCCGCCTGCGGGGAA
>JANOBJ010000152.1:0-4194 GCA_031411575.1 Betaproteobacteria bacterium | reverse complement strand
CCATCATCATCGGTGGCAGCTTCGGCGCCGGAAACTACGGCATGTGTGGCCGGGCCTACAGCCCGCGTTTCCTGTGGATGTGGCCCAACGCGCGCATCTGCGTCATGGGCGGCGAGCAGGCGGCCGGCGTGCTGGCCACCGTCAAGCGCGATGGCATCGAGGCGCGCGGCGGAGCATGGAGCGCTGCGGAAGAGGCGGCGTTCAAGCAGCCCATCCTCGACCAGTTTGCGCACCAGTCGCACCCTTACTACTCCAGAGCCCGTATCTGGGACGACGGCGTGATTGATCCTGCCGACACCCGCCGTGTGCTCGCGCTTGGTCTCTCGGCCACGCTCAATGCGCCGACGCCCGACACCCAATTCGGCGTGTTCCGCATGTAAGGCCCATGAACAACATCTACACCACCCCCGAACACGAACAGCTGCGCGAGCAGGTGGCGCGCTTCATCGCGCGCGAAGTCGAGCCGCATGGCGCCGCCTGGGAGGAGCAGGGCATGGTGCCGCGCGACGTGCTGCGCCGCATGGGCCAGGCCGGCCTGCTGGGCCTGATGTACGAAGAACAGTACGGTGGCGGCGACGCGGATGCACTGACCAACCTGGTGTTTGCCGAAGCGCTGTCGCAGTCCACCTTCGCGGGCTTCATCATTACGGTGCTGGTGCATACCGACATGGCCAGCCCGCACCTGCACCACGCGGGCAATGCGGCGCAAAAAGACAAGTACCTGCGCAAGGTCACCGCTGGCGAGCTGATCACGGCCGTGGGCATTTCCGAGCCCGGCGCGGGTTCTGACGTGGCTGGTATTCGAACCACGGCCCGGCGCGAAAAGGGTGGTGACGCCGACGGGTGGGTGCTCAACGGCACCAAGATGTTCATCACCAACGGCGTGCATGCCGACCTGTACTTCATCGCCGCCAAGACCGGCGATGGCAAGCGTGACATGTCGATGTTCATCGTCGAGAAGGGCACGCCGGGCTTCAGTGTGGGCCGCGCGCTCAAAAAGACTGGCTGGCTCTCGTCCGACACGGCCGAGCTGGTGCTGGACAACGTGCGCATACCGGCCGCCAACTTGCTGGGCGAGGAAGGCAAGGGCTTCTACTCCGTGATGAAGAACTTCCAGACCGAGCGCATCGCGCTCGGGGCCATGGCCGTCGGTCACTGCACGCAGGCGCTGCTGCTCACGCTGGACTACGTGCGCCAGCGCCAGGCGTTTGGCGCCACGCTGTGGGACCAGCAGACCATCCGACAGCGCCTGTCCATGCTGGACGCCAAGACCCGTGCGGCTCGCCAGTTCATGTACCACTGCGCCTGGTCGGTCACGCAGGGGCACGATATCGTGCAGGAGGTGTCCATGCTCAAGGCGTTGACCGGCGAGCTGGTCAATGAAGTCGTACAGACCTGCCAGCAGTTTCACGGTGGCATGGGCTACATGCGCGAGACGCCGATCGAGCGGCTCTGGCGCGATGCGCGGGTGCTGGCGATTGGCGGCGGCGCCACCGAGGTCATGCTGGAAGAAGTTGCAAAGAGGTACTGAACATGGGCAATGTTCTTGAGGTCTCTCGACCCACCCGAAATGTTGCGCGAGTCTGGCTCAATCGCCCTGAGGTACGCAACGCCTTCAACGATGAAGTGATTGCTGCGCTGACCGTCAGCTTCACCGAGTTGTCGACCGACGACGATCTGCGGGTGGTCGTGCTCGGCGCCCATGGCAAAGCGTTTTGCGCCGGTGCCGACCTGAACTGGATGAAGGCCATGGCCGGCTACAGCTGGGACGAGAACCGCGCCGATGCGCAGAAGCTCGCTGACATGCTGTGGACGCTCGACCAGTGCCCGGTGCCGGTGATTGGCCGCATTCAGGGCGATTGCTATGCCGGCGGCATGGGTCTGGCGGCCATTTGTGATGTGCTGGTGGCGGCCGATAGTGCCACGTTCTGCCTGTCGGAAGCGCGGCTGGGGCTGTTGCCTGCCACCATCAGCCCGTATGTCGTGCGCGCGTTGGGCGAGCAGGCGTCGCGCCGCTATATGGTCACGGCTGAGCGCTTCAGTGCCGCGCACGCCCATGCCCTGGGCTTTGTGCACGAGTTGTGCAGCAGTGAGACCCTGGACGCAAGGATTGATGAGCTGGTGATCACGCTGGTGGCCAATGGCCCGACGGCGACGCGCGCGTGCAAGCGCCTCGTCCGCGACGTGTCCGGAGTGCCACTGACGCCCGAGTTGCGCGCCGAAACAGCCCGACGCATCGCCGACATCCGCGCCAGCGACGAGGGCAAGGAGGGTTTGCAGTCGTTCCTGGGCAAACGCAAGCCGTCCTGGTTGCCGGCATAACCAAGGAACGCGCATGGAAGCCTGGGTCCAGTCGTTGATCGCGCTGCTGCAATCCTGGGGCGGCGGCATCGCCACCACGGTTGGGCCGGGCGTGCAGCAAGTGGCTGGCAAGCTCGATATGCCGACCTTGCTGGCGCTTGCTGCCGCGCTCGGCTGGGCCAGCGGCTTGCGGCTGTATGCGGTGGTGTTCATGGTCGGCCTTTCAGGACTGGCGGGATGGATTGTCCTGCCCGACGGCCTGAAGCTGCTGCAGCACCCGATGATGCTGGGCGCCAGCGGGGTCATGCTGTTCGTGGAGTTTTTCGCCGACAAGATTCCCGGGCTCGATTCGTTGTGGGACATCATGCACAGCGTGATTCGCGTGCCGGCGGGCGCTGCGCTGGCCGCCGGTGTCTTTGGCGCCGACAGCGCCACGATGGCCATGGCAGCAGCGCTCATGGGTGGCACGTTGGCGGCCACCAGCCAGGCTGCCAAGACCACGAGTCGGGCCGCCATCAACACCTCGCCGGAGCCGTTTTCCAACGTGCTGGCCAGTCTGGTCGAGGATGGCCTCGTGGTGGGAGCGGTCTGGCTGGCCAGCAACCACCCGTTGGTCTTTGGTGCGGTGCTGCTGTTGGTTGTGGTGCTGATGTGGATCATGACGCTGCTGCTGATCAAGTTCCTGCGCGCGGCGATCCGGCGGGTGTCCGAGTTCTTTTCCGGTAACGCGAAGGCGGCCTAGATGTTCAAGAAAATTTTGATTGCAAACCGAGGCGAGATCGCCTGCCGGGTGGCCGCCACGGCGCGCCGCATGGGCGTCCAGACCGTTGCGGTTTATTCCGATGCCGATGCGAACGCCAAACACGTCAGCTTCTGCGACGAAGCCGTCCATGTGGGCGGCAGCGCGCCCAAGGACAGCTATCTGCGCTGGGAACGCATCATCGAAGCCGCCCGCGCAACGGGTGCCCAGGCGATCCATCCGGGCTATGGTTTTTTGAGTGAGAACGAGGCTTTTGCGCAGGCCTGCCAGGAGGCCGGTCTGGTGTTCATCGGCCCGCCCGCATCGGCCATCCAGGCCATGGGCTTGAAATCGGCGTCGAAGCAGCTCATGGAGAAAGCCGGCGTGCCCCTGGTGCCGGGCTACCACGGCAGCGACCAGGACCCGGCGCTGCTGCAACGCGAGGCCGACCGTATCGGTTACCCGGTGCTTATCAAGGCCAGCGCGGGCGGCGGCGGCAAGGGCATGCGCGCGGTCGCTGCGGCGGCCGACTTTGCGGCGGCGCTGGCGTCGTGCAAGCGCGAAGCCATCAACAGCTTTGGTGATGACGCAGTACTGGTCGAGAAATATGTGCAGCGGCCGCGCCACATCGAGATCCAGGTGTTCGGCGATACCCATGGCAATCTGGTGCATCTGTTCGAGCGCGACTGCTCGGTGCAGCGGCGCCACCAGAAGGTGCTGGAGGAAGCGCCCGCACCGGGCATGACCGAAGCCCTGCGCCGGCAGATGGGCGAGGCTGCGGTGGCTGCTGCGCGAGCCGTGAACTACGTGGGCGCCGGGACGGTGGAATTCATCGTCGAACAAAAGCCCGACGGCGCGATGAGCTTTTTCTTCATGGAGATGAACACCCGGCTGCAGGTGGAGCATCCGGTGACGGAGGCGATCACGGGAATAGATCTCGTTGCCTGGCAGTTGCGGGTTGCGGCAGGCGAACGGTTCACGCGCGGGCAGGAGCGTTTCGCGATCCATGGACATGCGATCGAGGCGCGGATCTATGCGGAAGACCCTGCACGGGATTTCGCGCCAGCGGCCGGACGGCTGACGCGTCTTGCGCTGCCGGTGCGACTTGCTCGCGTCGATACCGGCGTGCGGGAGGGCGACGAGGTGACGCCCTA